>JAVVDX010000054.1:0-15072 GCA_032251475.1 Wenzhouxiangellaceae bacterium | reverse complement strand
CCCGCGCATCGGCGTCGGCGCCGGCGCCGGCATGCAATGGCTGCAATCGGAATCCGGCGACGATCTGGCATGGGCGCTGCAGGCTACCCCGGACGACCGCTTGCGGGTCGCTTGCGGCCAGCGCCACCTGCCGTACGGCGACGCCTTCGTGCACGAGGGAACCGAACGACAGCAGCGGCGCATCGTCGAGCGCTTTCGCGGCCGGATCGAACCCGGCCGAAAACTCGGCCTGGACAAGCTGGTAGCCTGGGCGTGGACAGACGGAAGCGGCAAGCTTCGCCAGGATCTCGAGCGCGAGCTCGATGGCGCGGCCGGTGCCGGTTTCGAGACGCTGCGGGCGCAACAGGAAGCGAACCTCGAGCCGTTCTGGGCATCCGCGGCGGCAGCCGTCGACGGCGATCCCGACGCCGAGCGTGCGCTGCGCTTCAACCTGTTCCACCTGTTCCAGTCCGCCGCCCGCGACGGCGCGTCGGGCACCGCGGCCAAGGGCCTCACCGGCGACGGCTACGAAGGCCACTGCTTCTGGGACAGCGAAGCATTCATGCTGCCGGTGCTGGCGCTGACCGCGCCCGACCTGGCCCTCGCCGCGCTGGAGTTCCGCCACCGCACGCTCGACGGCGCGCGCCGGCACGCGCGCGAGATGAACCACGCCCGCGGCGCGCTGTATCCGTGGCGCACGATCGCCGGCGACGAGTGCTCGGGCTACTACCCCAGCGGTTCGGCCCAGTACCACATCAACGCCGCGATCGCCTGGGCCATACGCTTCTACGTCCGGGCCACCGGCGATGCCGGTTTCCTGGTCCGGCACGGTGCCGAGATCCTGTTCGAGACCGCACGGCTGTGGCTCGAGGTCGGGCACTTCAACGCCAACCGCAGCGGCGCCTTCTGCATCTGCGAGGTGACCGGACCCGATGAGTACTCGGCGCTGGTCGACAACAACTTCTATACCAACCGGATGGCTCGCGCCCACCTGCTCGACGCCGCCGCGGCCTGGGATCGCATCCATGTCGAGGACCCCGATGCGGCCCGCGCACTGGCGCGCACGCTTGCCCTCGATGAATCCGAGGTCGAACAGTGGCGCCGGGCCGCCCGGGCGATGTACCTGCCCTGGGACGAGGCCCTGGGCATCCACGCCCAGGACGACGGCTTTCTCGACAAGCCGGTCTGGGATTTTGCGAACACGCCGGCCGCGCACTACCCGCTGCTGCTGCACTACCACCCGCTGACGCTGTACCGACACCAGGTCTGCAAGCAGGCCGACGTGGTCCAGGCGCTGATCATGGACGGCGCCGACATCGACCGCGCGACCAAGCAGCGCTGCTTCGACTATTACCAGGACGTCACGACCCACGACTCGACGCTTTCGGCCGGTTCGTTCGCGATCCTGGCCGCCGAACTCGATCTTCCCGAAGCGGCGCTGGCCGGCTTCGACGAAACGCTCAACGTCGACCTGGACAACCTGCACGGCAATACCGATCACGGCGCCCACATGGCCGCGATGGCGGCGAGCTGGCAATGCCTGGCGTTCGGCATCGCCGGATTGCGGCTCGCCGACGAGGACCTGCGAGTCGCCCCGAAGCTGCCCGCACGCTGGCGCGGCTGGCGGCTGCCGCTGACGTGGCGCGGCCGCCGCCTCCGGATCGACGTCGACCGCGACGGCGCGCACTACACGCTGGTCGACGGCGCGCCGATGACGCTCATGCACCACGACGAGCAAGTCGCGCTGGCTCCGGGCCGGACCGAGACCCGACGACTTCCGGCAACGGCCGAATGGCCGCTGATTTCGGGCGTCCGCCCGATCGAGGCGCTGATTTTCGACCTCGACGGCGTGCTGACCGACACCGCAGAGGCGCATTACCGGGCCTGGCAGCGGCTGGCCGACGAACTCGGCATCGAGTTCGACCGGCGCGTCAACCGCCGGCTCAAGGGCGTCGACCGGATGACGTCGCTGGACATCCTGCTCGAACGCGCCTCGCGCGGGTACGACGATGACGAGCGCGCGGCGCTGGCCGAACGCAAGAACGGCTATTACCGCGAATCGATCCGCCGGATCACGCCACGCGACCTGCTTCCGGGCGCACGCGAGGCGCTGGAGACGGCGCGCGCGGCCGGCGCCCGGCTCGGGCTGGCCTCGGCCAGCCGCAACGCCCCGGCGCTGCTCGACCGCCTCGGAATCGCCGGACATTTCGATTTCATCGCCGACCCGGCCCGGGTCGGCCGCGGCAAGCCGGACCCGGCAATCTTCCTGGCCGCAGCGCGCGGACTCGGAACCGATCCGGCCGCGTGTCTGGGCATCGAGGATGCCGCCGCCGGCATCGCCGCAATCAAGGCCGCAGGCATGACGGCGCTTGGCATCGGCCACCGCCGCGACCTGCCCAGCGCCGACGCCGTGCTCGACGGCCTGCACCAGTTTCGCATCGAGACGATTCCGCTTGCCGGATCGGACGGGAGCGAAAGCGCGCATAGCGCGAAACGGAACCGATAAGCGGACCAATCCGCAATCACGAAGAACCAGTCGAAAACGCAAGCAAAGAGAGCGAGGGTAAGACATGCAATCGATTACATTGAAGAAACTTCTGCTCAGCGCGGCCATCGCCGCGGTATTGTCGCCGGGCCTGGCCCTGGCGCAGGACGATGAGGACTCCGACAGCGAGGAACAACGCAACGAGAACCGCGAACAGACCGACCCATACCAAGCGGTGGACCGCATCGTCGTAAGCGGCACGCCGCGCACGTCGGGCCTGAGAAAGGTCGAAGCAAGCTTCTCGATCACGACCGCGACCCCCGAGGACATCGACGATGCTGCACCGCGCAGTACCGGCGACCTGCTCAAGATCGTGCCCGGCATCTGGGTCGAATCGACCGGCGGCGAGACCGGCCAGAACATCGACGTGCGCGGTTTCCCGGGCGGCTCGGACGCACCGTTCGTCACGTTCCAGATCGACGGCTCGCCGGTGTTCCCGCCGCCGACGCTTTCGTTCCTCGAGAACTCGTCGCTGATCCGGCTCGACCAGACCATAGACCACGTCGAAGTCCTGCGCGGCGGCCCGAGCCCGGTGTTCTCCAACGGCCAGCCCGGCGCAACGGTCAACATCATCCAGAAGAAGGGCGGGCCGGACTACGAGGCGCTCGGACGCGTCACCATCGGCAGCGAGGGCAAGGAGCGGTTCGACTTCTTCTCCAGCGGGCCGATCGCGCGCGACTGGTACTACAGCGTCGGCGGCTTCTACCGCGACGACGACGGCGTGCGCGACACCCAGTTCCCGGCCAACAAGGGCGGCCAGGTCAGCGCGACGCTGACCCACGAATTCGGCAACGGCGATTTCACGCTCTACGGTCGCCACCTCGACGACGAGAATGTGTTCTTCACCGGCATCCCGCTGATCGTCAAGCCGGGCGGCGGCATCGGGGAGTTCCCCGGTTTCGACGCAACCGACGATACGCTGATCGGCAACGATTTCCGCCGCGTCAGCATTCAGGTCGCGCCGGGCGACAACCCGGGGACCATCGAGCCCGACCTGGCCGAAGGCCGCGGCGTCGATCTCGACAGCTTCGGCGGCACGCTGGACCTGGAATTCGGCGCATGGCGGCTCAGCGACCGGATGAACTATCTCGACGCCACGACACCGACCAACGGCCTGTTCACCGGTCCGACGCCGCTGACGCTGGACAGCTTCATCGAATCGACGATCGCGGCCGTCAACAGCAACCCGGACGTGCTGGCGACGGCCGGCGGTCCGGCCACCTCGGGCACCGCCCGCTTCTTCAACGGCGGTCAGCCGGTGGCCGGCGACCAGCAGGTCATGGAAGCCGGATTCTGGGTCGTCGACAAGAAAGTCGAATCGTTCACCAACGAGCTGCGCATCTCGCGCGAGCTGTTTCCGGGCAATACGCTGACGATTGGCTCCTACTTTGCCGACTACGAAGCCCAGGACCAGTGGCACCTCGGCAACAACATGCTGATCACCGCCGAACCCCATGCCCGCCGCATCGATGTGGTGCTCGACAACGGCGTGCGCGTCACGCGCCAGGGTTTCAGCGGCGCGTCATTCTTCTCGCTGGATGCCGCCTACGACGGCCAGAACATCGCCGGCTTCATCGCCGACGAATGGGAATTCGCAGACCGCTGGCGCCTGGACGTCGGCGCCCGCATCGAGCGCCAGGAAGCCGACGGCCGGGTCAGCAACGTGTTCAATACCGACCTCGACGGCAATCCGCTGACGCTGCACAACAACAGCGCCTCGGTGCCCGACGGCACGTTCCGGCAGATCGATTTCGAGGACACCGACTCCTCGTGGACGGCCGGTCTGAACTACATGCTCACCGACCGGTCCAGCGTGTTCGCGCGCGTCAACTCCGGCTACTTCTTCCCGCAGTTCGACAACCTGCGCGACGGCCAGGACAACACCCAGGAAGTCGACCAGTACGAAATCGGCTTCAAGAGCTCGACCCGGCTGTACAGCCTGTTCCTGACCGGCTTCTACAACGAGTTCGAGGGCCTGCCGTTCCAGGTATTCGCCGAAGGGCGGAACATCACCCGTATCGGTGGATCCGAGGCGAAGGGGATCGAGTTCGAAGCCCGGCTGCGGCCGGTCGACGGTTTCGACATCCACTTCACCGGCAACTGGCAGGACGCCGAATACGAACAGTTCGGCGACTTCTCGGGCAACAAGATCCGCCGCCAGCCGGACCTGCAGTTTCGGCTGACGCCGAACCTGACCATCCCGACCGAGTACGCCGACCTGCGGCTGTTCGCGACCTGGACCCACGTCGGCGACCGCTTCTCCGATATCGAGAACCAGCAGCCGCTGCCGTCGTACGACACGTTCGACATCGGCGCGGTTGCCTACATCGGCCTCAACTGGGAGCTGCGCGTGATGGCGACCAACGTGACCGACGAACTGGCCCTGACCGAGGGCAACACCCGCGTCATCGGCTCGGGCGTGACCGATAATGTGTTTCTCGGCCGGCCGATCGAAGGCACCAATGTCGAAACGTCGTTAACCTACCGCTTCTGAGCCGACGCGCCCCACCCCGCCGCGGGGTGGGGCGCCAATCTCCGCAGTCACAGCCGGATTCCGGAATTCTCCCCATGAAGCAGATTCGCATCGTCGTGGCGCTTGTCCTGGCTTACATGATCTTCGCGATGCTGCTCAACAGTGTAGGCACCGTAATCCTGCAGTCGATCACCAGCTACGGCGTCACCAAGACCCAGGCCGGCACGCTGGAGGGCTTCAAGGACATTCCGATTGCACTGGCGTCGTTCCTGCTCGCCTCTTTGATCCCGCGCCTGGGCTACCGGCGCGGCATCATGCTCGGGCTGGGCCTGGTCGCCGCAGCCTGCGTGGCGATGGCGCTGGCCGACAGCTTCTGGATGACGCGGCTGCTGTTCCTGGTCACCGGCGCGTCGTTCGGCATCGTCAAGGTCTCGGTGTACTCGTCGATCGGCCTGCTGACCCACGACCGCCAGAGCCACGCGGCGCTGACCAATCTGATCGAGGGTCTTTTCATGGTCGGCGTGCTGGCCGGCTACTGGCTTTTCGGCGCGTTCATCGACGACGCCAATCCGGGCAGCGATTCGTGGCTGCAGGTCTATTGGGTGCTGGCCGCGATCTGCCTGCTGGCGATCGCGCTGCTGTCGGTCAGCCGGCTGGACGAGTCCGGCACAGTGGTGGTCGGCGAAACCATCGGCCAGGGCTTCGGCCGGATGCTGTCGCTGGCGATCCGGCCGATGGTGCTGGTATTCATCATCTCGGCCTGGCTGTACGTGCTGATCGAGCAGAGCATCGGCACCTGGCTGCCCACGTTCAACAGCGAAGTCCTCAAGCTGCCCAACGCGATGAGCGTGCAGATGGCGAGCATCTTCGCCGCCGCGCTCGCGATCGGCCGCCTGAGCGCCGGGGCGCTGCTCCGGCTGCTGCCGTGGCACGCGCTGCTGAACCTGTGCGTGATCGCGATGGGCGTGCTGGTCGTGCTCACGCTGCCGCTGGCCTCGGGCATCGAGGCCGGTGAGGTCACCGGCTGGTCCAGCGCGCCGCTGGCGGCGTGGCTGTTCCCGCTGATCGGGCTGTTCATGGCCCCGATCTATCCGGCGATCAATTCGGTCATGCTCAGCGCCCTGCCGCGCCACCAGCACGCACTGATGACCGGGCTGATCGTGATCGCCTCGGCGCTGGGCGGCACGACCGGCTCGATGCTGACCGGCGTGCTGTTCGGCCGACTCGGCGGCGAGACGGCGTTCTACATGTCGCTTGTGCCGATGGCGGCGATTCTGGTCTCGCTGCGCGTCTTCAAGCACGAGTCGGACCGGATGGTGCTGGCAGCCGAGTAGGCCCGGATCCGGGACTCGAGACCGAGTCACCGCGTCCCGAATGGCGGCCCGCCGCGCTATCCTGATCCGCATCTCCGAATCCCGCCGCCCCGCCGTCGATGATCATCGAATCGCTGCTCGACACCGACATCTACAAATTCTCGATGATGCAGGCCGTCCTGCATCAGTTTCCCGGGGCCGAGGTTGAATACCGTTTCAGGTGCCGCACGTCCGGCACCGACCTGCGCCCGCTGCGCGCCGAACTGGAGCGCGAAATCGAGCATCTGTGCACGCTGACGCTCAAGCCGGACGAACTCGACTTTCTCGCCTCGCAGCGCTACATCAAACCCGATTTCGTCGAGTTCCTGAGGCTGTTCAGGCTGCAGTCCCGATTCATCGAGATCGGTGAAGACGACGGGCAGCTCGCGATCACGATCCGCGGTCCATGGCTGCACACCATCCTGTTCGAGGTGCCGCTGCTGGCCATCGTCAGCGAGCTCTACACCCGGCGGCATTACCCCGACGAGAATTTCGCGACCGGCCGCGAGCGGCTGGCCGAAAAGATCGCGCAGGTTCGCGCGCTGGACCGGCCCGGGGACTTCGTGTTCGCCGACTTCGGCACGCGCCGGCGCTTCTCGCGCGCCTGGCACGACGAGGTCGTGGAAACTCTTGCGCGCGAGATTCCCGGCAGCCTGCGCGGGACCAGCAACGTGCGGCTGGCAATGGGACTCGACCTGGTACCGATCGGCACGATGGCGCACGAGTTCGTCCAGGCCGCGCAGGCGCTGGGGCCGCGGCTGGCCGAGACGCAACGCTTCGCGTTCGAGATCTGGGCGCGCGAATACCGCGGCGACCTCGGCATCGCGTTGTCGGACACCTACAGCCTCAGGGCCTTCCTGCGCGATTTCGACATGTACTTCTGCAAGCTGTTCGACGGCGCGCGCCAGGATTCCGGCGACCCGTTCGAATGGGCCGAGGCCATGATCGAGCATTACCGGGTCAACCGCGTCGACCCGAAGACCCGCAGTCTGGTCTTTTCGGATTCGCTGAACATCCCGCGCGCGGCCGAAATCTGGCACCGGTTCCGTGACCGGATCAATGTCACCTTCGGCATCGGCACCAACCTGACCCACGATACCGGCACCGAGCCGATCAACATCGTCATCAAGATGACCGAGTGCAACGGCCAGCCGGTGGTCAAGCTGTCCGATTCGCCCGGCAAGATCGTTTCGACCGACCAGAACTACCTGGCCTGGGTCCGGCAGGCGTTCGACGTGCCGGAATAGCGCAAGGTCGATCCACGGATTTTCACGGATACAACGAGAACGTTGATCGGTGAAAATCCCTGTAATCTGTGGATGGCATACAGGCAGCCGGAAAATACCCGGAAATATGGAGAATCAGGCAACCGTTTCGCTGGTACTGGGCTCCGGCGGCGCACGCGGGCTGGCCCACATCGGCGCGATCGACGCGCTGACCGGAGCGGGCTACCGGATCGAGTCGATCGCCGGCAGCTCGATGGGCGCGCTGGTCGGCGGCATGTACGCGGCCGGCAAGCTCGATGTCTATTCCGAGTGGGTGCAGCAGCTGGAGCAGTCCGACGTGCTGCGGCTGGTCGACTGGACGTTCTCCGGCGGCGGCCTGATCCGGGGCGACCGGATCATCAACCGGCTCAGGGAAATGGTCGGCGACGCCGAGATCGAGAAGCTGGACATCGACTTCACGGCCGTGGCGGTCGATATCGAGGCCGGGCGCGAGATCTGGCTCAGCCGCGGTTCGCTGTTCGAGGCCATCCGCGGCTCGATCGCGATACCGGGGCTGTTCACGCCGCACCGCTACCGGGGCAGGCTGCTGGTCGACGGCGGCATCCTCAATCCGGTTCCGGTTGCACCCACGCTTCGCTGCCTGAGCGACCTGACCATCGTGGTCAACGTCAACGCCGACATCGCCAGGCCGCACGCGATCGTCGCGGCGAGCGGGCGCAAGCGAACCGGCGATGACGGGAACCTCGCCGAAGGCGACGACGAGGATTCGATCGTCGAGCGACTGCGGCGGTTCTTCAACGGCCTGGTCGAGCGCGGCGAGGAACAGGAAAAGAGCGCACCCGGGCTGGTCGCGATGATGATGAAGACGCTGGAAACCATGGAGGCGGTCATCACGCGCCAGCACCTGGCGGTGTTCCAGCCCGATCTGGTCATCGAGATCCCGAAGAATGCGTGCATGGTCCACGAGTTTCACCGTGCCGCGGAACTGATCGAGCTCGGCCGGGCGCGTACAATCAGGGCTCTGGAACGTCTCCGGGGCGAAACCCATGAATGACGACGACATCCTGTTTGACGACACCGCCGATCAGGTCGTCGACCTGGGCAACCAGATCGCCGAGGAAAACCCCGAAGCCAGCCTCTGGGCGATCGCCGACGGCCTGGTCGCCGGCGCAGTGCATTTCTGGCTCTACGCGCACCAGCCCGACGAACACGCCGATGACGAGGACATGGAGGGCCTGATGACGGCCTCGCAGCGTATCGAGACGCTGATCGGCCTGCTGCGCGAATCGGCGGTGGAAAGCGAGTACCTGCACTCTCCGAACGACCTGGACGCCGGACGCGCTTAGGAAACCGCTGGAATACGTAGCGAGCGGGCGGCTGACGGTGGCCGCCGGAGCGCAGAAACCGGAGTGTACACGGCAGTACATGAGGATTTCGAGCACCGCCGGACGCCGTCAGCCGCCCGCTCGCTACGTATTCCAGCGGTTTCCACAGGGAAGTGTAGACCCCATCAGGGTTCTACTCCGTTTCCACGCGTGCCCGGCCGGCGTTCTTGGCCCGGTACATCAACCGGTCGGCGCGCTTGACCAGTTCCGACTTGGATTCGTCGCCGCGGTAGTCGACGACACCGAAGCTGGCGCTGACGCCGTTGCCGTCGGGCTTGCGAATCTCCTTCATCTGCGCCAGCAACTCCAGCGCGATCGTCCGGCCGCCCGCGGCGTCGGTCTCGGGCAGCAGCAGCGCGAACTCCTCGCCACCCCAGCGCGCCGCCGCGTCGGTCCGGCGCATGCGCGAGCGCAGCAGCTCGGCCACCTCGCGCAGAACCCGGTCGCCGGTGTCGTGGCCGAAGCGGTCGTTGATGTCCTTGAAATGATCGATATCCAGCAACACCAGGCACAGCGGACGCCGGCTGCGCCGGGAGCGGTCGATTTCGCGCTGCAGCAGCTCGTTGCCGTGGCGGCGGTTGTACAGGCCGGTCAACTCGTCGGTGATCGCCTGCTGCTCGAGCCGGCGTTCCAGCTCCTTGCGCTGGCTGATGTCGATGACGATCCCGGTCACGCGTGCGGGGCGATCGCTTGCGTCGCGCTCGGTCACGCGGCCGCGCATGTAGGTCCAGACGTAGCCGCCGGACTTGCGCTTCATCCGGATGTCGGCCTGGAAGTCCCCCTTGTTGCCGGCCAGGTGACTTTCCATGGCTTCGACGAGGGCGGCTTCGTCCTTCGGATGCGTGAGGGAACGAACCGATTCGATGCTGGGCGCGATCTCGCTTTCGCGATAGCCGAGCATGCGCGCGGCAATCCGGTTGAACGTGAACTCGCGGGTATCGAGGTGCCAGTCCCACATTCCCATCTTGGCCCCCTCCAGCGCCAGCGTCAGCCGCTCCTCCTTGTCCTTGAGCGCCTGCTCGATGTGAATGCGATGGGTGATGTCGGAGAACGTCGCGACGACGGCGACCAGATCCCCGGTGTTCTCGTCGCGCACCGGCTCGGTGCTGATCTCGATCCATTCCAGCCGGCCGTCGGCCCGCCGGACCCCCATCTGCACCTCGTGCTGCGGCTGGCCGGTCGCCAGCGTGACCGCGGCCGGAAATTCCTCCAGCGGGAATCGGGAACCGTCGGCGCGGATGCAGTCGTCCCGGAACTCGACCAGCGCCGATTTCTGCAGCGTTTCCCGATCGAGCCCGAGGATCTCGGCTGCGCGCCGGTTGCCAAGCTGGAATCGTCCGGCAGGGTCGATGACGATCACCCCCTCGGCCATCGACCGGATGATCGACCGCAGCCGCGCCTCGTTGGCCGCAAGCTGGTCGCGAATCTGCCGGCTGGCGGTGATGTCATGCGCCTGGGTGATGATCAGGTCCGGATTGCCGGCATCGTCGAGCACCATCGAGACGTCGAGACGCACCCAGACCTCGCGACCGTCGGCGTGAAGGTAGCGCTTGTCGAACCGGAAACTGCTCAGTTCACCGTCGTTGAGCCGCTCGAGCCGACGAACGCTGCCCTCGATGTCGTCCGGGTGCGTGATCTCGGTGAACGGCTTGCCGACCAGTTCGTCGCGAACGTACCCGACCAGCGCACAGAACGCCGGATTGACTTCCAGCCACACGCCTTCCGGAGTCTGCAACGCCATGCCTGCGGCGGAATGCTCGAACGCGCGCGCCAGACGCGCGACTTCCGAGGGCATCATTTCGCGGCTCGGGATCCGCTCGGTGTCGATTGGGCGGCAGGCATGGTTCATGCCCTCTTCATGCAATAACAATGCCACCGGGGTGGAACTTGCCGGATCACCCGGCAAGTCGCCCCGGAAGCGTGACGGTCAGCACGCTTTCACGCACCCGCTCAGGGCCGCTGCCGATCCCGAATCGCGCGAAATTCGTTGCCTTCGTACCAATTCGGCCAGACTTCGCTGTCGGCCACGAAGCGGCCGACCCGGTACAGCGCCGACGCGTCCCGGGCCACACCGCGCAGGTCCCAGTCCGGATCGTATACGTCGCCGGGCTTGTGGTAGCGCTTGTCACGGTATTCGCGCTCGATCGCCAGCACGTGCTCGGCGCCGTGCTCGACGTGCTCGACGCCGCTTTTGGCGTACAGCGCCGGAACGCCGGCCTTGGCGAAGTTGAAATGATCGGAGCGATAGTAGTAGCCGGCCTCGGGGGTCGGTTCCGGCACGATATAGCGGTCGTCCTCGGCCAGCGTCGCCTCGAGAATGTCCTCGAGCTCGGACGAACCGAACCCGACCACGACCATGTCTTCGGTCGGTCCGGCCATGAAGTTGAACGCATCGAGATTGATCACGGCGGCGGTATTGCGATGCTCGAACACCGGATCGTTGACATAGTGGGCCGAGCCGAGCAGCCCGTATTCCTCGAGCGTGACGGCCATGAACAGCAGCGAGCGCTCGGCCGGACCGGCCGCGGCGTGCATGCGCGCCAGTTCGAGCACCGCAGCCGTGCCGGAAGCGTTGTCGATCGCGCCGTTGAAGATCCCGGCTGTGCCCGGCAGCGCCATGTTGCGCCCCAGGTGGTCCCAGTGGGCCATGTAGATCACCGCCTCGTCCGGGCGCGCGGCACCGGGCAGCATCGCCAGGACGTTGTAGGACTTGCCCTCGCGCACGCTGTTGCGCACGTGCGCGGTCATCGAAGCATCCAACCCGAACGGCGCGAAGCCCGGCTGCGCCGCCTGCGCCGAAACCTCGTCGAAGTCCCGCCCGGCACGGGCGAACAGGTCCCGGGCGGTTTCCAGCGTGATCCAGCCCTGCAGCGGCAGGATGGGCTCGTCGCCGCGTTCGGCCAGCTCGAACTGCGGCCCGGACCACGAATTGGTCACGACCTCCCACGGGTACGACGCCGGCTCGGTCTGGTGCACGATCAGCGCCGCAGCCGCGCCCTGCCGGGCCGCTTCCTCGTACTTGTAGGTCCAGCGGCCGTAGTAGGTCATCGCGCGGCCGTTGAACAGCCCCGAGTCCGGGTTCGCGAAGCCGGGGTCGTTGACCAGGATCACGACCGTCTTGCCCTCGACGTCGAGGCCTTCGTAGTCGTTCCAGTCGTACTCCGGCGCGACGACGCCGTAGCCGACGAACACCAGCTCGGAATTCTCCACGCCGTGGGCATCGCTGCCGAACCGGCGGCTGAACGTGATCATCTGGTCGGGATAGGTCAATTCGAACTGCTCGCCGCCCCGCTCGAGCACGATCGGTGAACGCTCCTGATTGGTCAGCTCGACCATCGGCACAGGCTGCAGGTAGCTGTCGCCGTAACCGGGCTCCAGACCGGCCTCGGAAAACTGCTGGACCAGGTAGTCGACGGCCAGGCGCTCGCCCCTCGAACCCGGGGCCCGGCCCTCGAATTCGTCGGAGGCCAGGGTCTTGAGATCCTCGCGGTAGCGCTCGAGGTCGAAGCCGGCCCCGGGCAACGCCGGAATCTGCATCCCGGAGGGCTGTTCCACGACAGCCGCCTCGCCGGACGGCGCCTCGGGCTCGGCCGGCGGCTCGGACTTGCAGCCGGCCAGGACGAGAACGGTCGCGGCGGCGAGAACGGCCGCGGCGAGGTTGGATGCGTGTTGCTTCATGGGCTCGAATCCGCGTTTGGAAAAACCCGATTCTACCGGATGCCCGGACGGGATCTGCCCGTGATGCCGTGCCGGGGGGCCGGGAACGGCCGGGGGCATTGTCGAAACGGCATGTCCAGTTGCGATCGATCGGCGGGATCTTGTCCGAAGACTGTCACTTGCCGCTTGCTGCCGCAAGCGGTTCCCTGCAGTGCTCGGATCGGCCGGCGGGCGGGGAACTCGCTTCGCTCAGACACCCCCGCCCTTGTCCCGGCCGCTCCTTGCGTGCTTCGGCTGCACTCTTTACGCCTTCGGACAAGCTCCCGCCGATCGATCGGAACTGGACGGCTGCCTACGGCGCGGCCAGTTCGACCTTGAAGCGCACGTCGACGCGGTTGCGCACGAATTCCGGGTCGGCGAATTCGCCGGTGCCCACGTCGAAGCGCTGCCGGTCGACCTCGGCGTCGCCGGCCAGCGTGAACGCGCCGCGCGCGACGATGCGCTCGCCGTCGGGCTCGAGCGTGAACCGGATCGGCTGGGCCGCGGTGATTCCCTTCAGCGTCAGCTCGCCTTCGGCGCGGTAGCCCTCGCCGTCGCGTACGATTTCGGTGCTGCGCCAGGTCGACTCCGGGAAGCTGACCACGTCGAAGAACTCCTCGCCCTTGAGCGTCGTGTCGCGGTCGCGGTTGTCGCTGTCGGCCGAGGCGAGCGCGACGGTGACCTCGATACGGCCGGACTCGGGCTCGCCCTCGGGCATGCAGTAGCGCACGTCGAACTCGCCGAAGCGGCCGGTAAAACCCCTGCCCTCGACCGCGCCGGCGAATTCCAGCGTGCCGGTCCCGTCGCCGCCGGCGTAGCAAGCCGCTTCGGCGCCGGCCGGCACCGTCGCGGCCAGCACCAGGACTGTCGCCAGCACCGGCAGCAGCCATGCATTCGCGCCGGCTCGGCCCGTCATTGTCTAGTGCTCGTCGTCCACGTCGGAAGCATTCTCTTCAGTACGTTGTCGCGAAGCACGAAATGGTGCCGCAAGGCTGCGGTCACGTGAAGCGCAACGACGGTGACCAGCGTCGCGGCCAGCGCCTCGTGCACCGCGCCGAAGATTTCCTCGAGGCGCTCGTTCGGGGCCACCAGGTCCGGCAGGTCCAGCCAGCCGAACCATTCCGGACCGTAGCCGGCGGCCGAGGTGAAGGCCCAGCCGGTCAGCGGCATCGCGAAGATCAGCACATACAGCAGCCAGTGCGTAGCCCGGGCCGCCAGATGCTCCCAGCGCGGCAGTCCCGCCGGCAGCGGCGGCGGCCGGTTGAACGCTCGCCAGGCCAGGCGCAGCACCGCCAGCATCAACACCGTGATGCCGATCGACTTGTGCTGGTTGACCAGCGCGAATTCCTCGCGGATCGAATCGGTCCGGTCGATGCGCCAGGCCCAGACGAACTGCAGCGCAATGCCGGCGACGACCGCCCAGTGGAGCAGCTGCGCGAGCGCGCCGTAGGCCTCGGCCGTATTTCGAATTGGAACTTTCATCTGCTCCGGCTACCATGCGGTCGGGAATCAGGATAATCGACGCCGATGAAACATCCATCGCCGCGTAACAGCGTTCTCGCCGTCGCCATCGTCGTCGTGACAGTGACCGGCTGCGCCGCGCCGGTCTCGCATGAGCCTGCCGAAGTGAGGCCGGCCGAGTGGCCGGCCGCACCGGTCCCGGCATCGGATGAGAAGGTCTGGCAGGTCGAGCGGGAAGAATCGGAATTGCTCGTCCGCGTCGATCCGGCCGGCCCGATGGCGCGTCTCGGCCACAGCCATGTCGTCGGCGGCGCCGTGCTCTCGGGCCGCATCGCAACCGGGAAAGGCGGGCAAAGCGCACGAGCCGACCTGGAAATCGACGTGGCCGCGCTCGAAGTCGACCGGCCCGAATGGCGGGCGCAGTTCGGCCTGGACCCCGAACTCGGCGACGAGGCCGTCTCCGGCACGCGCGCCAACCTGCTCGGCAAGCGCGTGCTCGACGCGGCGAACTTCCCGACCATCGCGATCCGGACAGTGGCCATCGCCGGACCGGACTGGATGCCCCGGGTGACGGCCCGGATCCGGCTGCGCGACCAGGTGCGCGAGATCGCGGTGCCCACTGCTGTGTTCCGCACCGCCGACCGGCTCGAGGCCGTGGGCCGGTTCGAGTTCGGCCATGCCGACTTCGGGCTGGAGCCGTTCACGGCCGCCGGCGGCGCGCTGCGCGTGGCCGACCCGATCCGGGTCCGGTTCCGGATCGTGGCCCGGACGGCCGGCGGTTAACATGTCCGCAGATCGTGAACCGATGCGAACATGACGACGCCGGAACCGACAGACATTCATCTCGACCGCTTGCGCCGCGTGCTGACCTGCACCTACGACGACGGCCGGGTATTCGAACTCGATTTCGAATACCTGAGAACCCATTCGCCGTCGGCCGAGGTGCGCGGACACG
>JAVVDX010000053.1:0-17935 GCA_032251475.1 Wenzhouxiangellaceae bacterium | reverse complement strand
GCAGCAGCGCCAGGTAGCGCGCGCGCTTGACCGCGGTCGAGAGCTGGCGCTGGTAACGCGCCTTGGTGCCGGTGATCCGGCTCGGAATGATCTTGCCGGTCTCGCCGATGAAATCCCTCAGCAGGTCGACATCCTTGTAATCGACCTCGGTGATGCCCTCAGCGGTGAAGCGGCAGTACTTGCGGCGGCGGAAAAACTTGGCCATGAATCTCAACCCTCCTGGGCTTCGCGGTCGGTTTCGTCTTGATCGACGTCCGGATCCGCCTTGTTGTCGTCGGAATCCCCTTTGCCGTCGTCGTCATCGCCGGCCGAGTCGTCGCGCTGGTCGTCGTGCTGGCGGCCGCGGCGCGATTCGCGCTCGTCCTTTTCTTCCTTGCGCTTGAGCATGATCGACGGCTCGGTGACCGCTTCGCTGCGGCGCACCGTCAGGTGGCGAAGAATGGCGTCGTTGAACCGGAAGATGCCCTCCAGTTCCTCGAGCGTTTCGGCATCGCACTCGATGTTCAGCAGCAGGTAATGCGCCTTGTGCAGCTTGGCAATCGTGTAGGCCAGCTGCAGCCGGCCCCAGTCTTCGGAGCGGTGAACCTTCCCGCCCTTGGACTCGACCAGCGACCGGTAGCGATCAAGCATGCCCGGTACCTGCTCGCTCTGGTCAGGGTGGACCAGAAACACGATTTCGTAGTGTCTCAACTCGACTTCTCCTTGTGGATGAACCGGCCGGTCGATCCGGTCCGGTAAAGCCCCCGGCCGGACCGCGCGAATTCGCCGGATGCCGCCGTGGAGCAAGGCCTGCACGATGCAGGTAGCCGCTGATTATAGCACGAAGGCGCTTTGCCGGACACCCGGCCGGTGCGGCTGGAAACCGGTCCTCAGCGGGCGCCGCGCAGTCGCAGCCCGACCTGCACCGACGGCAGCGCCAGACCGATCCGGGTCGCGGCGGGATCGGCCCAGGACTGGCCAAGCAGTTCGCCCGATTCGACATCGAACACGCGCAGCCGCAACAGCGATGCCTGGTCTCGGGCGATGCGGTACGGTGCCAGCTCGAGTTCGATACCGAGACGCATGTCCCCGGCGCCGCTCGGCCGCACCGGAACGCCGTCGGACGCGATGCGCACGGTCTCGGTCATGCGCCACGGTGCGCCGGGCGTGTCCCGGATCCCGGCCCAGCCTTCGAATTCGCGCACCCGGTGCAGTTCCAGGATCCGGTCGGCCGACGTCGCCTCGCCGGTGGCCGCATCAACGACGCGGTCGGCGATCACGAGCCGGCGGCCGTCGCCGGCGATTTCCTTGACCAGCGCCACGGCGTCGCGCCCCTCGCCGAAGCGGCAGGTTTGGGCATCGGTCCGGGCGACGAAGCCGTCGCTTTGCAGCGAGACCTCGAGCGGGCATGCCCCTGAAGGCTCACCGTCCGGGCCCAGCGGCGAGAATTGTCCTTCAAGGCGGGTGGACACGCGGGTCGGCCGGAGCACCATCCGGAAATCGCGTGGCCGGGAATCGCCGGAGCGCTGGCTCAGCCGAAGCGCGACCGCGGGACCGTTTCGCGCCTCGATCGCGGCGGTCAGACGTACCAGCGGTCCCGTGGTGCCAGGTTCGTCCGTCACCTCCGGGCGGCCGGCGTATTCACCGGCGATCAGCGCGGCCACGCGCGCCGGACCGGGCGACGGCGTCGCCGGCGAACCGGGCGCGTCCGGTGCGGCGCACGCGCCCAGCCAGGCAGCCGCCGCGAGGGCGGCGAACACCGGCGGTCGACCGGGCCGCTTCACTGGATCAGTTTCCGCTGGCCGCGGCCGCCGCGTCGGGCATCTCGCCGAGCAGCAACTGCGGATCGATGCGGGTCTCGCCGAGATTCATGCGCCAGTCCAGGTGCGCGCCGGTGACCCGACCGGTCGCGCCGACGCGGGCGATGACCTCGCCCTGCTCGACGCGCTGGCCGGCTTCGACCAGGATTTCGTCGAGGTGCAGAAATGCCGAACTTAGGCCCAGCCCGTGGTCGACCAGCAGCGTGCCGCCGGAAAAATACATATCCGGATGCGCCAGCGTGACGACACCGGCGGCCGGCGCGCGCACCGGCGTACCGGTCGGGGCCGCGATGTCGACGCCCCAGTGCGGGCTGCGCGGCTTATTGTTGAGGATGCGCTGCGAGCCGTAGACGCCGGTGATGGGCCCGGTGACGGGCCAGATGAAGCCGGCGGCGAAATCGGTCCGGTCGTCGACCCGCCGGCGCGCCTCGCGGGTCATCTGCGCCTCGAGCCGGATCCGTTCCAGCGCTTCCGGATCGGGCGTGACCTGCTTCGGCGGCAGGCCGTCGATGCGCTGGATGTCGAACTCCCGATCGCGCGGCACCAGCTCGCGCACGACCCTGCGCTCACCGTCGCCGAACTCGACGACCAGCCGTCGCGCCTCGGTGTCGTCGCGCCCGAAACCGATCAGGAACGTGCCGTCCGACGCGCGCACCACCGGCTCTCCGTCGAGCGTCACGGTCGCCTCTGCCGGCGCGCGGGCGACGATCAACCCGCCCTGGACCGGCTCGCCCTCGAATTCGAGCTCGGCGGCCGAAACGGCCGCACAACAGACCAGCAATCCCGTAGCCAGCACGAACTTTCCGAGCATCCACTGAAAAACTGCCGTTCGTCGGCTTGTTCGCCGGTCGGGACTCGGGGCTCGGGACTCGGGACTCGAGGGCCCGCGAAGGCCGGCGCCGAGAATCCGCGGCCGAAGCCTGCGGGACGGAATTCGCCCGATATCGAAAAACCCGCTCGATACCCGATACTCGTTCGAGTCCCGAGTCCCGAGTCCCGGGTCCCGAATCACGGATTTCTCAAGCATCGCCGCCCCGCCGGATGATCAATTCCTGCCCCGGCCGCAGCACGCTGCTGGCATCGAGATCGTTCCAGCGCATCAGGTCGTCGAGTCCGACCCGCTGCCGGCGCGAAATCAGCCACAGCGAATCGCCCTGCCGGACGACATAGCGCTCCGGCGCCGTCCGCGGCGGGGCCACCTTGCGGTCGGTTTCGATGACCAGGCGCTGACCGGGCCGGATCAGCGTCGAGCCGCCGAGCCCGTTCATCCGCTGCAATTCGCCGACGCCGACGCCGTAGCGGCGCGCGATGACCCAGAGGCTCTCGCCGCCGCGCACGCGGTGGATGAACCGGTCGGTCGGCAGCAGTTGCTGCTGCAGCGACGCGAGTTGCCGCAAGGCTTCCCGATAGGCCGCATCGCCGGACGTGGGCGGGATGTCGCCGGCGCGACCCGGCAGCTTGAGCGTCTGGCCGGCGATCAGACGCGAGCCGGCGATACCGTTGGACTTGCGCAATGCCTCGACCGTCGTGTCGTGCCGGCGCGCGAGTACCGAAAGCGAATCCCCGCGCTTGACGCGGATCTGCGACAGCGGCACCGGCGGCGGTTCCGGCAATTCCGGCAGCGACGCCTCGACCCGCTCGGCCGCATCGTGCGGTACGACCAGGTAATGCGGCCCGGACGGCGGCGTCAGGTGCTTGTTGAGGCCCGCGTTGAGCGTGACCAGCTCGGTGAGGTCGAGGCCGCTGTGCAGCGCCAGCGCGACGATATCGACCGGCCCGTCCAGCGCAACGGTCCGGACCTGCGGGCGATCGGTGATGGTCGGCAGCACGAAGCCGTAGCGCGCCGGCTCGCGGATCAGGCACGCCAGCCCCCGAAGCTTGGGAATGTAGCCGCGGGTCTCGCGCGGCAGCGGCAACTCGTGCCACTCGGTACCGCGTCCGCGCGCCGCGTTGCGCCGGATCGCACGCTTCACCCGGCCCTGCCCGGCGTTGTAGGCCGCCAGCGCCAGTGCCCAGTCGCCGTCGAACAGGCCGGCCAGGTATTCGAGGTAGTCCAGCGCGGCCCCGGTCGCGGCGACGAAGTCGCGCCGGCCGTCGTAAAAGTCGTTGATCTCGACGCCGAAATCGCGCGCGGTGCCGCTGAGGAACTGCCACGGGCCGGCCGCGCGGCCGTGCGAGTACGCAAATGGATCGAACGCGCTCTCGACCACCGGCAGCAGCGCCAGCTCGCCGGGCAGGCCGCGACGCTCGATCTCGTTGACGATGAAGTGCAGCCACGGCCGGGCACGATTGAACACGCGCCGCATGTACTCGTGGTTATCCGCGTACCAGGCGGCCCAGCGCGCCGAGCTGCCGTCAGCCGGGCAGGCGCCGAACTCGAATCGTTCGACCAGGCGCGGCCAGATCAGCGGCTGCGCCTCGGCCGGCTCGTCGCGATCGATGGCCAGGCGCTGGAACGCCGCGTCGATCGCCGCGAACGGGTCCGACGGCGACGGCTCGACCACCCCGGCCGGGGTGCGGGGTTCATCGGGGGTTTCGGACTGCTGGTTGATCGCGCAGCCGGCGGCCAGCAATGCGGACAGCGCGCAGCCGCGCGCGAGGTGACGGGGGAATCGGGGCATGAAATCCTTTTTTCGGGTTCGATCGTCCAAATCCGCGTGAGCATAGAATGGACTGCGCACGGCGGTCAAGTTTGGCACGGTTCGAACGCGCACGCCGCTACAATGGCCGAACCTCAAAACGGCGGCTGGCCGAACCCGGAATGAACTCGAAACCATCATCAGAAAACGCTCCGCCGCTCGATCCCGAAGCGATCGTCACGATGCTCGAAAAAGCCGGCCGCCCGGTCACCCGGCGCGAGCTTTCCCATGAGTTCGGCCTCGACAAGGGCGAATCGGACCGTCGTCTAAAGCCGCTGCTGCTGGAACTGATCCGCCAGGGCCGGGTCGTGCGCAATCGGCGCGCCGCCTATGGGCTCGCCCGGCACATGGACCTGGTGCCCGGCCGGATCAGCGCCCACGCCGACGGCTTCGGGTTCGTGATTCCCGACGCCGGCGGCGGCGATCTGTTCGTGCCGCCGCGCCAGATGCGCCAGGTCTACCACGGCGACCGGGTACTGGCCGCTGTATCGGGCATCGACGAGCGCGGCCGCAAGGAAGGCCAGATCGTCGAGGTCATCGAGCGCTGCCACGAACACATCGTCGGCCGATTCGTCGCCGAGGGCGGCGTGGCGCTGGTCGTGCCGGACGACCCGAAGCTGATCCACGACGTGCTGATTCCCGAGGCAGGCGACGTCGCGCCGGGCAAGATCGTCGTCGCCCTCCTGACCCGGCCGCCGACGATCGAGCGCGGCCCGGTCGGCGAGATCGTCACGGTCCTCGGTCACGCCGACGAGCCCGGCATGGCGACGAGGATCGCGATCTACAACCACCAGCTCCCGGACGAATTTCCCGACCAGGTCGTGCACGAGGCCGAGGCGTTCGGCGACGCGTTGGACCCGAACGTCGCCGGCGAGCGGACCGATCTGCGCGCCACCCCGCTGGTGACCATCGACGGACCCGACGCGCGCGATTTCGACGACGCCGTCTACGCCGAGGCTTCCGGCGACGGCCACCGGCTGCTGGTCGCGATCGCCGACGTCGCCGAATACGTCCGGCCGGGCCGGCCGCTGGACGATGAGGCCCGGATACGCGGCACGTCGACGTATTTCCCCGACCGCGTCGTGCCGATGCTGCCCGAAACGCTGTCGAACGGCCTGTGCTCGCTGAACCCGGATGTCGACCGGCTGGTGCTGGTCTGCGAAATGAAGCTCGACGCCAAGGGCAAGGTCGTCAAGAGCCGGTTCTTCGAGGCCGTAATGCGTTCGGCTGCGCGTCTGACCTACGACCAGGTCCGGCGCATGATCGAGGACGGCGACAGCGATCTGAACGAGCGCTTCGGCCACGTGCGCGCCAGCCTCGACCGGCTGTTCGAGGTCCACCGGCTGCTCGCGCGCCGGCGCGAGCGCCGCGGCGCGATCGATTTCGACTCCGACGAGGTCCAGTTCGTGTTCGGCGCCGACGGCCGCGTCGAGCAGATCCGCCGCCGGACGCGGCACGACGCCCACCGGCTGATCGAGGAATGCATGATCGCCGCCAACGTCGAGGCGGCGAAAACCGCCGAGAAGGTCGGCCTGCCGACGCTGTTCCGGGTCCACGACACGCCGCCGCCCGACAAGCTCGAGGCGCTCGAGGCGTTCCTGTCGGCACACGGGCTGAAGATTCACTGGAAACAGGATCCGGAACCGGCCGACCTGACCCGTATCCAGCGTGCCGCCCGGGGCACCCCGATCTCGCCGCTGGTCGACGCGGTGCTGCTTCGCTCGCTCGCGCTGGCGGCCTACGAGCCGGAGAACCGCGGCCATTTCGGGCTGGCGCTGGATGCCTACGCCCACTTCACTTCGCCGATCCGGCGCTATCCGGACCTGTTGCTGCACCGCGCGCTCAAGCACCACGTGCGCCGGGCGCCGAAGAAGCGCTACCCGTATTCGGACAAGCACATGGTCGAGCTGGGCCGCGAGTGCTCGTGGCTGGAACGCCGCGCCGAGGACGCCGGCCGCGAAGTCGACGAGCGGCTAAAGTGCCAGTACATGCAGCGCCACATCGGCGACGAGTTCGACGGGGTCATCACCGGCGTGACCGGCTTCGGCGTGTTCGTCGAGATCGTCGAACTCGGCGTCAGCGGGCTGGTGCACGTCACGTCGCTGCCCAACGACTACTACCACTTCGACCCGACCGGCAAGGTGCTGGCCGGCGAGCGCCGCGGCCTGCGCTACCGGCTGGCCGACGAAGTCCGGATCGAGGTAATGGCCGTCAGCGTCGACGAGCGCAAGATCGACTTCCGGATCGCCGGCGAAGCCGACGAGTCCGACGACCGGTCCCGGGCCGGCGGCCGCAAGCGCCGGAAGACGAAGACCGGCGGCAAGCGGGGCGGCCGCGGCCGGTGACGAGAACCCTGGCCGGAAGCTGTTCCCGCCCATGAAGCGCGAGTACGCCGCCGGGATCAATCCGGTCGCCGCGCTGCTCGAGCGCGCCCCGGAACGACTTATCCAGCTCTGGATCCGGCCCGGAGGTCCGCGCGCCGAAGCCCTCGGGCGGCAGGCATCGACGCTGGGCGTGCCAGTGCATGCGGCCAACACGCGCACGCTGGACAAATTTGCCGACGGCGAACGCCACCAGGGCATCGTCGCCGAATTCCGCGCCGCCGAACCACTGAGCGAGGCGGACCTCGAGCAGCGGATCGCCGGGGCCGGCGATGCCGCTCTGGTGCTGATTCTCGACCAGGTCCAGGATCCGCACAACCTGGGTGCCTGCCTGCGCTCGGCGGCCGCGGCCGGGGCGTGCGCGGTGGTCGTACCCCGCGACCGGTCGGCGGGATTGACTCCGGCCGCGCGCCGGACCGCGGCCGGCGCGGCCGAAATCGTGCCGCTGATCGAAGTCGCCAACCTCGCACGCGCGCTCGAACGGCTGCAGACGGCCGGGGTCTGGTGCGTCGGGCTGGCCGGCGCAACCGGCGAGAGCCTGTACCGGACCGACCTCACCGGCCCGCTGGCGCTGGTGCTCGGCGGCGAGGAAAAAGGCTTGCGGCAATTGACCCGCAAGCGCTGCGATACCGTCGCGACGATTCCGATGCCGGGCGGCACCGAAAGCCTCAACGTCTCGGTCGCCGCCGGCATCGCGCTGTTCGAAGCCGTCCGCCAGCGGAGCGCTTGAACGGCGAAAGGCGCTCCACAGATTACACGGATTTCACGGATTCAAAGAAATAGCCGAAAAGATCCATCAGTGAAAATCTGTGTAATCCGTGTAATCTGGGGACCGCTTTTGATCTTCAGGGAACCAGGTGAGACTTCAATCCTCATTCCGGATCGCCCTGCCCGACTGGTGCGCCGACTACGCCGCCGGGCTGCCGGAGCGGCTGCCGGACCCGGCGGACCGGATGGCGGTCGCGGTCGAGCTTTCGCAGCGCAATGTCGAGGCCGGGACCGGTGGGCCGTTCGGCGCCGTCGTCAGCGCGGTGGCCGACGGGACGATAGTCGCGCTGGGCGTCAACCGGGTCGAGTCGGACCGCTGCTCCAGCGCACACGCCGAGATCGTCGCGCTGAGCCTGGCCCAGGCCGGGCTGGCGACGTGGAATCTCGGCGAGGTCGACATCGCCCCGCTGGAACTGGCCAGTTCGTGCGAACCGTGCGCGATGTGCCTGGGTGCGATCCCGTGGTCGGGAATACGCCGGCTGATCTGCGGCGCGACCCGCGAGGACGCCGAGGCCACCGGCTTCGACGAAGGGGAACGTCCGGGCGACTGGATCGGCACGCTCGAGCGCCGCGGCATCGAGGTTTTTCGGAAAGTCCTCCGCGAGCGCGCGGCCGGCGTGTTGCGCGAGTACCGCGAACGCGGCGCCACCATCTACAACCCGTGAGCTGTCGCGGCCAATCCCGGTGAAATGCAGCGGGACGGGCGCGGGTCTCATCGGCGATATCGCCCGGATATCGGCAATAACCGACGACGCGGAGACCGGAAACAGTGCGAAACGTGATCCTGACGCTGCTCGGCTGGCTGTGCATGGGCTGCCCGAATGTGTTCGCCGACTCGATGCAGCAGCTTCAGGTCGCCGACGTCGACCTCGACGTGCGCCTCGACGATCGCCTCGAGATCGGCGACGGAGGCCATCCCTGGCGCGCGTGGCTGCGCACCAGCCTGCTGGCCACCCATACCGTGACCGGCGACTTTCCGCTCGATCGCATCCGGATCGACCTGAAGGCCACGTCGCGCGCCGACGGCTCGATCGCGTTCGGGCAGGTCCGGCGCAGCACGCCGCCGCGCATCCGTTTCTACGTCACCCCCGATGCCCGCCTCGAGGACCTCAACGCCGACTGGCGCGGCTATCACGAGTTCGCCCACCTGCTGATCCCGTTCCCCGGCAACGACGACATCTGGTTCACCGAGGGCTTCGCCTCGTACTACCAGTACCTGCTGCAGTCGCGCGCCGGCATCGTCTCCCAGCGCGAGGCCTGGCAGAACCTGCTCGACGGGTTCCGGCGCGGCCTCGAAGACCGCAGCGGCCGCGGCCGAACGCTGCGGTCGCTGAGCCCCGACATGTGGCGCGAACGCGCCTTCCGTCGCGTCTACTGGACCGGGGCGGCGTTCTTCCTGCGCGTCGACACCCGGCTTCGAACCGAGACCGGGGGCGCTCATTCGCTGGATTCGGCGCTGGCGGCATTCCACGAGTGCTGCATGTTCGAGCGGCGCCGCTGGAGCGCCGAGCGGCTGATCCAAAGACTCGGCGAGCTGAGCGTGCCGGAAATCTGGCGCGAGGAATACGCGCGCATGATCGACGCCCGCGCAAAACCGGAATTCGCGGCCGCGTTCGAGCGCCTGGGTCTCAGCCCGACGCGCCCGGGGCTGCGCTTCAGCGACGATCCGGCCGCGCGGTCGCTGCGCCGTGCGATCGCCGGGCCGCGGCACGAAGTCATGCTGGCCGGCTCGTCCCCGGCCGACGCACGCCGGTCCGGTGCCGGGCCGAATGAACGGCGCTACACCGAGGTCCCCGACTCGCCGTAATCGACGTCGACAATGACGATCCGACGGGTGCCGGAAGGCGTGCGCACCTCGACTTCCTCGTCCGGCGCCTTGCCGAGCAGCGCCCGGGCCAGCGGCGAATCGACCGAGATCCAGTTACGCTCCGGGTCGATTTCGTCGGCGCCGACGATCCGGTAGCGGATCTCGTCGCCGTCCTCGTCCTCGACCGCGACCCGCGCGCCGAAAAACACCTTGCCGACGTCGTCCGGCGCCTCGCCGACCGGTTTCAGTTCCCCGATGCGTTTTTGCAGGTAGCGGATCCGGCGATCCATCTCGCGCAACTGCTTCTTGCGGTAGATGTACTCGGCGTTCTCCGAGCGGTCGCCCTCGGCCGCGGCCGCCGTGAGCGCGACGACCACCTCGCGCCGATCGCCCCACAGCTGCTTCAATTCGTCCTTGAGCCGGGCCAGCCCTTCGGCCGTGATGTACGGGCTGGACCGGGGTTGTGGGGGCTTCCAGCGGCTCATCCGCGTCGTTTCCTGTTCCCGATCCGGACATTCGATGGTATTGGATGTGCGACCTTTTCAGGGGCGACGCACAGAATTATTCGCTGCCGGCGCGCAAACGGGCGACAAGCCGGTTCGCGAGCTGACCGCGCATCCACTGGATGAACGCGCGCGCGCTGGCCGTCTTCTCCGGGTCGAACGCGGCAGCCACGCCCGTCGCATCGATTCGAACCGCGCTGCGTTCGAGTTCGAACCCGGTTTCCCGCAGGGTTTCCAGAATCCGCGCGAGCACGACTGACGACCCGTGTTCCACGGTCATCGGCATCAGCACAAGCGGGATGTTGCCGTGCCGGTTGCCCAGCGTTCCGAGCAGGTCGAGATCGCGCAGGTGAGCGGGAATCATCTCCAGTACCTGCGGAACCAGGCGCTCGACCTCGGCCGGGGCGACCGGCCGCCATGAAGTTCCGGCTTCCCGGACCCGGGCGATCATCAGCATGATGGCGGAAAAGCACGTTCGGTACCGGATGCAGGCCGCAATTTCGCGCTCCAGGAAGAATGCCGTCGCGGTCGAGTCCAGCGGTTCGCCTGGCAGAAACGAAACGCGCGCCACGGTCCGGAACCGGGCCTCGACTTCGGCATGGAGGCGGCGGATCCGGCGTCGGTCGAAGCCCCGGTCGGACAGCTTCTGCTGCAGCACCTCGAACAGCCACGGCAGTTCGGACTTGTGGCGAAGCAACCCGACCAGGCTGTCGCGCAGCTCTGCGTTCTCCAGCTCGCCCGCATTGGCCAGAAGCGTCTCGACCCTTCGGGCGCGGATTTCCCGTTCGAGGCCTTCCAGGCGCTGATCGAGCCCGGATTCGATCTGCTCGGAGACGCGTTCGGAGAGGCCGCGCGTGCGCAACCGGGCTCCGATCTCGGTCCGGACGCGAGCGATCGCCTGCTGCAGATTCATCGCTTCGACGGCGTCACCGGCGCCGTCCGCGACGATCCGCTCGACGTAATCGGACAGCGCCTCGGAGAAGACGCTCTCGTCGGGATGGCCGGCCTGACGAAGTTCGGCGGCCAGCACCAGTACCCGGGCCGCCTCGGCCGGCCTGTGCCGGATTTCGCGCAGGATATCCTCGACCGGAATGCCGAGCCCTTCGGCGCCTCCGGCCAGGGCCTGGACCAGTCCTTCGCCGCGCAATTCAGCGGCCAGTTCGTTGACCAGTTCGATGAAGTCGCCCAGCGGCATGCCTTCGGCGAGCAGGCCGCGCTTGAGCTCGGGCATCAACCGCTTGAGCTCGCGCGGATCCGGAACGATCCGGCGGACCAGGTCGGCAAGCCTCGGGGCGGAACTGTCGCCGGACCGGAACTCTTCGCGCACGATCGTTACGATGGCCTGGCAGCTCAGTCTCGAGACCTCATCGAGGACGCCGCCGGATTCGGCCATCAGGCGCGCCATCTCGGCCTGACCTGCGAGCCCCTTTTCCAGTCCCTTGCGCAGCCGCGCGATCGCATCGACGACCTCGTGCAGCGAAACCTTCCGCTCGCTCCAGTTCTCTCCGGCCTCGGGGAACTCGGTGGCGAGCCGCCGGATGCGCGCGGCCACGGAAGCGCGCGCCCGGGCATCCGTTTCCGAATATTCCAGAACCCGGCGAGCCGTCCGATCGGGATGTTCGAGCAGGTCGCCGAGCGTCAGCACATGATCGATTCGCTCGCCCAGATGCTCTCCGGCCTCGAGCGAGATTCCGCTCATCTCGGTCGGGCTCCGGCCGGTCAGCGCCTGTTCGGCCAGACCCGTCAACTGCTCAAGTCCCTCGCGGCTGACGACCTCCTCGTCGATCGAGAACCGGCGCATGACGACGTGGTTGATCCGCACGCCGTCGACGCCGCGCGCGCTCAGCGCGCGGCCGAGCGAACCTGCATCGGCGATCCCGTCCTCCAGCGCCAGAAGATCGAGCAGCGCGGCCAACTGGCGTTCGTCCACGCCCGGCCCGAAGGTCAGCGAATTCAGTCCTGCGTCACGAAACCGCTTGATCAGGCGGGCCGAGTTGAACTTCGCGTCTGCGGCGAATTCCTCGACGAACAGCGTGTCTCGATCGAGCATCAGCGTGACAGAGTCCACCGAGCCCAGAGATTCGCGCAACGCCTCGAGCAGAGATCGACGGGAACGGGTGGTGACCATGTGCTCGCCGCCGTAGGCGGCGGTGTTCGTGACCGCGGTATTGAACCAGCGGGCCAGAAGTTCGGCCTGATGCTGCGTGACGCCGGACGCCTCGGCACTCATGCTCTCTGATCCCGCTGGCGGTCGTGCCGCCACTGCAGAAGGTCCTTGCGGAAAGTGTCGCAGTTCGGGTACCGGTCCGCCCGGCGCGGGGCCGTGGCCCGCAGAATGATCGCCTCCAGCGCCGCGTCGATCCGGGACGAAAATCCGGACGGGGCGGCGACGAACAGTGACTCGGGTTGCCGGATCTTGCGCGCCAGCAGCCGACGATCATCCTCGTTCGGGCGAAACGGCAAGGCACCGGCCAGCAGCTCCAGCAATACCGTCCCGACCGAATAGATGTCGGTTCGCCGGTCGGTCTCGTCGCCGGCGGCCTGCTCCGGCGAAAGGTAGCGGACGCTGCCGACGACCCTGCCGTCGGTCCAGTGTTCGAGACGCGCTGTGCGTGCAATGCCGAAATCGACGATCAGCGGCCGGCTTCCGGCACGCTCGATCATGATGTTGGCGGGTTTGATATCGCGGTGGACGACGCCGGCGGCGTGCGCGTAACCCAGCGCCTCGAGCACCCGGATCACGATTTCGAGCGCCTTGTTGCGGGCGATCAGGCGCCGATCCGAAACCGGGTGCCGGCCGAAGCTGCGCAACAGCGTGCCGAGATCGGCACCGTTGACGAGCTGCATGACCTGGAAGTAGTACTGGCTCGCCTCGCCGGCATCGAAGATCGGCACGATGTTCGGATGACTCAGGCGCGCGACGGTCTCGGCCTCTTCGTGAAACTGGCGCCGCACCGGATCCCCCGAACCGCCGGTCTTGCGCAGCAGTTTCAGTGCGACCCGGCGCCTGAGCGATTTCTGGAAACCCTCGTAGACCGCACCCATCGACCCGACGCCGAGCAGCCGCACCGCCACCACGTTTCCGAACGTGGCGCCGATCACGTCGTGGTGTTCCCCGGTTGCGGAACGTGCTGACATTCCGATCCCACAGGCCAAGGTGTGAATCAGATTCTACTCCACGGCGAACGGACCGGATCGATCAAAACGGTCGTTCCGCGAACGCCGGCCGGGCGGGCCGGCCGCTACACTGACCCGCATGCGCGTCATCGCACACACCTGCTCGAACACCGAAATCGTCTGCGCGCTCGGCCGGGCCGACTGGCTGGTCGGCGTCGACGATCATTCCGATTACCCGGCCGGCGTGGTGGCCAGGCTGCCGCGAATCGGTCCGGATCTGGATATCGACATCGAACGCGTGATCGCGCTGAAGCCCGACCTGGTGATCACGTCGCTGACCGTGCCGGGGCACGAGGCCTGCGTCCAGCGCATCCGCGCCGCCGGCCTGCCGCACCTGGTCACCCGGCCGACCGCGCTGGACCACGTTGCAGAAGATATCGAGCGCATCGGCGATGCGCTGGACGCCGCGCCGGCCGCGCGCGCTCTCGGCCGGCGCTTCCGGGAGCGGCTGGCCCGTCCGGCAGCGCCGGGGAAACCGCTACCGGTGCTGGTCGAATGGTGGCCCAGGCCGGTCATCGTTCCGGCCCGGAAGTCGTGGGTCAACGAGATGCTGGAACTGGCCGGGGCCGACAACCCGTTCGCCGCAATCGACGCCGAGAGCACCGAGATCTCGCCGGACCAGGCGCGAGCGGCGGCGCCCGAGGCGGTCGTGATGAGCTGGTGCGGCGTCGACGAGGCCAAGTACCGGCCGCACGTCGTTGCCCGGCGCGAGGGGTGGAAGGACGTACCGGCGATTCGCAACCGCCGGATCTTCCCGATCAGCGAGGCATGGCTGGGCCGGCCCGGCCCGCGGCTGCTGGACGGGATCGAGAAGCTGCGCGAAGTCGTCGATCGCTGCCGCCGGGGTTGCTGATTCCGGGTTGAATCGGCCGGCCGAACGTACAATACGGGCCATGCACGACCGCGTCGACAAATCCGGACCGGGCGCATCCGCACCGGCGGTCGGTCTGGTCAGTCTGGGCTGCCCGAAAGCGCTGGTCGATTCCGAACGGATCGTCACCGGGCTGCGCCAGCAGGGCTACCGGCTGGTCGACGACCCCGGCGCGGCCGACCTCGTGGTGGTCAATACCTGTGGATTCATCGACTCGGCCCGGGCCGAATCGCTGGAGGCGATCGGCGACGCGCTGGGCGCCAACGGCAAGGTGCTGGTCACCGGCTGCATGGGCGCCAACCCGGACGACATCACGGCTATCCACCCCAGGGTGCTCGGCGTGACCGGGCCGCACCAGCCCGAGGCCGTGCTCGGCGCGGTCAACCGCCACCTGCCCCGGCCGCACGACCCGCTGACGGACCTGGTGCCGCCCGGCGGCCTGAAGCTCACGCCGGGCCACTACGCCTACCTGAAGATATCGGAGGGCTGCAACCACCGCTGCCGCTTCTGCATCATTCCGCAGATGCGCGGCGATCTGGTCAGCCGGCCCATCGGCATGGTGCTGGCCGAGGCCGAGCAACTGGTCGCGCGCGGCGTCGGCGAACTTCTGGTCATCAGCCAGGACACCAGCGCCTACGGCGCCGACACCCGCTACCGGACCGACTACTGGCACGGCCGCGAGATCGAGACCCGGTTGTACGACCTGGCGCGCGAGCTCGGCGAGCTCGACGCCTGGATCCGGCTGCACTACCTCTACCCCTACCCGCACGTCGACCGCATCGTTCCGCTGATGGCCGAGGGCCGGATCCTGCCGTACCTCGACGTCCCGTTCCAGCACGCAAGCCCGAAGATTCTCAAGGCCATGCGCCGCCCGGCCGCGGCCGAGAACACCCTCGAGCGCATCCGCGCCTGGCGCGCGATCTGCCCCCACCTGGTCATCCGCTCGACGTTCATCGTCGGATTTCCGGGCGAGACCGAGGAGGATTTCGAACTTCTGCTCGAGTGGCTGGACGAGGCCCGACTCGACCGGGTCGGCTGTTTCCGGTATTCGCCGGTCGCCGGCGCCGCGGCCAACGACCTGCCCGACCCGGTGCCCGAGGATGTCAAGCAAGAACGCTGGCACCGCCTGATGCAGCAGCAGCGCTCGATCAGCGAGGCGCGCCTGGCGCTGCGGGTGGGCGGCACCGAACCGGTGCTGGTCGATTCGGTCGAAGGCGATGCGGCGATCGCACGCAGCTTCGGCGACGCACCCGAAATCGACGGCAACGTCATCGTCGAGGGCGCCGGCGGCGTCGAGCCGGGCGAGTTCATTGACGTCGAGATCACCGGCCACGACGCCTACGACCTGTTCGCCCGGCGATCCGTCGAACAGCAGCGCCGCCGGGAACCCGGCGTGAACTAAGCGGTCCGATTACAATCCGACGCGAGTCGAACATCCGAACCGGAACCACCGGGAGTTGAAGTCCATGTCCAGAACCAGAATGCCCGAATCCGCTGGGACCACGCCCGGCGATGCAACGATCACCGCGTCGGCCACTTTACTGGCCGCCGCCGCGCTGACTGCGAGTGCCGCGCTGCTGCTCACCGGCTGCGGTAGCGAGGAACCTGAGCAGTCCGAATCCGTTCCGGAAACCTCTCCGAGAATGATCGAGCGCGATGCGCCGCGCCGGGACGAGCCCGATGCGACACCGGAAACCGAACCGGCCAAGGACGATTTCCGGGTCGTGCCGGACGTGGAAGGCGCCCTGGAAGAGGAAGGAATGGGACTGGACGTGATCATCGACGCCAGCAGCAAGCAGGCCTACGCCGAAAGCCTGCGCTGGATCGCCGAAGACGCGTCGAAGGATCAGGTCCAGCAGCTCGAAGGCGCGATCCGCTACATCCACATGTACGATCCGTCGGTGTTCGGCAACGAGGAGCGAATGCTGAAAGTCATCGATGGCAAGACCGGCCAGGAAGTGATCGAATACGCGACCCGGCTGAGGAATGAGCGGCGCGGCGGATAGAACGCGTATCGGCCCGTGTCGCATTGTCACGCCCCGGGCCTAATCACCCGCCCGCGCTCAGCATCCGTGCAGCCGTGTGAATCCAGACCGCGACCCAACCGGCGAGCGCGGCAAGTCCGACCACTTCGCGGGCGATATGTAACACGCCGGCCGGCCGGATGCGCCGCGCCCGGTAACGCGCCTGCGCGCAGTGCAGCCGGACCCGCATCAGCGAAACCGTAGGAAAGTACATTTGCGGTCTCCGAATTTGCCTGGAGACCATTCGAGCATGCCAGCTTCTCAGAACCTGAGAAAGTGCCGGCGAGGCGCGAGCAGCCGGTTCAGCCGCTCGTGCCCGGCTGCCCGGCTACGGTCATTTCCCCCACCAGCAGCGACGGCACCTGGATGTTGCGCCGCGTCTCGAGGTCGCTTCCGGCTGCAGCCAGGCCCGCGAACATCGATTTCAGATTGCCGGCGATCGTGATCTCCTCGACCGGCCAGGCGATCTCGCCGTTTTCGATCCAGAATCCGGACGCGCCGCGCGAGTAGTCGCCGGTGACCAGGTTCACGCCCTGGCCCATGACTTCGGTGACGACCAGCCCGCGTCCCATTTGCCGGACCAGCTCGTCGAAACCGGCGGTGCCCGGCCGGAAGACGAGATTGCGCACGCCGCCGGCGTTGGCCGTGGTCTCGAGTCCGAGCTTGCGCGCCGAGTAGCTGGCCAGCACGTAGCGCTCGAGCACGCCGTCGCGCACCAGCGGCGATTCGCGCGTCGCCACGCCCTCGGCGTCGAACGAACTCGAGCGCAGCGCACCGACGACGCGCGGGTTCTCTTCGATCGCGACCCATTCGGGAAAGATGCGGCGGCCCCGGTGGTCGAGCAGAAAGCTCGAGCGCCGGTAGAGGTTGCCGCCCGAAACCGCGCCGACCAGGTGGCGGACCAGCCCCAGGGCCACCTCGGGCGTGAACAGCACCGGCACCCGGCCGGTCGGCGCCCGCTTCGGCCCCAGCCGCCGGACGGCGCGCTCGGCGGCCTTGCGGCCGGTCGCGGCCGGCTGCGCCAGCCGGTCGAAGCGGCACTGTTCGTCCCAGTCCCAGTCGCGCTGCATGCCCGAGCCGTCGCGCGCGATGAGTACGCACGACTGGCCGAACCGGCTCTGACGGCCGCTGCCGACGAAGCCGTGGCTGTTGGCGTAGACGCCGACGCCGGCGTCGACCGAGACGCTCGCGCCCTCGGAATTGTCGACCCGGGTGTCGAAGTCCAGCCCCGACTGCTCGAGTTGGCGCGCACGCTCGACCAGCGCATTCATGTCCAGCTTCTCCAGCGGCCCGGGGTGCCACAGGTCGAAATCGGCGATCTCGGCCGCCATCAGTTCGGGATCGGCCAGACCGGCGGCCGGATCGGACTGGGTGTGGCGCGCGATCGCAAGCGCATGGTCGACGGCGCGGTCAAGCGATTCGCCGGCCAGGTCGCCGGTCGACGCGCTGCCGCTGGCGCGGTTCCGGTACACGGTGATCGACACGCCCCGGTCGCGCGCGTCCTCGAGCGTGTCGATCTCGCCGAGCCGGACCGTGACGTCGCGCCCGAGACTGGACGAGACGCTCACCTCGGCGGCGTCGGCGCCGCCGGCGCGCGCGCGGTCGAGCACGCGCCGCGCGACCTGCTCGAGCATCCTAGTCTCGTGCCCGGGCTCGGCCAGCAGCCGCGTCATGCCCTCGCCGTTGCTCTCTTTCGGCATGCTCATTCGGTTCCTCCCACGGTCAGGCCGTCGATGCGCAGCGTCGGCTGGCCGACGCCGACCGGAACGCCCTGGCCGTCCTTGCCGCAGACGCCGACGCCGCTGTCGAGCTTGAGGTCGTTGCCGACCATGCTGACGCGGGTCAGCACGTCGGGGCCGTTGCCGATCAGCGTCGCGCCCTTCAACGCCGGACCGAGCCTGCCGTTGGTGATCCGGTAGGCCTCGGAGGCGACGAACACGAACTTGCCCGACGTGATGTCGACCTG
>JAVVDX010000052.1:17512-19760 GCA_032251475.1 Wenzhouxiangellaceae bacterium | reverse complement strand
AAAGCCGCTGGGCCCCGGCTCGAGGCCGGGGAGTGTGCATGAAACTGGAATGCCCCGCTATGCGCCGCGGGCGGATCGCGTCATCCGTCCTGCCGCACGCCCTCGACCGACAGCGTGAGCTCGACTTCCTCGGCCCCGGGCAGTTCGTAGTCGATGCCCCATTCCTTCAGGTTCAGCGTCGTCCTACCCTCGAAGCCGCGGCGGAAGCCGCCCCACGGGTCGGGGCCGGCGCCGACTTCGGCGACTTCGATTTCGATCGGCGCGGTCCGGCCCATCAGCGTCAGGTCGCCGGCGAGCCGGTAGCGGTCGTCGCCGAGCGGCGTGAACTCGGTCGATTCGAAGATCGCGACCGGATGTTCGGCCACGGTCAGGAAATCCTCGCCGCGCAGGTGCTCGTCGCGGCGGTCATGGTTGGTGTCGATGCTCGGCGTGCGGACCTCGACGCTTACCGACGAGGCGGCCGGGTTTTCCGGGTCGAACGTGAACTCGCCGGCGAATTCGTTGAAGCGGCCGTACAGCCATGAAAAGCCCAGGTGCGGGATGCGGAACTGGATGAACGCGTGCTGGCCCTGCGTGTCGATGACGTAGCGTTCGGCGGCTCCGGCCGGGGCTGCAGCGACCATTGCGGCGGCAAGGGCGGAAAACAGCAAAACTCGGATCACGGCTATACTCCTTTTCGATCGATTCGGCCCGTTTCGGAACGATTATGGTCGGCGCAATATGGTGCACGAACGGGCGTGAAGGCCGGGACGGAATTTTCGGCCGAATTGATCGAACGCAAATCGGCCTTGCGACCCGGCCGGTAGATTCCGGGGCGCGATAAAACAAGACGAATCGCGGCGTGGACGCCGCTCCTACGGTGATGTGGCGCCGGATTTACGTAGGAGCGGCCTCCAGGCCGCGATCGAGAACAAACACAATTACGGGGTAGACGCTCTTGCCGGAACAACGCACGCCGCTGATTGCCGGAAACTGGAAGATGAACGGCTCGACGGAAATGGTCGCCGAGCTGGTCGGCGCCATTGTCGACGGCATGGCAGAAGGCCCGGCGGGCGGCGCGGTCGACGTGATGGTGATGCCGCCGTTTCCGTATCTTGCCCGGGCGCGCGCGACGATCGACGAATCCGGCGCGCCGCTGCTGCTCGGCGCCCAGGACGTCAGCGAGCGCGACGCCGGCGCGTTCACCGGCGAGGTCTCCGGCGCGATGCTCGCCGATGTCGGCGCCGGGCACGTACTGGTCGGCCATTCCGAGCGCCGCGAGCTGCACGGCGAGACGAACGAGACGGTCGCGGCCAAGTTCGTCGCGGCGCAGGCCGCCGGGCTGGTGCCGGTGGTGTGCGTCGGCGAGACGCTGGCCCGGCGCGAGGCCGGCGAGACCGCGGCGGTCGTCGGCGCTCAGGTCGACGCGATCGTCGACCGGGCCGGCATCGAGGCGCTGGAATGGGCCGTGATCGCCTACGAGCCGGTCTGGGCGATCGGCACCGGCCGGACCGCGACGGCGGCGCAGGCCCAGGAGGTCCACGCGTTCATCCGGGCGCGCCTGGCCGGGCACGATGCTACAATAGCGGGCCGAATTCGGATCCTGTACGGCGGCAGCATGAAGCCGGCCAACGCGGCCGAACTTCTCGCCTGCTCCGACATCGACGGCGGCTTGATCGGAGGCGCGTCGCTCGAGGCCGGGGATTTCCTGGCCATCGTCCGGGCGGCCTCCGGGTCATGAAACGGGATGCAGGCAAGCGCGTCCGCCGCCGGACGGTCCCATTGTTGAATTGATGCGTGCGGGGCGAAAACCCGTCCCGGGCGCGCAAAGGATTGAACTGAAACAGACATGTTTACGACACTGATCATCTTCCAGGTGCTGACGGCCGCTGGCCTGATCGCGGTCGTGCTGGTCCAGCGCGGGCCGGGCGCGACGATGGGCGCGGCGTTCGGTTCCGGCGCATCGGGCACCGTGTTCGGTTCGCGCGGGGCGGGCAACTTCCTGACCCGCCTGACGAGCGGGCTCGCGGTCGGCTTTTTCGGCATCAGTCTCGCGCTGGCCGTGCTTGCCGCCGGGGGCGGCGATGCCGATCGCTCGGCGCTCGAGGGCTCGGTCCTCGAGGAGACCGCGCCGCCGGCCGGGACGGCCGCCGAGGAGGACGGGCAGCAGGTCGATCCGAGCGTTGATGCGGTCATCGACAGCCTCGACGAGCCGCGGGCCGAACAAGACGGTGCCCAGAAAGACGGTGGCCAGAAAGACGGTGGCCAG
>JAVVDX010000052.1:6791-17412 GCA_032251475.1 Wenzhouxiangellaceae bacterium | reverse complement strand
AAGACGGTGGCCAGGAAGACGGCTCGCAGGACCAGGCCGCCGCGACCGAGGCGGCGGCAGACGAGGAATCGGGCGAGGAACAGGATCCGCCCGCCGAGCCGCCGGCGGCTTAGTGAGGGCCGGCGCCCGGAACATGTTCAATAGTGAAGGTCGATTGATTGCCGAAGTGGTGGAATTGGTAGACACGCTGTCTTGAGGGGGCAGTGGCCTTTTGGCCGTGCCGGTTCGAGTCCGGCCTTCGGCACCACATTTCGACCTCCGAGCCCCGTTCACCCCATCGTCAAGGGCTGATCGGGACGCCAACCGGCCTGCTGGCCGACGAAGGGAAAATGCAGGAATGCTGACAGAATATTTTCCAATCCTGGTCTTTCTCGGAATTGCACTAAGCATGGGGGTCGGCCTGATCGCCGCCGGCGGCATCCTCGGGCCGCGTCGCCCGAATCCCGACAAGCTTTCGCCCTACGAATGCGGCTTCGAGGCGTTCGAGGACTCGCGCATGAAGTTCGACGTGCGCTTCTACCTGGTCGCGATCCTGTTCATCATCTTCGATCTTGAAATCGCGTTCATGTTTCCGTGGGCGGTGGCGCTGGATGCGCTGGGCATGACCGGGCTGATCGCGATGGCCGTGTTCCTCGCCGTGCTCGTGATCGGCTTCATCTACGAATGGAAGAAAGGTGCGCTGGAATGGGAATGACCGAAGCCACGCAGACCGACAGGCTCCACTCGGTCGACGACATCCTCAGGCCCGACGGCGACAGCAACCCGCTGATCGGCCGCGGCTGGGCGACGACCAGCGTCGACGCGCTGATGAACTGGGCGCGCACCGGCAGCATGTGGCCGATGACGTTCGGCCTGGCCTGCTGCGCGATCGAGATGATGCACGCCGGCGCGTCGCGCTACGACCTCGACCGCTTCGGCGTCGTGTTCCGGCCCAGCCCGCGCCAGTCCGACGTCCTGATCGTCGCCGGCACGCTGTGCAACAAGATGGCGCCGGCGTTTCGCAAGGTCTACGACCAGATGCCGGAACCGAAGTGGGTGATCTCGATGGGTTCGTGCGCCAACGGCGGCGGCTACTACCACTACTCGTATTCGGTCACCCGCGGCTGTGACCGGATCGTGCCGGTCGACATCTACGTGCCCGGCTGCCCGCCGTCGGCCGAGCAGCTCATCTACGGCATCATCCAGTTGCAGAAGAAGATCCGCCGCACCCAGTCCATCATGGCGCCGGCGGCATGAGCAATATCTCCGAACGCAACCAGGATCTGGCGCGCCGGGTCGAGCAGGCGCTGGATGACAGGCTGGGCGCAATCCGTGAACAGTGCGGCCGGCTCGTCGTCGAGATTCCGCCGAACGGCTGGGTCGAGGCCTGCCGCGCGCTGCGCGACACGCAGGGCCTCGAGTTCGATCTTCTCATCGACGTATGCGGCCTCGACTTTCTCGGCTACGGCGACGACGAATGGGAAACCGCCGAGGCGACCAGCAGCGGCTTCTCGCGCGGCGTCGATCACCTGGGGCCGGGGCGCTTCGACTGGCAGAGCCGGCCCGAGGCCGAGAACATCCCGAACCGCTTCGCGGTCTCGGTACAGCTTCTGTCCACCCGCATCAACCGCCGGCTGACGCTGCGCTGCTTTCCGGAGCAGTCCGACTTGCCGGTACTGCCGTCGCTCGTCGAGGTCTGGAGCTCGGCCAACTGGTTCGAGCGCGAGACGTTCGACCTGTTCGGCATCGTGTTCGACGGCCACCCCGATCTGCGGCGCATCATGACCGACTACGGCTTCGTCGGCCACCCGTTCCGCAAGGATTTCCCGCTGATCGGCAATGTCACGGTGCGCTACGACGACGACAAGGGCCGGGTCGTCTACGAGCCGACCGAAATCGAGCCGAGGGTGCTGGTGCCGCGCGTGATCCGACGCGACTCGCGTTACGCCGGCGATGAAATGGATCCGACGGGTGCGCCCCATGGCTGAGATTCGCAACTTCACGATGAACTTCGGGCCGCAGCACCCGGCCGCGCACGGCGTGCTGCGCCTGATCCTGGAAATGGACGGCGAGGTCGTGCAGCGCGCCGACCCGCACATCGGGCTGCTGCACCGCGCGACCGAGAAGCTGGCCGAATCCAAGCCGTACAACCAGTCGATCGGCTACATGGACCGGCTCGACTACGTGTCGATGATGTGCAACGAGCACGCCTACGTGCGCGCCATCGAGCAGTTGCTGGGCGTCGAGCCGCCCGAGCGCGCGCAGTGGATCCGTACGCTGTTCGACGAAGTCACCCGCATCATGAACCACCTGATGTGGCTCGGCGCCTGCGGGCTGGATCTGGGCGCGATGACGGTGTTCCTGTACTGCTTCCGCGAGCGCGAATACCTGCTCGACGCCTACGAGGCGGTCAGCGGCGCGCGCATGCACGCAACGTATTACCGGCCCGGCGGCGTTTACCGCGACCTGCCCGAAGAGATGCCGAAGGCCGAGCCGAACCGGTTCCGCAGCGAGGCCGACATCAAGCGCATGAACGAGTGGCGCGAGGGGTCGCTGCTGGACTTCCTCGACGCGTTCATGGCCGACTTCTACAGCAAGGTCGACGACTACGAAACGCTTTTGACCGACAACCGGATCTGGAAGCAGCGCAACGTCGGCATCGGCGTCGTGTCGCCCGAGCGCGCCCGGCAGCTCGGGTTCACCGGGCCGATGCTGCGCGGTTCCGGGGTGGCCTGGGACCTGCGCAAGAAGCAGTCGTACGAGAAGTACGCCGAGGTCGATTTCGACGTGCCGGTCGGCGTCAACGGCGACTGCTACGACCGCTATCTGGTGCGCGTCGAGGAGCTGCGCCAGTCCGCGCGCATCTGCCAGCAGTGCATCAAGTGGCTGCGCGCCAACCCCGGATCGGTGATGGCCGGCAACTACAAGGTCGCGCCGCCGTCGCGCCGGGAAATGAAGGACGACATGGAAGCGCTGATCCATCACTTCAAGCTGTTCACCGAGGGCTACTGCGTGCCCGAGGGCGAGACCTACGCCGCGATCGAGGCGCCCAAGGGCGAATTCGGCTGCTACCTGGTCTCCGACGGCGCCAACAAGCCGTTCCGCGTGCACCTGCGCGCGCCCGGATTCGTGCACCTGTCGGCGATGAACGAGATGGCCGCCGGACACATGCTGGCCGACGTCGTGGCGATCATCAGCACGATGGACATAGTGTTCGGGGAAGTGGACAGATGAATTTCGTCCTGGAACTACTGCGCGGCCCGCTCGCTACGTTCCAGAACAAAATTTGAGGAGGTAGGGAATGCAACTGCATGAATCGCCGGCGGCCGGGAAGGCCGAACTGCTGGAAAGCGAGACGCGCGAGGCGATCGATCACTGGCGGGCGAAGTTTCCCGAAGGCATCGAGGGCCGGCGCGCGGTCGTGATCCAGGCGCTGGTGGCCGTGCAGAAGCAGAACGGCGGCTATCTGAACGATGAACTGATGGACGCGGTGGCCGATTATCTCGAGCTGCCGCCGGTCTGGGTCTACGAGGTCGCGACGTTCTACTCGATGCTCGAGACCGCGCCGGTGGGTCGCAACTCGATCTCGATCTGCACCAACATCTCGTGCATGCTGCGCGGCGCCGACAAGGTCGTCGAATACATCGAGAACAAGCTCGGCACCCGGGTCGGCCAGTCCACTGCCGACGGTCGCATCTTCCTGAAGCAGGAAGAGGAATGCCTGGCCGCGTGCATCGGCGCACCGATGATGGTGGTCAACGGCCATTACCACGAGAACCTGACCGAAGAAAAGATCGACGAGATTCTGGACGGACTCGAATAGACCGTTTCACGAGAAAACCAATTAAACCGCAGATGAACGCAGATGAACGCAGATGTTAAAAACGAACAAACTCGGTGTTGCAAGGAACCAACTCGAATTGTTCGATTTGGCTCAGCGGATCATGTTTCTGCTTAGCTTTATGTTTTTGCTTGTCAATCTGCGTTTATCTGCGTTTATCTGCGGTAGAAAAGCTTAAAGAGATTTCGGATATGGCTGAACATAACGTCTGCTTCACCCATCTGGATGAGCCGGAGTGCTGGTCGCTGGACGCGTACAGGCGCCACGGCGGGTACGAGGCGTGGGAGAAGATCCTGGCCGAGAACACGCCGCAGGAAGACATCATCGAGGTGGTCAAGAAATCGTCGCTGCGCGGCCGCGGCGGGGCCGGGTTTCCGACCGGACTGAAGTGGTCGTTCATGCCGCGCTCGGCGCCGGTGCAGAAATACATCCTGTGCAACTCGGACGAATCCGAGCCGGGCACCTGCCACGACCGCGACATCCTGCGTTACAACCCGCACGCGGTCATCGAGGGCATGGCGATCGCCGGCTACGCGATGGGCGCGACGGTCGGCTACAACTATCTCAGGGGCGAGTTCCACCACGAGCCGTTCGAGCGCTTCGAGGCTGCGCTGAAGGAAGCCTGCGAGGCCGGGTACCTGGGCACGAACGTGCGCGATTCCGGCGTCGACATGGACATCCACACCGTGCTCGGTGCCGGCGCCTATATCTGCGGCGAGGAAACCGCGCTGATGGAATCGCTGGAAGGCAAGAAGGGCCAGCCGCGCTTCAAGCCGCCGTTTCCGGCCAACTTCGGCGCCTGGGGCAGGCCTTCGACGATCAACAACACCGAAACGCTGGCCTCGGTGCCGGCGATCATGCGCAACGGCGCCGAATGGTTCCTGGAACTCGGCCGTCCGAACAACGGCGGGCCGAAGATCTTCTCGGTATCCGGGCACGTCAACAGGCCCGGCAACTACGAGGTGCGGCTGGGCACGCCGTTTTCGAAACTGCTGGAACTGGCCGGCGGCGTACTCGACGGCAACGAGCTCAAGGGCGTGATCCCGGGCGGCTCGTCGATGCCGGTGCTGCCGGCCAATACCATGATGAAAGTCGACATGGACTTCGACTCGCTCCAGAAGGTCGGTTCGGGGCTGGGTTCCGGCGCGGTGATCGTGATGGACGAGACCACCTGCATGGTGCGCGCGTGCACGCGCATCGCCCGGTTCTACTACGCCGAGTCGTGCGGCCAGTGCACGCCGTGCCGCGAGGGCACCGGCTGGATGTACCGGGTGCTGCAGCGCATCATGGCCGGCAAGGGCCGGCCGGAAGACGTCGACCTGCTCGAATCGGCCGCCGGCCAGATCGAGGGCCACACCATCTGCGCGTTCGGCGAAGCCGCCGCCTGGCCGGTCCAGGGCTTCATCCGCCACTTCCGGCACGAATTCGAATACTACGTCGAGCACGGCCGCTCGATCGTCGAGGAAAAACTCGGCGCGGCGGCTTGAACAATGTTGAACCGTGAATAAATGGAACTGCAAATAAATTGAACCGCAGATGAACGCAGATGAACGCAGATGAAAGGCTTGAATCCGGATAGATGGGATTGAAACTTTCAGTTTGTTATGAGCGTAAACGCATTTCCGGATTCTGGATTGGATGGACGAATTTATTATTGGTTTTGTTTTTATCTGCGTTCATCTGCGTTCATCTGCGGTTAGATAGCATCTGCTGTTAGCAAGCATCTGCGGTTAAAGAAGAGTCTTAACTGGAACCAAACATGGCAACAGTCGAAAAACAGGACACGGATCTGGTAACCATCGAGGTCGATGGCCGCGAGGTCGAGGCGCGCAAGGGCGAGATGATCATCGAGGCGACCGATCGCGCCGATATCGAGATTCCGCGATTCTGTTATCACCACAAGCTGTCGATCGCGGCCAACTGCCGGATGTGCCTGGTCGACGTCGAGAAGGCGCCCAAGCCGTTGCCGGCCTGCGCGACGCCGGTGGCCGACGGCATGAAGGTCTACACGCGCTCGAAGCGCGCGCGCGACGCGCAGCGCGGCGTCATGGAGTTCCTGCTGATCAACCACCCGCTGGACTGTCCGATCTGCGACCAGGGCGGCGAGTGCGAGCTGCAGGACCTGGCGATGGGCTACGGCCGTTCGATCTCGCGCTTCACTGAGCGCAAGCGCGTGGTCAAGGACAAGAACCTCGGGCCGCTGGTGTCCACCGACATGACCCGCTGCATCCACTGCACCCGCTGCATCCGCTTCCTCGAACAGATCGCCGGCACGGCCGAGCTGGGCGGGGTCGGTCGCGGCGAGCACCTCGAGATCTCGACGTTCATCGAGCGCAATATCGACTCGGAGCTTTCCGGCAACATCATCGACCTGTGCCCGGTGGGCGCGCTGACCAACAAGCCGTTCCGGTTCTCCGCGCGCGCCTGGGAGATGTCGGCGCGGCCGTACGTCGGCACCCACGACTGCGTCGGCTCGAACCTGTACTACCACACCTATCTCGGCCGGATCATGCGCGCCGTGCCGCGCGAGAACGAGGCGGTCAACGAGTGCTGGCTGGCCGACCGCGACCGCTACAGCCATTTCGGCCTGGGCGCCGACGACCGCGTCACGCGGCCGCGGATCAAGGTCGACGGCCAGTGGCAGGATACCGACTGGCAGACCGCGCTGGAGCGCGCCGCCGGACTGCTGCGCGGCGTGGTCGATGCCCACGGCGCCGACCAGGTCGGCGTGCTGGCCTCGCCGCGCGCGACCTGCGAGGAGCATTTCCTGCTCCGCCACCTGGCCGATCGCCTCGGCACGCCGCATGTGGACCACCGGCTGCGCATCGCCGACACCGGCGACGCGCGCCTGGGCAGGGCCGCGCTCGACCGGCCGACGCAGGAAATCGCCGCGGCCGACGCGGTGTTCCTGGTCGGCAGCCACCTCAGGCACGACCAGCCGATTCTCAACCACCGCGTGCGCACCGCGTGGCGGACGAACAACGCCGCGGTGATGGACCTGAACCCGGTGGCGTGGAAGTTCCCGTTCGATTTCACCGAGCGCATGATCGAGGCGCCGCAGCACCTGCCCGAATCGCTGGCGCGGGTCGCCAAGGCCGCGTTCGACCTCAAGGGCGCGAGCCCGGGCGACGACGTGCTCGGCCGCTTCATCGCCGAACGCAGCCCCGAGCACGCCGCGCGCACGATCGCCGAGAAGCTCGACGCAGCCGACAACGGCTTCCTGATTCTCGGCGACCAGGCGCTGTTCCATCCCGAAGCCGGCCACATTCGCGCGCTGGCCGAGCGCATCAGTGAGGCGCTCGAAGTCGCGCTCATCGTGCTGCCCGGACCGGCCAACAGCGAAGGCGCCTGGCAGGCCGGCGCGGTGCCGGGCGAGGGCGGCTGGCCGGCTGCGCGCCAGCTCGCCGACGGGCGCAAAGGCTTCGTGCTGTTCGATCTCGAACCGGAATTCGATACCGCCAACCCGGCCGATGCCCGCCGGGCGCTGGGCGAGGCCGACGTCGTAATCGCACTGACCACTTTCGCCGGCACCGATCTGCTCGAGACCGCCGACGTGCTGCTGCCGCTGGCGCCGGTGCCCGAGACCGACGGCAGCTATGTCAACGCCGACGGCCGGCGCCAGTGGCTCAAGGCCGCCGGCAAGCCGCCGGAGAATGTCCGCGAAGGCTGGAAGATCCTGCGCGTACTCGGCGGCGAACTCGGGCTGGACGGCTTCGACTTCAGCCTGCTGGCCGAGGTCAACCAGATGATGGACGAGGCCGGGCCGCGCGACGCGGCGCCGGGCGAAATCGGGCGGATCGCGGCTCCCGGCGAGGCCGGCCTGTGGCGGACCGGTCCGGTGCCGATCTACGCCGGCGATGCGCTGGTCCGGCGCGCTGCGGCGCTGCAGGATACCCACCACGCCGAGACCGGTTTCGCGGCGATCAACGCGTCGACCGCGAAGTCGCTGGGCCTGGCCGACGGCGACGAGGCCGTCGTGGTGCAGGACGGCTCCGAGGCTCGCGTGCCGGTGCGCATCGACAATGCCGTTCCGCCGTCGTCGGTCTGGCTGCCGTCGGCGACCTGCATCGGCAGCCGGTTGGGCAGCGCATTCGGCCCGATCGAGATCAACAAGGCCTGAGCCCATGACGATCGATACCGGCACATTTGGCGAACGAAGCGAGGACATGGTTTTGCCCCCACCCTTGCCCTCCCCCGCGAGCGGGGGAGGGAACGGGAGGGGGCCCTGGATGGAGAGAAGCTGGTGATCGAGCAACTGACCGTGCTGAGCTGGACGATAGTGAAGATCACGGCAATCGTGTTCCCGCTGACGATCGCGGTGGCCTATTTCACTTACGCCGAGCGCAAGGTGATCGGCTACATGCAGTCGCGCGTCGGGCCGAACCGGGTCGGGCCGAAGGGCCTGCTGCAGCCGTTCGCCGACGTGTTCAAGCTGCTGCTCAAGGAAATCATCGTCCCGCGCAACGCCAACAAGTTCCTGTTCGTGGTCGCGCCGATGCTGACGCTGACTCCGGCGTTCGCGGCCTGGGCGGTGGTGCCGTTTTCGGACTGGCTGGTGCTGGCCGACATCGACGCCGGGCTGCTCTACATCCTGGCGATGACTTCGCTGGGCGTCTACGGCGTCATCGTCGGCGGCTGGGCGTCGAACTCGAAGTACGCGTTCCTCGGCGCGCTGCGCTCGGCCGCGCAGATCGTCAGTTACGAGATCGCGATGGGTTTCGCGCTGGTCGGCGTGATCATCCTGGCCGGCTCGCTGAACCTGTCCGAAATCGTCGAGGCCCAGTCCGGCGGCCTGTTCAGCTGGTTCTGGCTGCCGCTGCTGCCGCTGTTCGTCGTCTACTTCATCTCCGGCGTCGCCGAGACCAACCGCGCGCCGTTCGACGTCGCCGAGGGCGAGAGCGAGATCGTCGCCGGCTTCCACGTCGATTACTCCGGCGCGGCGTTCTCGCTGTACTTCCTGGCCGAGTACGCCAACATGATCCTGATCTCGTCGCTGGCCTCGCTGCTGTTCATGGGCGGCTGGCTGAGCCCGTTCGCCGGCGTGCCGGTCATCGGCGAGCCGGGCATCCACTGGTTCCTGATCAAGACCTTTTTCTTCATGTTCCTGTTCCTGTGGTTCCGCGCGACGTTCCCGCGTTATCGCTACGACCAGATCATGCGCCTGGGCTGGAAGGTCTTCATCCCGATCACGATTGTCTGGATTCTGGTCGCCGGCGTGTTTCGCGTGACCGGGCTATATCCCGGATGATCCGGAATTATGGAGGTTGACTGACATGCACGCTGTTCGACGATATTTGAACTCGCTGATGCTGCTGGAGCTTTTCCAGGGGCTGGGCGTGACGTTTCGCTACTTCAGGCAGCCGAAGTTCACGCTCAACTATCCCGAGGAAAAGACGCCCAAATCGCCGCGCTACCGGGGGCTGCACGCGCTCAGGCGCTACCCGAACGGCGAGGAGCGCTGTATCGCCTGCAAGTTGTGCGAAGCGGTCTGTCCGGCGCTGGCGATCACGATCGAGTCGACCCGGCGCGACGACGGCACGCGGCGCACCACGCGCTACGACATCGATCATTTCAAGTGCATCTACTGCGGCTTCTGCGAGGAGTCGTGCCCGGTGGACTCGATCGTCGAGACCGATTTCACCGAATACCACTTCGAGAACCGCGGCGAGCACATTACCGACAAGCAGCAGCTGCTGGCCCTCGGCGACCGGTTCGAGGAGCACATCGCCGCGGCGCGGGCCAAGGACGCGCCTTATCGCTAGGACTGCCAAACCCTGTCCACAGATTACACGGATTAAAAGACCATGAAAGAAAGAATGACGAATCCGTGTGAATCTGTGAAATCTGTGGACCGCTTTCAGGTTTTGATAAGCAACAAGAGCCGAATGCAATGCCGATAATCGAGACAATCTTCTACCTGTTCAGCGGAGTGCTTACGCTGGCCGCGCTGGGCGTGGTCACGTCGCGCAACCCGGTCTATTCGGTGCTGCTGCTGGTGCTTTCGTTCTTCTCGGCGGCCTGCATCTGGTTGCTGCTGGAGGCCGAATTTCTGGCCATCGTGCTGGTGCTGGTCTACGTCGGCGCCGTCATGGTGCTGTTCCTGTTCGTGGTCATGATGCTCGACGTCAACCTGGAGAAGCTCAAGGCCGGGTTCGCCAGCTATCTGCCGGTCGGGGTGCTGGTGGCGCTGGCGATGGCCGCGCAGTTGTTCATCCTGATCTGGTCGCGCGGAATGGATACCCTGGTGCTGCAGAACCATCCTGCGCCCGACGGCAGCAATACGCAACTGCTCGGCGAGTGGCTGTTCACCGAATTCCTGTACCCGTTCGAGATCGCCGGATTCATCCTGCTGGTCGCGATCGTTTCGGCGATCGCGCTGACGCACCGCAAGCGGCCGGAAACCAGGTACCAGGATCCGTCCCGGCAGGTCCGGATCCAGCCCGGCGAGCGCGTCCGGATCATTCAGATGGACGCCGAAAAGGAGGGCAACTGACATGCTGACGCTTGCACACTTCCTGACGCTCGGCGCCGTGATCTTCTCGATCGGCGTGGCCGGCATCTTCCTGAACCGGAAGAACATCATCATCCTGCTGATGTCGATCGAACTGCTGCTGTTGGCGGTGAACATCAACTTCATCGCCTTCTCGCGCTTTCTCGACAACATGGACGGTCAGGTCTTCGTCTTCTTCATCCTTACCGTGGCCGCCGCCGAAGCCGCGATCGGCCTGGCGATCCTGGTCGTGCTGTTCCGGAATCGGCAGACGATCAACGTCGAGGATATCGAGGAGCTGAAGGGCTAGC
>JAVVDX010000052.1:0-6691 GCA_032251475.1 Wenzhouxiangellaceae bacterium | reverse complement strand
TTCCGGAATCGGCAGACGATCAACGTCGAGGATATCGAGGAGCTGAAGGGCTAGCATTTCTGTGGGTCGTTTTTAAAAAGAAACCAAATCAGGATTCCCGTGGACATAAAGACTATTTTGTTGCTCATCCCGCTGCTGCCGCTGATCGGAAGCGCCGTGGCCGGGCTGTTGCGGAACCAGATCGGGAGGGCCGGAGCGCACTGGGTCACGATCCTGGCCGTGGCCGGGTCGTTCGCGCTTTCGGCCTGGGTGGCGCTGCAGGTGTTCACGACCGACTGGCAGGTGCTGAACTACACCGTCTACCGCTGGGCGGTGCTCGACGGCATCACGCTGGAGGTCGGGTTTCTGGTCGATTCGCTGACGGCGCTGATGATGGCGGTTGTGACGTTCGTCTCGTTCATGGTGCACGTCTACACGATCGGCTATATGCGCGACGATCCGGGCTACCAGCGCTTCTTCGCCTACATCAACCTGTTCACGTTCGCCATGCTGATGCTGGTCATGGCGAACAATTTCCTGCAGCTGTTCTTCGGCTGGGAAGGCGTCGGGCTGGTCTCCTATCTGCTGATCGGCTTCTGGTTCCGGAAGGAATCGGCGATCCGGGCCAATCTCAAGGCCTTCCTGGTCAACCGGGCCGGCGATTTCGGGCTGATCCTGGGCGTAGCCGCGGTTCTGATGTACGCCGGTTCGCTGGATTACTACGAGGTGTTCGCCGCGGCGCCGGGCCTGGCCGGGGAAACGATCGAGATCTTCGGCGGCGTGGAGTGGTCGGTGATGACGTTCATCTGCATCGGCCTGTTCATCGGCGCGATGGCCAAGTCGGCCCAGGTGCCGCTGCACGTGTGGCTGCCGGATTCGATGGAAGGCCCGACACCGATCTCGGCGCTGATTCATGCCGCGACCATGGTCACGGCCGGCATATTCATGGTCGCGCGCATGTCGCCGCTCTACGAGCTTTCGACGACGGCGCTGAGCTTCATCCTGGTCATCGGCGCCATCACGGCGCTGTTCATGGGCCTGGTCGGCATCGTCCAGAACGACATCAAGCGCGTCATCGCGTATTCGACGCTGTCGCAGCTCGGCTACATGACCGTCGCGCTGGGCGCGTCGGCGTACTCGGTCGCGATCTTCCACCTGATGACGCACGCGTTCTTCAAGGCGCTGCTGTTCCTGGCCGCCGGCTCGGTGATCATCGCGCTGCACCACAAGCAGGACATGCGCGAAATGGGCGGCCTCGGCCGGATCATGCCGATCACGGCGGTGACGGCGTGGATCGGCTCGCTGGCGCTGATCGGCTTCCCGTTCACGGCCGGGTTCTTTTCCAAGGACCTGATCATCGAGTCGGTCAAGCTTTCCGATCTGCCCGGCGCCGGCTTCGCGACGTTCGCGGTCTACGCCGGCGTCGTCGTGACGGCCTTGTATACGTTCCGGTTGCTGTACCTGACCTTCCACGGCAAGCCGCGCACCGACGAGAAGACGCTGTCGCACGCGCAGGAATCGCCGTGGGTGGTCACGCTGCCACTGATCCTGCTGGCCATCCCGTCGCTGGTGATCGGCTGGATGACGGTCGAGCCGCTGCTGTTCGGCGGTGCGTTGTCCGACTCGATCCGGGTGGCGGCCGAACACGATCCGCTCGTGCACATCGGCGAGCACTTCCACGGTGCCACGGCGTTCGCACTGCACGGCTTCATGACGCCGGTGTTCTGGCTGGCGATGACGGGCGTGGCGATCGCCACGTTCATCTACCTGTTCCGGCCGCAGCTCGCCGATACGATCAAGGGTCGCGTGCATTGGGCGTGGTCCATTCTGGACCACAAGTACGGCTTCGACGAGCTCTACCAGAAATACATCGCCGGCGGCGGGCTGGGCCTGGCGGGCTTCCTGGCCAACCGCGGCGACCGGACGCTGATCGACGGCTGGCTGGTGCACGGCTCGGCCCGGCTGGTCGGCGCCGTCTCGCTACGGCTCAGAACCGTGCAGACCGGCTTTTTGTACCACTACGCCTTCGCCATGATCATCGGCCTGGTGACGCTGGTGTTTGCATTCGTGATCTTGAGGGGATAGGAAATGAGTGCATTCAACTGGCCCGTTCTCAGCCTGATCGTCTGGCTGCCCATATTCGCGGGCGCGGCCATCCTGTTCTTCCCCGCCGCCCGCGCCGGCACGGCGAAGACTGTCGCGCTGCTGGCATCGGCAGCGGCCCTGGTGCTGACCGCGGTCGCGATCGCCGGCTTCGACACGACCACCGCGGCGATGCAGTTTCAGGAACGCACGCTGTGGATCGGCGCGTTCGACATTTACTATCACCTCGGCGTCGACGGTCTGTCCCTGCCGCTGATCGCGCTGACCGCTTTGATGACGGTGCTGGTCGTGATCGCCGGCTGGCGAATTTCCGACCGCGTCAACCAGTACATGGCCGCGTTCCTGGTTCTCTCGGGGCTGATGTCGGGCATGTTCGCCGCACTCGACGCGATGCTGTTCTACGTATTCTTCGAGGCGATGCTGGTGCCGATGTTCCTGATCATCGGGATCTGGGGCGGGCCGAACCGGATCATGGCCACGATCAAGTTCTTCCTGTTCACGTTCTTCGGCTCGGTGTTCATGCTGGTCGGCCTGATCTGGCTGTACCTGGAGTCCGGCACGTTCTCGGTGCTCGAGCTGCACGACTTCCCGCTTTCGCTGACCGCCCAGATCTGGCTGTTCCTGGGCTTCCTGATCGCGTTTGCGGTCAAGGTGCCGATGTGGCCGGTGCATACCTGGCTGCCCGACGCGCACGTGGAAGCGCCGACCGGCGGTTCGGTGGTGCTGGCCGCGGTGATGCTGAAGATCGGCGGCTACGGGCTGGTCCGGTTCTCGCTGCCGATCGCGCCCGACGGCGCGGCCGCGCTGGACTGGCTGGTGATCGGTCTGTCTCTGATCGCGATCGTCTACATCGGTTTCGTCGCGCTGGCCCAGCAGGACATGAAGAAGCTGATCGCCTATAGCTCGATCTCGCACATGGGTTTCGCGACGCTGGGCATGTTCCTGACGTTCGCGATCGTGCGCAACACCGGCTCGATCGACGGCGCCGTGCTCGGCATCACCGGCGCGATGGTGCAGATGATCTCGCATGGTTTCATCTCCGGAGCGATGTTCCTGGCCGTCGGCGTGCTCTACGATCGGGTCCACTCGCGCGAAATCTCGGCCTACGGCGGCGTGGCCAACACGATGCCGTGGTTCGCGACGTTCGCGGTGCTGTTCTTCATGGCCAACTCCGGGCTGCCCGGCACCAGCGGCTTCGTCGGCGAGTTCATGGTCATCCTGGCCGCGTTCAAGGCCGATTTCTGGTTCGCGTTCTTCGCCGCGATGACGTTGATCCTCGGGGCCTCGTACAGCCTGTGGCTGGTCAAGCGCGTTTTCTACGGCGAAGTGGCCAACGACAACGTCGCCGGGCTGTCCGATCTCGGTACGCGCGAGTGGATCGTCCTGACGGTGCTCGCGCTGCTCACGCTGGGGCTCGGCCTTTGGCCGTTCCCGCTGATCGAGATCATGGAACCTTCCGTGGCCAACCTGGTTGACCACATCACAACAACGAAGATCAACTAATGAGCGGACTAGCCGAACTGCAACTCGCATTGCCCGAGATCTTTGTCGCCGCGATGGCCTGCGTGGTGCTGGTCGCGGACCTGTTCGTGACCGAGGAGCGCCGCGGGCTGACGCATACGCTGGCGCTGCTGACGCTGCTGTTCGCCGGCATCATCACGCTGCGGATGATGATGCCCGCCGGCGAATCGATGCTGGCCTTCAGCGACACGTTCGTGCGCGACCGCTTCGGCGACATCATCAAGCTGTTCGCCTACCTGGTGCTGATCGCGGTATTCGTCTACGCCAAGTTCTTCCTGCGCGCCGCCGGCCTGTTCAAGGGCGAGTTCTACTCGCTGAGCCTGTTCGCGCTGCTGGGCGTGATGATCATGGCCTCGGCCGGCAGCCTGCTGACCGTCTATCTCGGCCTGGAGCTGCTCGCGCTGTCGAGCTACGCGCTGGTGGCGCTGAACCGCGACTCGGCCGCCGGTTCGGAAGCGGGCATGAAGTTCTTCATCCTCGGGTCGCTGGCCTCGGGCATCCTGCTCTACGGCATGAGTCTGGTCTACGGCGCGACCGGTACGCTGGCGCTGGGCGAAATCTCTGCGGCGCTCGCCGGCGGCCTCGGCGACAATCCGCTGCTGGCCTTCGGGCTCGCGTTCCTGGTCGTCGGCATCGGCTTCAAGCTCGGCGCGGTACCGTTCCACATGTGGCTGCCCGATGTCTACCAGGGCGCGCCGGCCGCCGTGACGCTGCTGATCTCGTCGCTGCCGAAGCTCGGCTACCTGAGCCTGGCGATCCGGATCCTGGCCGACGGCATGGGCGGGCTGCACGCCGACTGGCAGGCGATGCTGGCCGTGCTCGCCGCGCTGTCGATGATCCTCGGCAACGTGGTCGCGATCGCGCAATCGAATATCAAGCGCATGCTGGCCTACTCGACGATCGCGCACGTCGGCTATCTGCTGCTCGGCATCCTGGCCGGCACGGCCGCCGGCTACGCCGCAGCGACGTTCTACACCATCGTCTACACGATGATGTCGGCCGGCGCCTTCGCGGTCCTGATCGCGCTTTCGGGCGACGGCATCGAGGCCGAGAACCTCGAGGACTTCAAGGGCCTGAGCCGGCGCAATCCGTGGTACGCGCTGATGATGCTGATGATCATGTTCTCGCTGGCCGGCATTCCGGTGTTCGTCGGCTTCTTCGCCAAGTGGCAGGTCATCGCCGCGGCGATCCAGGCCGGCCACCTCGGCCTCGGCGTGCTCGCCGTCGTCACGGCCGTGATCGGCGCGTTCTACTACCTGCGCGTGGTCAAGCTGATGTATTTCGACGAGCCGGACAACCCGGAGCCGGTCATCGTTCCGACCGACTTCCGCGCCGTGCTCTCGGTCAACGGGCTGGCGATGCTGGGGCTGGGGATCTTTTCCGGCGGGTTGATTGGACTGTGCGTCAGCGCGTTTGCGTAGGTCGGATTAGCGCAGCGTAAGCCGACGTTTCCATATCCGCGCCTTTGACATGTCGGATTACGCTTCGCTGATCCGACCTACGCCTCTGCCTGGCTCCCTGCCACCAGACCCGTAGGAGCCTGCCGTGCAGGCGAACTGCCATAGCGCGCACGCCGGCCAAACCCCTTCGCGAGCAGGGCTCGCTCCTACGACGAGAATCGGGTGCGATCGATCGGAGTATCTACACTTTTCCAACGGTCACCCGCTCGATACCGGCCAGGTCCGGAATTGACCGCACCTGTGAATATCCGGCTGCGGTAAACATTCCGCGCACCGCTTCGGCCTGGTCGTAGCCGTGTTCGACCGCCAGCCAGCCGGCCGGGACGAGCCGGGCGGGGGCTTGTTCGATCAGTTGCCGGAGCACGGTGAGGCCGTCGCCGGCCGTCGCGAGCGCGATTGCGGGTTCGAACCGGACGTCGCCCCGGGCCAGGTGCGGGTCGCCCTCGGCGACGTAGGGCGGGTTGCTGACGATCAGCTCGAACTCGCGGCTTTCGAGCGGGTCGAGCAGGTCGCCCGCCAGCAGTTCGACTCGGTCCAGCCCGAGCGAGTCCCGATTGTCCGCGGCGACTTTCAGCGCGGCGTGGCTGATCTCGGTGCCGACGCAGTGCCAGCCCGGCCGTTCGGCGGCAAGCGTCAGGATGATGCAGCCCGAACCGGTGCCGATGTCGGCCACGCGCGCGTCTTCGGGCAAGCCCAGCCCGAGGGCGAATTCGACCAGGTGCTCGGTTTCGGGCCGCGGGATCAGCACGTTTTCGTCAACGAGGAACTCGCGGCCGTAGAATTCGCGCAATCCGGTCAGGTAGGCGATCGGCGTGCCGCCGGCGCGGCGGTCGACGAGCGCCTCGAACCGCGCGCCGTCGGCCGGACCGACCTTGGCGTCGCCGTGCGCGAGCAGCCAGGCGCGCGGTCGACCGAGCGCCAGGCCCAGCAGAATCTCCGCCTCCCGGCGGCTTTCCAGCCGCGCCGCAGCCCGCGTCAGAAGTTCACCGAGCGAATCGCCGCCGTTGGAGGCCTGTCCGTCGGGGACGCCGCCCCGACCTGCGGCTGTCTTTTTCTTCCCCGCATTCGGTGAAGCAGTCTCATCGATGGAATGGTCTCCCTCCCCCGCTTGCGGGGGAGGGTTGGGGTGGGGGCATAGAGCCTGCGAAATCACTTCCAACACCACATCCGTTTCCTTCAACACCTCGTTGTTCCAGAATCGCAGCACTTTGAATCCGCGGCTTCTCAGGAATCGCGTGCGCGCTTCATCTTCCGCGCGCTGCTCGCTATGTTGTCCACCATCGACCTCGACAATCAAACCAGCCTCTATGCAGGCAAAATCGGCGATAAAAGGACCTACTGTATGCTGCCGGCGGAATTTGTATCCATGCAACTGACGCTTCCGCAGACGGTGCCACAGGCGGCATTCCGCGTCCGTCATCTGTCTGCGCAGCGCTGTCGCGTTGGCTTGAGCTCGTCGGTTACGCATGCCCCCATCCTAACCTTCCCCCGCAAGCGGGGGAAGGAACTCAGGAATGATCAACCCGCAAGCGGGGGAAGGAACTCAGGAATGATCAACCCGCAAGCGGGGGAGGGAACTCAGGAATGATCAACCCTTGCATGCGTGCGCATTCCGGCCGGGTCGCGGT
>JAVVDX010000051.1:3555-19926 GCA_032251475.1 Wenzhouxiangellaceae bacterium | reverse complement strand
GCTTGTTGATTCTGCTTGTTGATTCTGCTGGGGCTGCCTCATCCGGGAATCTACCACCAACGCCCGCGCCCGAAAGCTGGACCAAAGTCCAGCCCGGCGCGTGCGGGCCCGGTGCTACATTCGCACAATGCCAGTGATTCCCGGGGTATCTCGTGACTGTCCAGCGTTTGGTTCAGCCTTTGTTCCAGCCTTTGATCCAGCAATTGTCCGCATCGATTCTCGCCTGTGTCGTCGGCGTCGCCGGCCTGTCCGGCTGCGCCGGCAGCCGCCAGGAGCCCGCTGCGGTGGCTGAAGCCGAATTCTCGACGATCCGAGAGACCGTCCACCGCGGCGGCGACGACCTGCTGACCGCCGGGCTCGGGCTGGCCGGTCTGCGCGGCCCGGCGCCGACCCCTGATGGTTCGACGTTGGCCGATCCGGCCATGAGCGAGGCCGCGCTGCTCCGGCGTCTGGCGATCCACTCGAACTGGAAGGGACTGGCCGACCTGACCGCGACCGGGGGATTCGGCACCGGCGCAGCGCTGCCGGCCGTGCCGGGCCGCGAGTTCCACGCCCTCGCCCGGCTGCCGGGGCGTGCGCAGCCGTTCCGGGTGCTGCTGCAACTGCCCGATTCTTTCGACCCGGCCGCGCCGTGCCTGGTCGTCGCGCCGGCCTCGGGCTCGCGCGGGATCTACGGCGCCGTGCCGGTGGCCGGGCCGTGGGCGCTGCCGCGGGGCTGCGCCGTCGTCTACACCGACAAGGGCGCCGGCACCGACCTGTTCGACCACGCTTCGGATACCGGCGTGACGCTGGACGGCACGCGTGCGAAGCGCGGAACCGCGGAACTGGCGTTTGAGCCGCCGCCGGCTGAAGCTGGGCTGGTCTCGGTGCCGCACGCGCATTCCGGCGACAATCCGGAGGCCGACTGGGGCCGGCACGCGCTGGCGGCGGCGCGCTTCGGCCTGGCGATGCTGGAACGCGCGTTTCCGGGCCCGGACCGCTTCGCCCTAGACCGGGTCCGGGTCATCGGGGCCGCGATCTCGAACGGCGGCGGCGCGGTGTTGCGTGCGCTGGAAGCCGACGAGACCGGCCTGTTCGACGCGGCCGCCGTCGGCGCCCCGAACGTGACGGCGCCGGGTGCGCGCCCGTTGTACGACTACGCGAGCGAGGCCGGACTGTACCAGCCGTGTCTTTTGGCCGACCCGGAAACGCTGGCCACGCTGCCGTTCGGCAACCCGGCGCTGCTGCCGGCCGGCCGGCAGCGCTGCCAGACGCTGCACGCCGCCGGGCTGCTGGCCGAGGCGACCCCCGCCGCCGCGCGCGCCGTGCTCCGGGCCGGTGGATTCGAGCCTGCTGCGCTCGAACAGGCCGCGGTCAACAGCGCGCTGGACTTGTGGCGCGCCGTCGCGGCGCTGTACGCGTCGGCGTATCTCGAGACCCCGGTCGACGCGATGCCGTGCGGATTCGGCGCGGCCGTGCTCGATGACGGCCGCCCGGTCGCGGCCGGGCCGCAGCAGCGGTCGCTGTGGTGGGCGAGCTCCAGCGGCGTCGTGCCCGGCGCCGGGCCGGGCTGGATCGATGCATTGGCGGCCGATCAACCGGCGGACCCGGCATTCCCGGGCCTGCGTTGCCTGCGCGCGCTGTGGACCGGGCAGGGCGAACGTTCGGCGAAATTGCGTACGGCGGTCGAGTCCACGCGGGCGACGGCCCGCCTGCCCGACGTACCGGTGGTCGTAGTACACGGCCGCCAGGACGGTCTGATCCCGCCCGCGTTCAGCTCGCGCCCGTACGTCGAGGCGGCGCGCGCCAACGGCGCCGGGCAGGTCGCCTGGTGGGAAATCGACGGCGCCCAGCACTTCGACGTGCTGGTCCCGTACCCCGGGCTGTCGAATCGGTACCGCCCGCTGCTGCCGTACCTCTGGCAGGCGCTGGACCATGTCGAGAAGGCGCTCGAAACCGATACGGCCCCCGGCCCCGACCGCGTGATCCCGGCCGTGGAGCGCTAGTCCGGGGCAACGACCCACCGACCTATCGTCGCCGGCCGTACCCGCACCGCCGCACCCTCGAACCGGGGCCAGCGGCTTTTCGAACTCGGAAAGCCGCTGGATCCCGCATCAAGTGCGGGAAGATGATAATTTCCACGTTCCCCGGACCCCGATCCGGGGTCGACGCCGGGCGACGAAATGAGTCGAGGCCGACGGGCAAGCGCGCAAACGGGTTACCATTCCCGGGGTATTTCCGCGCCGGACGCCGATGCCCCGAGTCGTAATCGCCGACGATCACCCGCTGTTCCGCAACGCATTGAAGCAGGCGCTGGCCGCGTGCGTGGCCGGCGCCGAAGTGTTCGAGGCCGACGATCTGGACGGGGCGCGCGGATGGCTGGAAGCCCACGACGACATCGACCTGGTGCTGCTCGACCTGCACATGCCCGGAAGCCATGGTCTGGCCGGGCTGGCCGGGCTGCGCTGCGAGTTTCCGGCGGTCGCGGTGGTCGTCGTCTCGGCCAACGAGGATCCGGGCGTCATCCGTCGGACCCTGGATCACGGTGCCGCCGGCTTCATCCCCAAGAGCGCCGGACTGGATGTGCTGACCGAGGCGCTGGAGGCGGTCTTCGACTGCCGGACCTGGGTGCCGCCGCACCTGCACCGGACCGTCGCCGGCATGGAGCCCGCCGACCGCGACCTGGCCGAGCGCATCGCGCGGCTGACGCCGCAGCAGTTTCGTGTGCTGGAGATGGTCGCCGACGGGCAGCTCAACAAGCAGATCGCCGACCGGCTGGGCGTTCAGGAAAGAACGGTCAAGGCCCACATGAGCGAGATCTTCGCGCGCCTGGGGGTGCGCAACCGCACCCAGGCCGGCGTCGCGTTCCGGCGCCTCGAACTGGTCGATCCGGCGTCGTTGCGGGAATAAACCCCAACGTTGCATAAAGTTTCGGAGATGGAAGCCCGGAGAGTAGTATTTCCGCGGGCTGCACGGAGTGTTGCCAACCGGAGCGTAGCTTCACCCTACGTGAGGATTGGCAACGCGAGTACAGACCGCGGAAATGCTGCTATACCGGGCAGCGTAGCGGTTCCAGCCCGAAACTTTATGCAACGTTGGGGTAAAAACCCCGGCGCCGCAACCGGCGCCGGGGCCATTGGCTTCCACGCCGGGTTTCAGAACGAGTACTTGCTCGTGAACTGGAAGCGGTTGAGCTGACCCTGAGCACCGCTTTCGATTTCGCGCTCTGCGGTCAGGTACTCGATGCCGAAGTCGAGCTTCGGAACCGGGCTGTAGAACAGGTTGACCTGCGCGTTCCAGCTCGATTCGTTGACGCCCTCGCCGGTGTATCGCACCGGGTTGTCGGCCTCGATGTAGCCGAACGCGACGGTCGAACGCCATTTTTCGCTCCACCAGTGCCGGAAGGCGGCAAAACCGCCCAGCGTCTCGATGGCCTCGAGCTTGCCGTCCGGCGTCAGGGCGGCGCCGTTGGCGAAATTGAGGGCGAAATGGCGGCCCATGCCGTCGCCGTAGTGGGCCATCCAGCGCAGGTCGTCGCGGCCGAAGACGAACTTGCCCGACAGGCTCACGCCGTAGCCGGTCTCGGTGTCGTCCAGGCCGCTGGAGTTGTCGTCGATCTCGAGCTGGCGCAGCATGCCGCCGAGCTGGAAGTGGCCCCAGTCGCCCGACCAGGTATAGCGCGCGGCCAGTTCCGGGATCTTGTTGTCGTCGGTCTCGATGCGGCCGCCGCCGACCGGGGTGATCGACGATTCGGGGTTTTCGAGCGCGACCGCGAAGCCGCCGTAGGTGTAGCGGATCTGCGGCGAGCGGCCGAACGAGGTGCCCGAGGTCGGGCCGATGAAGTCGGCGCTTTCGGGCAGCGTCGCGACATCCATGATGGTGTTCCAGGTCTGACCGACCAGCCAGTTGTCGAATTTCATGTAGGCGTGGCGCAGGCGCGGCGAGAAGTTGTTGGTCGTGCGCTCGGTGCCGCCGGCGGTGGTCAGGAAGTCGAGCTGGATGAAGCTTTCCAGGTTGTGCCCCCCGACCTGGTGACGCGTACCGAAGTGGAACCGCGTCTGGCGGACGTGGGCGTCGAAGTTGGTCGAATCCTTGCCGCCGATCGGCACGATGCTCGGCACGAAGAAGTCGCGCCCGAGGCTGTCGCCGGCGACTTCGCCGTCGTCGAATACCGACGTGATGAAGTCGGCTTTGGCGTAGCCGCCGTAGTAGAACTGGGGCTGGTCGGCCTTGTCCTCGGCGGCGGCGATGACCGGCTCGGCGCGCTCGCTGAGCTCGTCGACCTGCCGGCGCGCCGCTGCGGCATCGGCCGCGGCCTGCTCGGCGGCCGCCGCCGCCCGGGTGCCGGAGTCGTCGCGATCTTCGAGCAGCCTTTCGACCATCGCCTCGAGCTCGGCGACCCGGCGTTCCAGTTCGGCCACCCGGTCGCCGTCGGCCAGGGCCGGCGTGGCGCACCACAACGCGACCACGAGCGCCATCGCGATTTGCCCGAAAAGGGAAGGCTTGTTAAATTTCGATTGCATTGATCTTTCCCTCATTTCCATCTCCCGAACGCTGACAAAGGCGTTTTGAACCGACGCTTATCGTCGGGTTAACGAGAAAGGCGGGGCAATACGCCTTTAGTCGTAGGCGGTCCGGCCCCGCCGCGATTCGACCAAAGTCTAGCAACCGTGCACAGGATACCCCTTTACAAGCTGCGCGCGATTCCGGACACTTGAAAACCGGCGTAAATCTCCCCGAAGGAGCAGTTCATGAGCGAGCATGCACCGTTGAAATCGAGCTATCCGGTCTTCGATGCCATCGCCGAAAGAACCCATGTCGACGCGGCGCGTTTCGAGGAACTGAGCAAGCGCGCCGCCGACGACCCCGAGGGCTTCTGGGGCGAGGTCGGCGAGCGCATCGACTGGATCAGGCCGTTCGGCCGGGTCAAGGACGTATCTTTTTCGCTCGACGACCTGCATATCCGCTGGTACGGCGACGGCACGCTGAACGTCTGCGCCAACTGCGTCGATCGCCATCTCGACGAACGCGGCGACCAGGTCGCGATCCTGTGGGAGGGCGACGACCCGTCCCGGGACGCGAAGATCACCTACCGCGAGCTGCACGAGCGCGTGTGCCGCTTCGCCAACGTGCTCAAGCGGCTGGGCGTGAAAAAGGGCGACCGCGTCACGCTGTACCTTCCGATGATTCCGGATACGGCGATCGCGATGCTGGCCTGCGCCCGCATCGGCGCGATCCATTCGGTGGTGTTCGGCGGCTTCTCGCCCGACGCGCTGGCCGGCCGGATCATCGACTGCGACTCGAAGATCGTCGTGACCGCCGACGCCGGCGTGCGCGGCGGCCGATCGACCGGACTGAAGAAGAACGTCGACAAGGCGCTGACGAATCCCGATGCCGCGTCGCGCGTCGAAACCGTGCTGGTCGTGCGCAATACCGGCGACGACATCGAATGGAATTCCGGCCGCGACCGATGGCTGCACGAGGAGCTCGAGCACGTCGACGCCGACTGCGAGCCGGAGGAAATGAACGCCGAGGACCCGCTGTTCATCCTCTACACGTCGGGCTCCACTGGCAAGCCCAAGGGTGTGCTGCACACCTCGGGCGGCTACCTGGCGTACGCGGCCTGGACGCACGAGCTGGTGTTCGACTACCACGACGGCGACATCTACTGGTGCACCGCCGACGTCGGCTGGGTGACCGGGCACAGCTACATCGTCTACGGCCCGCTGGCCAACGGCGCGACCACGCTGATGTTCGAGGGCGTGCCGAACTATCCCGACCACAGCCGTTTCTGGCAGGTCTGCGACAAGCACGCCGTCAACATCTTCTATACCGCACCGACCGCGATCCGGGCGCTGATGCGCGAGGGCGACGGCCCGGTCGAGAAGACCTCGCGCAAGTCGCTGCGCATTCTCGGCACCGTCGGCGAGCCGATCAACCCCGAGGCCTGGCACTGGTACTTCGAGGTCGTCGGCGAGGGCCGCTGCCCGGTCGTCGATACCTGGTGGCAGACCGAGACCGGCGGCATCCTGATCACGCCGCTGCCCGGGGCGACCGAACTGAAGCCGGGCTCGGCGACGAAACCGCTGCCCGGCATCCGGCCGGCATTGCTGGGCCCGGAAGGCGACCTGCTCGAAGGTACCGCCGAGGGCAACCTGGTGCTCACCGACAGCTGGCCCGGGCAGATGCGCACGGTCTACGGTGACCACAAGCGATTCGGCGAGACCTATTTCTCGGCCTACCCGGGCTACTACTTCACCGGCGACGGGGCCCGGCGCGACGAGGACGACTACTACTGGATCACCGGCCGCGTCGACGACGTGATCAACGTCTCCGGCCACCGGCTGGGCACCGCCGAGGTCGAATCGGCGCTGGTCGCGCACGAGGCGGTCGCCGAGGCCGCGGTCGTCGGTTTCCCGCACGACATCAAGGGCCAGGGCGTCTACGCCTACGTCACGCTGATGGAGGGCCGCGAGGGCGACGACGAACTGGCCAGGGAACTGGTGCGGTGGGTCCGCAACGAAATCGGCCCGATCGCGACGATCGACCACCTGCAGTGGGCGCCCGGGCTGCCCAAGACGCGTTCGGGCAAGATCATGCGCCGGATTCTGCGCAAGATCGCCGCCGGCGAGCACGATCAGCTCGGCGACACGTCGACGCTGGCCGACCCGGACGTGGTCAACCACCTGGTCGAGAACAGGCGCAAGGATTGATGTGACGGCAATGGCCATGGCGCACCCGATGCCCCCGACGCCCCCGATTTCAAGCCCCGAAAAGCTGGTCGTCGTCGACGATCATCCGCTGTTTCGCGAGGCGCTGGCCGGGTCGATCAAGGCCCATCTGCCCGAATGCCGGGTGCGCTCGGTCGCGTCGTTCGACAAGCTGCAGGCGCTGCTCGAGGAGGAACCGGACATGGATCTCGTCCTGCTCGACCTGCACCTTCCCGGCAATCACGGGTTGTCCGGGCTGGCCTGGCTGCGGGGCCACCACCCGGCGCTGCCGGTGCTGCTGATCTCGGCCCACGACGACGCCGGCATCATTCGTCGCGCGCTGGCCGACGGTGCGGCCGGGTTCCTGTCCAAATCGGCCGAGTCGGACGTCATCATCGAGGCCATTGCCTCGGTCATGGCCGGCGAGACCTGGATTCCCGAGGGCCTGGATACCGAACCCGAGGAGTCCGAAGAGGCCTTGCTCGCCCGGCGCATCGGAGAACTCACGCCTCAGCAGTACCGGATTCTCACGATGCTGGGCGAGGGCCTGCTCAACAAGCAGATTGCCTGGGAGCTCGACATCACCGAAGCCACGGTCAAGGCTCACATGACCGCGATCATGCGCAAGCTCGGCGTCAACAACCGCACCCAGGCGGTCACGCTGTTCAATCGGCTCGATGTCAGGCGTCAGGAATGGCGGGAATAGCGGGAAAGGGATCGAACCCCGCCCGGGCGTCCGGGCGGGGCAGGCTTTCGGTTCAGGCGGCGGCGAGGGACTGATCCATCAGCCGTGCAAGCTGATCCTTGAGCCTCAATTTCTGCCTCTTCAGTTGGTTGAGTGCCAGGTCTTCCATCGGAGCGGTGCCGTATTCGGCGGCCAGAACTCGTTTTTCAAGCTGCTGGTGATGGTTGTAGAGCTTGCGGAACTGTTCGTTCTCCTTCAGCAATGCTTCCATCTGCTCGCGATGATGTTCGAACATGGCGTTTCTCCTTCGAATGTCGATTCTGGTTGAATTTGCCTGACGGGATGAAATCCTGAGCCGGGCTCATGGAACGCGCGCCGGGTCCGGCCGCCGGAATGCGGCCGCGTTGCGGCAGGCGTGATGGGGAGAGTTTCAGCAATCTCTTGCCCGCGTGGATCGCGGACGCTTGCGACCGGAGGGGTTTTTGGCAGGCGATGGAAACCGGCAAATTCCACGTTGCGTTCCGACCAGCTCGGATCTCTTTTTTATCGCATTCGGCGCCGCTTGGCAAGCGAATCGGCGAAAAAAACGACCGGCGCCGGATGTCCGTTCGCAAGCTGTTGAAATTCGGTTAATTCGACGTTACCCGCGATCCGGCAAGGTGCGGTTCATTCATTGAGTACGATGACATCGACGCGCCGGTTGCGGTCCCGGCCCTGCTCGGACTCGTTGCTCGCGATCGGGAAATCCTCGCCCATGCCGACCGCACGCAGCCGCCCCGGCTCGATGCCCAGCTCGATCAGCGCGTCGCGCACCGCATCGGCGCGCTGCTGGCTCAGCTTCAGGTTGAGTTCGGCCGGGCCGGTGGCGTCGGTATGGCCCTCGATGCGCACCGACTTGTCCGGCTCGCTCTTCAGCAACTCGATGACATCGTTGAGGTTTTCCTGGGCCGATGGCAGCAGATTGGCTTCGCCGACCTCGAACAGCACGTCGCCGAGCGTGACGACCACGCCGCGGTCGGTCTCGCGGTATTCCATGTAGTCCAGCCGACGCTGCAGGCTGGCCGCGGTCTGCGAGGCCAGTTCGGCCTCGCGCTGGGCGAGCTTGATCTCGGCCGACTGGGCCTCGGCCAGCCGGCGTGCCTGCCGGGCTTCCTCGCGCGCCTGTTCGGCACGGCGCGTGGCCTGCTCGCGACGTTCCTCGGCGGTGGTTGCCTGTTCGCGCGTGCGCTGCATTTCCTCGCGCACCGCGGCGTTCATCAGCATTGCCCGCTCGGCTTCCCGGCGCGCCTGCCGGGCCTCGAGCCGGCTGGCGCGAACGAGCAGGTCGGCGTGCTGCTGATCGACGCGTTCGATCTCGCGCCGGGCGCGTTCGGCGAAGGCCTCGGCACGCGCGATCTCGATCTGCTTGCGCGCCAGCCAGATGCGCTGGCCGCGTTCGTCGCTGTCGAGGCCGTCGACCGCGGCCCGGCGCACCGCCGCGCGCGCATCGGCCAGCGCGGCCGGCGCCAGTTCGATCAGCTCGGTGTTCTGTTCCAGCGCGGCGAGGTCGGAGCGCAGGTTGTCGATCATTCCCGGCGGCGGAGGCGGGGCGGCGCAGCCGGCGATACCGGCGATCAGCACGGCCAGCATCGCCAGGCCGATGTTCCGTTGCATGGACCGGCTCATCGCTGTTCCTCCAGCGCACTGCCGTAGGCGTCCTGCAGCCTGGCGCGCAACTGCTCGAGTTCGCTGCGCTTGCGCTCGAGTTCGGTGCGGGCGGCCGATCCGCGGGCGCGCGCCAGCGCCAGCCGGGCCTGGAGCGCGGCGCGCTCGGCCAGGCGCCGCGCCGCTTCGGGTTCCTTCTGCTCGGCCATTTCGCCGGCCCGGGCGCGCAGCGAGCGCGCTTCCTCGAGCTCCAGCGGCGCATGATCGGCGGCATCGGCCGCCTCGGCCATCTCGATCGCATCGTCGGCCCCCATCAGTACCGACGGATCGACCCGGCTCGTCGCGCAACCGGCCAGCACCAACCCGGCCGCCAGCAGCGCACCGCCGGACGCCTTCAGGCGCACGCGCATTAGTTTTTCAGAGGTTTCCATCAGCATCGGCCTGGTTTTCCGGTAGCGCGCGTTCGACGGCATCCAGTGCTGCCAGTTCCGCGCAGATTCGCGTGATCACGGGCCAGCCCGACTCGTCGCAACCGTACCGCCTTGCATTATAAAGCTGGGGCAGAAGGCAGCAATCGGCCAGGGTTACCTCATCGCCGTGGCAATACGTGCCGGTGGCTTCGCTTACGGCCAGCATTCGTTCCACGGCGTCCATGCCGACCGCGACCCAGTGCCGGTACCAGGCCAGCCGGGCCTGCTCGTCGACGCCGAGCGTGCCGGTCAGGTACTGGAGCACGCGCAGGTTGTTCAGCGGATGGATATCGCAGGCGATCGCGTTGCACAGCGCGCGCACCCGGGCGCGCCCGGCCGGATCGCCGGGCAGCAGCGCCGGGGTCTCGGGAAAGCGTTCCTCGAGATATTCGAGGATGGCCAGCGACTGGGTCAGCACGCGGTCGCCGTGGACCAGCGTCGGCACCTGGGCCTGAGGATTCAGGCGCAGGTAGTCGTCCGCGTGCTGCTGCCCGCCGTCGCGGACGAGGTGCACGCAGCGCTGCTCGCAGGCGATGCCCTTCAGGTTCAGCGCCATGCGCACGCGATAACTGGACGACGAGCGCCAGTATCCGTAGAGCACCAGCGGCTCGGTCGGCTGCGGTTCGCTCGCCGGTGTCGGTTCGGTGGTCATGGCCGCTACTTTACTGGAACCTTCGGTATGAGTCCGGTGTCTGGCCGGCTCCGGCTCACAGCCCCGCCTCGAGCTTGTCGATCAGCCGGTCGAGCAGGCGGTTTTCTTCCATCGACAGCAGATCCCGAAGCCGGTGTTCGAACTCCAGCGCCGCCGGCACGATCCGGTCGTGGATGCGCCGGCCCTCGTCGCTGAGCCACAGGTGGCGTGCGCGGCGGTCCTCGTTGCTGTGCTCGCGCTCGACGCGACCGGCGTCGACCAGCCGCCGGACCGCGCGGCTGATCGCGACCTTGTCCATCGCCGAGCGCTGCGCGATTTCGGTGGCCGACAACCCCGGGTAGCGGCCCAGGATGGCGATGATGCGCCACTCGGTGACGCTCAGACCGAAGCGCTGCTCGTAGGTTCTGGCAATGCCCTGGCTGATGTGGTTGGTGAGCACCGACAGCCGGTAGGGCAGGAAATGCTCCAGGTCCAGCGGCTTGTCCATCGGGCCGTTCGGGGAATCCCCTCCCTTGAATTTAGTTTCAAATGTAACTAATATTTTCACCAACCGCAAGATTCTCGCAGGAGAAGCGTCATGGCCGAAGCCCATTCCAGCCAATCCCGTCCCGATCCGCTGGGTGTCCAGCAGTTCGAAATCATCGAATTCGCCTCGCCGGAGCCGGAAAAGCTGCACGCGCTGTTCCGCAGCCTCGGTTTCACGGCGGTCGCAAAACACCGCGATCAGCCGGTCACGCTCTACCGCCAGGGCGATATCGATTTCCTGGTCAACGAAATCCCGGACTCGTTCGCCAGCCGCTTCGCCGAACGGCACGGGCCGTGCTGCACCGGCTTCGGCATCCGCGTCGCCGACCCGGAGAAAGCGCTCGGCAGGATCACCGCCGGCGGCGGCAAGCCGTTCGAAGGTGAAAAGCTCCCGCTCGACTGCGCATGCATCGAGGGCATCGGCGGCAGCGTGCTGTACCTGACCGGCGGACGCGACGACGTCGAACGGCACTTCGAGTTCGAGCAGGGCGTCGAGCGCAACCCGGCCGGCGTCGGACTGACGTTCATCGACCACCTGACCCACAACGTCCATTACGGCAACATGGGTCAGTGGGCGGAGTTCTACGAAAAGCACTTCGGCTTCTACCAGGTCAGGTACTTCGACATCAAGGGCCAGCAGACCGGGCTGAAGTCGCAGGCCATGACCGCGCCGAACGGTGCGATCTCGATCCCGATCAACGAGTCGGAAGACCCGAAGAGCCAGATCAACGAATACCTCGACCAGTACAACGGCGAGGGCGTGCAGCACATCGCGCTTTACACCGACCGCATCTACGACACCGTCGAGCAGCTGCACGCCAGCGGCATCGACTTTCTCGACACGCCCGATACCTACTACGAGGTTGTCGATGAGCGCATCCCGAACCACGGCGAGGACGTCGAGCGCATGCGCCGGAACCGGATTCTCATCGATGCCGACCCGAATGATCCGAGCAAGCAGCTCCTGCAGATCTTCACCCAGACCAACATCGGTCCGATCTTTTTCGAGATCATCCAGCGCAAGGGCAACGAAGGTTTTGGCGAAGGCAACTTCACCGCACTGTTCGAGGCCATCGAGCGCGATCAGCAAAAGCGCGGCGTCCTGTAATGGCGGAGCGCGGATTGGGCGTTATGTAAAAGCTATCCACAGATTACACAGATGAACACAGATGTTAAGGAGCCTCTGAATAACCCTTACGGGACGGGCGTCTGCGGGCGCGAGCGCCAGGCGGATCTAAGGCATTGGCGAAGCGGTCTCGTCTTCGCTTTTTTCCGTGTGAATCCGTGAAATCTGTGGAACGATTTTCAGTTTTTCAGGAAACGCGACAGCCATGAAACGTTGGATCACGCATCCGAGAGTCGAGGGAAAGGCCTCCCGCCAGGCGCATTGTGACCTGCCCGAGGGCACCTACGAGCGCGAGCTGGGCAAGGAAGGGTTCTTCGGTCCGGCCAGCCACATGTATCATCCGCACCCCCCGACCGGGTGGCTGGACTTCGACGGGCCGCTGCGTCCGCGGGCGTTCGACACGGCCGGACTCGGGGCGCCGGCGGATTCGCCGTGGAAAGCGACCGAACTGATGCACAACGCAAGCATCCGGATCCGGTCGTGGAAGGCGCCGGGGGCCATGGATCACCTCGTTCGCAACTCCGATGGCGACGAACTGCTGTTCATCCATTCGGGCAGCGGCGAGCTGTTTTGCGACTACGGGCACATGCCGCTTCGCGACGGTGACTACATCATGCTGCCGCGCGGGACCATGTGGCGTATCGAAAGCGACGGTCCGCTGGATGTGCTGATGGTCGAGGCGACCAATTCCAGCTACATGCTGCCGGAGAAGGGGCTGCTCGGCCCGCACGCGATCTTCGATCCGGCCGTGCTCGATTCGCCGGCGATCGACGATGCGTTCCGCTCGCAGCAGGGCGAGGACGAATGGAAGGTCGTCGTCAAGCGCCGCAATGCACTATCGACCATCACCTACCCGTTCAATCCGCTGGACGCCGTCGGCTGGCACGGCGACCTGATGCCGGTGAAGATCAACTGGCGCGACATCCGGCCGCTGATGAGCCATCGCTACCACCTGCCGCCGTCGGCGCACACGACCTTCGTCGCCGGCCGCTTCGTCGTGTGCACGTTCGTGCCGCGTCCGTTCGAGACCGACCCGGATGCGCTCAAGGTGCCGTTCTTCCACAACAACGACGACTACGACGAGCTGATCTTCTACCACGCCGGCGATTTCTTTTCGCGCGACAACATCCACCCGGGGATGATGACGCTGCATCCGTGCGGCTTCACGCACGGCCCGCACCCGAAGGCGCTGGAAAACGCCTTCGAGCCCAAGGCCTCCGCCACCGAGGAAGTCGCGGTGATGATCGACACCCGCGATGCGCTGGAGGTGACAACGGATGCCGAGAAAATCGAGTGGAAGGAATATGTCGATAGCTGGAAATCCCGATAGCGAAGCCCCGACAATCAAACCGGAACCTGATCCCGGAAAGGCCAAAATATGAAACTAGCCACCCTCAAGCAAGGCGGCCGCGACGGCACGCTGGTCGTCGTCAACCGCGAGCTGACCCGCGCCGTGGGCGCCGACGAGATCGCGCCGACGCTGCAGATGGCGCTGGACAACTGGGATAACGTCGCCCCGCGGCTGAACACGCTGTTCGAGCGGCTGCAGGGCGGCGCCTGCGAGGCGGCATTCGACCTCGATGTCGCGCAGCTCGCCGCGCCGCTGCCGCGCTGCTACCAGTTCGTCGACGGCAGCGCCTACCTGCCGCACGTCGAGCGCGTTCGCAAGGCCCGGGGCGCCGAGGTGCCGGAGAGCTTCTTCACCGACCCGCTGATGTACCAGGCGGTCAGCGACGGATTTCTTGGCCCGGTCGATCCGATCGCAATGGCCGATACCGAGTGGGGCATCGATTTCGAGTCCGAGATCGGCGTGATCTGCGACGACGTGCCGATGGGCGCAAGCGCGGACGAGTGCGCCGAGCGCATCCAGCTCGTCACCATCCTCAACGACGTCTCGCTGCGCAACCTGATTCCCGGCGAACTGGCCAAGGGCTTCGGTTTCCTGCAGTCCAAGCCGCGCTCGGCGCTGGCGCCGGTGGTCGTGACCCCCGACGAGCTGGGCGATGCCTGGCGCGAGGCCAAACTGCACCGGCCACTGGTCACCCACCTCAACGGCGAGCTGTTCGGCGAGCCGGAGGCCGGTGAAGACATGCAGTTCTCGTTCGCCGAGCTGCTGGCCCACGCCGCCAGGACCCGGCCGCTGGCCGCCGGCACGCTGCTGGGCTCGGGCACCATCGCCAACCGGGACACCTCCAGGGGCGCGAGTTGCCTGGCCGAGAAGCGCATGCTCGAGATCATCGCCGGCGGCGAGCCCGAAACCCCGTTCCTCGAGTTCGGCGACCGCGTCAGGATCGAGATGACCGACCCGGACGGAAACAGCTACTTCGGCGCGATCGAGCAGGAAGTGGTCGAATACCGGCGTTAGGCAACCACGCCGAAGCGCCCGGCGCCGGTCCCATGTTTCGTCTCCCCGCGCCCGAACCGGGGCCCAGTGGCTTTTGCGGCACCGGAATGAAGACGCTGGGTCCCGGCTCAAAGGCCGGGAAGGCGGGGATGCCTGGTTTGATCGATTCCCCGGGCCTGACCCGGGGCCCAGTGGCTTTATCGGGATCGGAATGAAGACGCTGGATCCCGGCTCAAAGGCCGGGAAGGCGTCGCCGACGGGTGTGTCGGTCCAATGGTCACCCTACGTTCGCTATAATGCTCGATCAACCATCCGAATCCCGGTCACGGGATGGGTCCGTCGTGCTGTTCGAAAACGTCGTCATCAAGTCGGTCGTCTCCGTCGACCCGCCGCACGCGGTTTCCAGCGACGAGATCCGCGAACGGCTGCGCCCGACGTTCGAGAAACTGCGCGTGCGCGGCAACCCGCTGATCGACCTGGCCGGCATCAAGGAGCGGCGCTACTGGGACGACGGCGTGCTGCCGTCCGACGCGGCCACGATGGCCGGCCGGAAGGCGCTGGTCCAGGCCGGCGTGGATCCGAAGCAGATCGGCATCCTGATCAACACCTCGGTCTCGCGCGATTTCCTGGAGCCGTCGACCGCCTGCGTCGTGCACAGCAACCTGAAGCTCGCCAACACCTGCGAGAGCTTCGACGTCGGCAACGCCTGCCTGGCGTTCATCAACGGCATGAACATTGCCGGACGGATGCTCGAGTGCGGCGAGATCGACTACGCGCTCATCGTCAACGGCGAGTCCAGCAAGGAAATCAACGAGATCACCATCCGCCGGCTGCTCGATCCGGGCGTGACGCGCAAGCAGTTCAAGAGCGAGTTCGCGTCGCTGACGCTGGGTTCCGGGGCCGCGGCGATGGTCATGACCCGGCGCGACCTCGAGCCCGAGGCGCACGCCTACCGGGGCGGCGTGACGCGTGCGGCGACCCAGTTCAACAACCTGTGCCGCGGCTGGAACCACCAGATGTGGACCGATACGCGCAGCCTCCTGAGCGAGGGCATGAAGCTGGCCAACCTGACCTACACGGCAGCCCGCACCGTACTCGGCTGGGTCATCCACGATCTCGACCACATCGTCATCCACCAGGTCTCCAAGGCCCATACCGACTCGTTCATCCGCAAGTTCGGCGTCAAGCCGGAGCGGGTCTACCGGATTTTCCCCATGCTCGGCAACATCGGCCCGGCGTCGATTCCGACCGTACTGGCGCGCATCGTCGACGAAGGCCGGGTCCAGCGCGGCGACAAGATCGCGCTGATGGGCATCGGCTCCGGGCTGAACTGTTCGATGGCCGAGGTGGTCTGGTAGGCGGTTTGTACATTCGCCACCCGCAACCCCGCCCACAACCCCGGAGCCGCCCGCATGTTTGAGCTGCGCGGACTCGACCTGGCGCTGTACCCGTTCCAGAGCAACTTCCACGAGCTGCGCTCGGGCCATTGCATGCACTTCGTCGACGAGGGGCCGGTCGACGAGCGGCCGGTCGTCATGGTGCACGGCAACCCGACCTGGTCGTTCTACTACCGCGAACTGATCCGCGGACTGTCGGATTCACACCGTTGCATGGCGCTCGATCACGTCGGCATGGGCCTGTCCGACCGACCGCCGGACCGCGAGTACGACTACACGCTGGCCACCCGGGTCGCGGATTTCGGCGACTGGCTGGATTCGGTCGAGCCCGACCGGCCGGTCGACCTGGTCGTGCACGACTGGGGCGGCGCGATCGGGCTGAGCTGGGCCGCCGCGCACCCGGAGCGGGTCCGCCGGATCGTCATCCTGAATACCTGGGCGTTCACGATTCCGGAAAACGTCGACCTGCCGCGTTCGCTGGCGCTCGCGCGCACCTGGCCGGGAGCGTTGCTGATCACCTGCTTCAACGCCTTCTCGTCGGTGGCTGCACGGGTGGCGACCGAGTCCAGGCTCGAGCGCAACGTCGTACGCAGCATGGTCGCGCCGTACCGCGGCGCGCCGTCGCGGCGACTTGCGACGCTGCGCTTCGTCCAGGATATCCCGCTGAAACAGTCCGATCCGGCCTGGTCCGTGCTGGCCGAAACCGAGCGGAATCTGCCGCGCCTGGCCGACTGCCCGATCCTCCTCGGCTGGGGCGGCAGGGACTTCGTCTTCGACGACCGCGTGCTGGACAAGTGGCGCGAGATCTTCCCCGACGCCGAACTCGACTACATCGAGGA
>JAVVDX010000051.1:0-3455 GCA_032251475.1 Wenzhouxiangellaceae bacterium | reverse complement strand
GCGTTCATGGTCCCGCCGTCGGTGGAATTCTTCGCGCTGTTCTTCGCGCTGTTCCGCGCCGGCTGCGTGCCGGTGCTGATCGACCCGGGCATCGGCCTCGGATCGCTCAAGGCCTGCCTCGGCGAGGCCCGGCCCGAAGTGTTCATCGGCGTCACGCGCGCACAGCTCGCGCGGCTCGTGCTCGGCTGGGCGCGCGGCCATGTGCGGACAACGGTCACGATCGGCCCGAGGCCGCTCGGACAGGGGTTTCGCTACCGCGACCTGCTCGCCGGCAACGCCGGCGACTTCGCGCCGGTCGAGACGGCCCCCGATTCGCCGGCCGCGATCCTGTTCACGTCCGGGTCGACCGGCATCCCGAAGGGTGTGGTCTACCGGCACCGCCATTTCCTGGCCCAGGTCGAGCTGGTGCGCTCGACCTATGCCATCCGGCCCGGCGAGGTCGACCTGCCGACGTTTCCGCCGTTCGCGCTGTTCGACCCGGCGCTGGGCATGACGACCGTGATCCCGAAGATGGATTTCACCCGCCCTGCGCGCGTCGACCCGGACATGCTGGTCAGCATGATCGAGCAGTACGCGGTCACCAACCTGTTCGGATCGCCGGCGCTGATGAATACACTTTCACGTTATTTGAGTGCACGATCGCTGAAATTGCCGACAATTCGACGCACGTTATCGGCCGGGGCGCCGGTCCCGCCGGCCGTCGTCGAGCGCATGCACGGCGCGTTGCCGGATGACGCCGACCTGCACACGCCTTATGGCGCGACCGAGTGCCTGCCGGTCGCGACCATCGCCGGCCGCGAACTCGTCGGCGGGCTGTCGGACGCCAACCGCAGCGGGCAGGGCATCTGCGTCGGCAGGCCGCTGGCGGCCAACCGGGTCCGGATCATCCGAATCACCGACCAGGCGCTGGCCCGGCTGTCGGATTCCGTCGCGGCCGGTCCGGGCGAAATCGGCGAGATCTGCGTGTGCGGCCCGACCGTCACCGATACCTACTGGCAGCGCGACGCGCAGACCCGGCTGGCCAAGATGGTCGACGAGGACGGCAGCACCTGGCACCGGATGGGCGATGTCGGCCGGTTCGACGACGAGGGCCGGCTGTGGTATTGCGGCCGCAAGTCCGAGCGCGTCGTCACGCCGGACGGCACACTGTTCACCGAGTGCGTCGAGGGCCGCGTCAATGCAATGCCCGCCGTCTGCCGCAGCGCGCTGGTCGGGATCGGCGAACGGGGCCGGCAGACGCCGGTCGTCATCGTCGAGCCCGAGCCCGGCGCCAACCCCCGGGGCCTGGACGCGCGCGTCGCCCAGCGCCTCGAAGCGTCGGATCCCGCCTTGCCGATCGACAAGGTCGTGTGCCGCCGCAACCTGCCGGTCGACATCCGCCACAATGCCAAGATTCGCCGCGGCCAGCTGGCCGAGTGGGCCGCCCGCAGAATCCCGAAATCGAGTTGAAACCGAATCATGGAAACCAGCCTGACTCCCCGCCACCTGTGCGACCTTGAACTCATCACCAACGGCGCCTTCGCGCCGCTGACCGGTTTTCTCGGCAAGGCCGACTACGACAGCGTGGTTGCCTCGATGCGGCTGGCAGACGGCCGGCTGTGGCCGATGCCGGTGACGCTGGACGTGACCCGCGAAGTCGCCGATTCGCTCGCACCGGGCGGCAACCTCGAGTTGCGCGACCCCGAAGGCGTGCTGCTGGCCAACATGACGGTCGAGGATGTATGGGAGCCGGACCGCGAGGTCGAGGCCGAGGCCGTTTTCGGCACGCTGGACCGCAACCACCCCGGCGTGGCGCACCTGCTCGAGCGCACGCGCCCGGTCTATGCAGGCGGGCCGGTCGAACCCGTGGAGCCGCCGATCCACTACGACTTCCCGAACCTGCGTTACACGCCGGCGCAACTGAAGGAACTGTTCAGAAAGCGCGGCTGGGAGCGCGTGGTCGCGTTCCAGACCCGCAACCCGATGCACCGCGTGCACCAGGAGCTGACCTTCCGCGCCGCGCGCGAGGTCGAGGCCAATCTGCTGATTCACCCGGTCGTCGGGCTGACCCAGCCCAGCGACATCAACCACTACACGCGCGTGCGCTGCTACGAGCACATTCTCAAGCGCTACCCCGAGCAGACCACGGCGCTGGCGCTGCTGAACCTGGCCATGCGCATGGCCGGGCCGCGCGAGGCGCTGTGGCACGCGCTGATCCGCCGGAACCACGGCTGCACGCACTTCATCGTCGGCCGCGACCATGCCGGCCCGCGCAACCCGGTGACCGGACAGGGCTACTACGGTCCATACGCGGCCCAGGAACTGATCGCGCAGCACGCCGGCGAGACCGGAATCGAGATGGTGCCGTTCCACGAGATGAAATACTCCGAGGCGCGCGCGCAGTACGTCACCGTTGACGAACTCGGGCCCGAAGAGCCGGTGCGCGAGATTTCCGGCACCGAGGTTCGGCGCCGGCTTTCCGAGGGGCTGGAAATCCCGGAGTGGTATTCCTACCCGGAGGTCGTCGCCGAACTGCGCCGCACGCATCCCCCGCGCTCGCAGCAGGGGTTTACGGTGTTCTTCACCGGGCTATCGGGCTCGGGCAAGTCGACGCTGGCCAACGCGCTGCAGGTCAAGCTCATGGAGCTGGGCGGGCGGCAGATCACGCTGCTCGACGGCGACATCGTGCGCAGGCACCTGTCAAGCGAGCTGGGGTTTTCGAAGGAACACCGCAATCTCAACATCCTGCGCATCGGGTTCGTCGCCTCCGAGATCACCAAGAACGGCGGTATCGCGATCTGCGCGCCGATCGCCCCGTACGCGGCCACCCGCCGGGAAGTCCGGGACATGATTACCGCCCACGGCGGATTCATCGAAATCCACGTCTCGACGCCGCTGGAAGTCTGCGAGCAGCGCGATCGCAAGGGGCTGTACAGGAAGGCCAGGGCCGGCGAGATCAAGGAGTTCACCGGCATCTCCGATCCGTACGAGGAACCCGAGCGCCCCGACCTGGAAATCGACACCAGCGACATCCGGCCGGAAAAGGCCGTGCAGCAGATCCTGCTGAAGCTGGAGCATCTGGGGTATCTCACCGGCGAAAGCCTGTAGGAGCGAGCCCTGCTCGCGAAGATTTTTGTGAATGCGACCGTCGCCTGCAAGGCAGGATCTTACGGGAGCACGATCTCTTCGGCCGGCGCCCGGAGGTTGTAGTTCGACGCCATCGCCGCGCCGTAGGCGCCGGTGTTGGCAATCAGCAGCAGGTCGCCTTCCCGGCATTCGGGCAGCAGTCGATCGAGGCCCAGGATGTCGCCGGTCTCGCAGATCGGGCCGACGACGTTGTAGACCCGGTCGCCGGGCTCGTTCAGCCGGGTGAGGTTGACGATTTCGTGCCATGCGCCATAAAGCGCCGGCCGGATCAGCGAGTTCATGCCGGTGGCGATGCCGACGTAGCGCATGTCGCCCTTGCCCTTGACCTG
>JAVVDX010000050.1:0-20094 GCA_032251475.1 Wenzhouxiangellaceae bacterium | reverse complement strand
CGGTCCAAGAAGAAGGCGGGCAGAAAAAAAAAGTCCGCTAAAAGCGTAGCGGCGGGATCGCCGTGGGATCGGTTGGCGGTCGCGGCCGAGGAAATGCGCGAAGCGGCCATGGAACTGGCCGCCCGGGAAGCGGCTGATAGCCGCAATGTGCTCGATGAATTCGTCCACGCGACCCGGGCCAAGCTGAGCGACCTTGAAACCGTCGCCGAGCGCGGCATTGCCCGGCTGACCAGGAAGTAGCCTGGCGGCACCGTAACGTGCAGGAACCTTCGGTTCTGATCGACCGGTTTCTGGACGCTGCCTGGGCCGAAGACGGCCTGGCTGACACGACCCTGCAGGCATATCGAAACGACCTGACCGGATTCGTCCGGTCGGGTCTTTTCAATTCCGGACCCGGCCCGGGCGCCGGAGTTTCAATCGGGCAGGGACGGCTGGCGGTACTGCTGGCCGAGCGCCTGCGGGCCGGTCTCTGCGTCTCGACCATCCGCCGTCAGTTCAGTGCGCTGCGCCGGTTCTGCGCCTGGCTGCGACGCAACGGCTTGCTCGATTCCGATCCGTTCGCCATGCTCGAACCGCCGCGCAAGCCGCTTCGCCTGCCCGAAGTCCTGAGCGAATCGCAGATCGGCCGACTGCTCGCCGCGCCCGATACGGCCACAACGCTCGGGGTGCGCGACCGCGCGGTTCTCGAGGTCCTCTACGCGTCGGGACTTCGGGTCAGCGAACTGACGGCGCTGGAAATGTCCGCCGTCAACTTCCGCCAGGGCCTGATTCGCGTGACCGGCAAGGGCGGCAAGGACCGGCTCGCGCCGCTGGGCGAACATTCACTGACCTGGCTGGAGCGCTGGTGCCGCGGGTCCCGAAACCACTGGCTGAAGACGCCGCCCGACCCGGCAGTGTTCATCAGCGCCCGCGGCCGGGCGCTTACGCGCCAGGCGATCTGGCATCGCATTCGCGCGTGCGCCGCCGCGGCCGGGATCGACCCCGCCGGCGTCTCGCCGCACCGGCTGAGGCATTCGTTCGCGACCCATCTGCTCGACCACGGCGCCGACCTGCGGGTCGTCCAGCTCCTGCTCGGCCACGCCGATCTCGGGACCACGCAGATCTACACCCACGTCGCGAACGCCAGGCTGAAGGACCTGCATCGACATCACCATCCGCGTGGCTGAAATTTTTCGGCGGCGCGGTTCGGAACTTCCGGGTCGTTCGTCGATCGAAAGCGCCACAAGAGGAGGCTGATGCCGCGCACCTTTCGCGCTACACTTCCCGACCGGTCTCGCATCCTGAGCCGCCCGGCTGGCGTCAACCGATAGACGTAATTCGAACGGAGTAATCTGATCGTGAAAAAGCTTTTATCAATCCTGGCATCGGTCGTCCTGGCGCCCGCGCTGCTGGCCATGTCAGCACCGGTCGATGCGCAAGACTACGAGGCCGTGCGCGAGCGCCTCCGGTCCCTGGTCAGCGGCGACAGCGAGATCGCCATTGCCGATTCGCCGGTTCCCGGCATGCTGCAGGTCCGGCTCGGCTCGGACATCGTCTACATGACCGAGGACGGACGCTACCTGATGCAAGGGCGGATGCTGGATCTCGAGACACGCGAGGACCTTACCGACAAGGCCATGAACGAGGTCCGTCGTGAATTGATCGGCGGGCTCGATCGGGACCAGACCATTACGTTCGGCAACGACGACGCGGCGTTCGATCTTTTCGTGTTTACCGACGTGGATTGCGGCTACTGTCGCCGCCTGCACCAGCAGATCGACGAATACAACGAGGCCGGCATCCGGGTCAATTACGCGGCCTTTCCGCGCGCCGGGATCGGATCGGAGTCGTTTAAGAAGATGGTTTCGGTCTGGTGCGCCGACGATCAGCAGGCTGCGCTGACCCTGGCCAAGAACGGCGGCACGCCCGAGCCGGCCGAGTGCGATTCGCCGGTGGCCGAGCAGTACAAGCTGGGACAGTCGCTTGGCGTGACCGGCACCCCGGCGCTGATCACGCTGAACGGCGACCTGATTCCCGGCTACGTCCCGCCCGAAGACCTGCGTACCCGGCTCGAGCAGCTGACGGCGCGCCAGCAGGCGACGGCCGACTGATCCCCGAACCGGCAACACCGCCGCAGTTTTCGTGGGAGCGAGCTTGCTCGCGAAGGGATTCGGGGTTCTTGACTCGCGCCGCTCCTGCTAGATTCCGGGCTCCTGCCAGCCGCGGGTGCGGCATCCCCGACAGGTAGAATACCGGGCCAGTATCGATCGAAGCCCGAGACCCGATGAAATTTCTGCTGGGCAGGGAGCGCCTGCCCGATTTCCGTTCCGAGCGGTTATCCGCGGAACTCGGCCGCCTGCTCGGCCGGCGCGTGGCCGTGACCGGGCACGAATTCTTCCTGCTCGACCCGCACGATGGCGCCGACCCGGTCGATGAGCGCCTGACGGGGTTGCTCGCCGCCGAGCCCCTCGAACCGGGATTCGTCGGCCCGCAATCGGTGCTCGTCGTACCGCGGCCCGGTACCCGCAGCGCCTGGTCGAGCGAGGCCGAAGACATCCTCGCGCGCTGCGGCTTCGGCGACATCCGGCGGCTCGAGCGCGGCTACCTTTGGCAACTCGATGGCGCAAGCCGCGACGCTCTCGGGTCCGAGGCGCTGGAATTGCTGCACGACCGGATGACCGAGGATATTGCGCCCGGCCTGGGCGCGCTGGAAGAATGGTTCGCGCCCGCACCGCCCGCGCCGCTGGCCGAAATCGAACTCGGTGAAAACCCGGATGAGGCGCTGGCGCGCGCCAATACCGACTTCGGCCTCGCGCTGAGCGCCGACGAGATCGACTATCTTGCCGAGGCCTACCGCGAACTGCGCCGGAACCCGACCGACGCCGAACTGATGATGTTCGCGCAGGCCAACTCCGAGCATTGCCGTCACAAGATCTTCAACGCTGGGTGGCGGGTCGACGGCCGGACGCGGCCCGGCACCCTGTTCGGCATGATCCGCGAGACGCATGCGCGGGTCCCCGAAGGCGTGATCGTCGCCTACGACGACAATGCCGCGGTGATGACCGGGTTCGACGCCGCCCTGTTCGGCGCCCCGTCGGCGTCGCCGGTCTGGCAGGAGCGCCGCGAACGGCTGCACATCCAGATCAAGGTCGAAACGCACAACCACCCGACCGCGATTTCGCCCGACCCGGGTGCGGCCACCGGTGCCGGCGGCGAAATCCGTGACGAGGCCGCGACGGGCCGCGGCGGCCGGCCGGTCGCCGGGCTGACCGGTTTCGCGGTCGGCGACCTGCGCATCCCGGGTTTCGAAATGCCGTGGGAGCGTGCGCCGCTACCGCCGGGCAGGATCGCCGCCCCGCTCGAGATCATGCTCGACGGGCCGATCGGCGCGGCGCGCTTCAACAACGAGTTCGGCCGGCCGAACCTGTGCGGGTACTTCCGCACGTTCAGCCGTGATATCGACGGCCGGCTGTGGGGGTATTACAAACCGATCATGCTCGCCGGCGGCGCCGGCATGATCGCAGCCGGACAGACGGCCAAGCGGCCGCTGGCGCCCGGCTATCGGATCGTCGTGATCGGCGGTCCGGCGATGCTGATCGGCCTCGGCGGCGGGGCGGCGTCGAGCGTGCACTCGGGCTCTTCGTCCGAGGAACTCGACTACGCCTCGGTGCAGCGCGCCAACCCCGAAATGCAGCGCCGCTGCCAGGAAGTCATCGACCAGTGCTGGCTGCGCGGCGAGGCCAACCCGATCGCGTCGATCCACGATGTCGGTGCCGGCGGCCTGTCGAACGCGATTCCCGAACTGCTGCACGACGGCGGCGTCGGTGGACGGCTCGAGCTGCGCGCGATCCCGAGCGCCGATGACTCGCTGTCTCCGATGGCGATCTGGTGCAACGAATCGCAGGAACGCTATGTGCTCGCGGTCGCCGAACACGATCTGGACACCTTCCGCGCGCTGTGCGAGCGCGAGCGCTGCCCGATGGCCGACCTCGGCCCGGCCACCGCCGGGCACCGGCTGCGGGTGACCGACCGCGAAAGTCCGCGCGCGCCGGTGGACCTGGACCTCGACGTGTTGCTGGGCAAGACGCCGCGGCTGGCGATGGAGGCCGAGACGGTACCGGTCGCGGCCCGCGACGACGGGCTGGCCGGGATCGACCTTGCGCAGGCGGTCGAACGCGTGCTGCAGGTTCCCGCGGTCGGCAGCAAGCAGTTCCTGATCACGATCGGCGACCGGACCGTCGGCGGCCTGAGCGCCCGCGACCAGATGGTCGGGCCGTGGCAGGTGCCGGTGGCCGATTGCGCGGTGACGCTGAGCGATTACCGCGGCCATGCCGGCACCGCGATGGCCGTCGGCGAGCGCACGCCGCTGGCGGTCCACGATGCGCCGGCCTCGGGCCGCATGGCCGTGGCCGAGGCGCTTCTGAACCTGGCCGGCGTGGCGCTTTCCGGGCGCCGGTCGATCAAGCTGTCGGCCAACTGGATGGCGGCGGCCAGGGCGCTGGGCCAGGCCGCGGCGCTGCGCGCGACGGTCGAGGCCGTAGCGCTGGAATTCTGCCGCGAACTGGAACTGGCCATCCCGGTCGGCAAGGATTCGCTGTCGATGCAGACGCGCTGGCACGACGGCGGCACCGAGCACGTCATGACCGCGCCGGTCTCGCTCAACGTCTCGGCGTTCGCGCCCGTACCCGATGTGCGCGCCTGCCTGACGCCGCAGCTGGCGACCGATGCCGGGGCGACGACGCTGCTGCTGTTCGGCCCGCCGGGCCGGCGCCTCGGCGGCTCGGCACTGGCGCTGGCCAGCGGCCGCGAGCTCGGGCCGGTGCCGGATATCGAGCGACCCGACCGTCTGGCCCGGCTTTTCGACATGGTCCAGCGGCTGGTCGCCGAGCGCGAACTGCTGGCCGTGCACGATCGCTCCGACGGCGGCCTGTTCACGACCGTGCTCGAAATGGCGCTGGCCGGTCATGCCGGCGTCGCCATCGACGTGCCCGAAGAGTCCGACCCGCTGACCTTCCTGCTCAACGAGGAGATCGGCCTGGTCGCGCAATGCGCCGATGACCGGCTCGACGCGATCCTGACCGCGTTCGGGGATGCCGGTCTGGGCGACTGGGCCCGCGTGGTCGGGCGCGTGGCCGGCGACGCCGACCTCGCCGTCGTGCACCGCTCAGCCGAGATCTACCGGCGCGCGCTGCCCGGACTGCACCGGGTCTGGGCCGCCACCAGCCACCGGATTCAGCGTCTGCGCGACCATCCCGACTGCGCCGACGAGGAATTCGCCGCGCTAGGCGACTGGCAGCGTCCGGGACTGGTGCCGGTCGTGCCGTTCGACCGCCGGCCGCCGGCCGCCGGCAGCAACCGCCGGCCGCGCGTGGCGATCCTGCGCGAGCAGGGCGTCAACGGCCAGCGCGAAATGGCGATGGCGTTCCACGCCGCCGGCTTCGAGGCCGTCGACGTACACATGAGCGATCTCGAGACCGGCCGCCAGCGCCTCGACGCGTTCGAGGGCCTGGCCGCGTGCGGCGGCTTTTCGTTCGGCGACGTGCTCGGCGCCGGCCGCGGGTGGGCACGTTCAATCCTGTTCAACGAGGCGTTGACCGACCGCTTCGCCGCATTCTTCGCCGACCCGGCGAAATTCGCTCTTGGCGTATGCAACGGCTGCCAGGTGTTGTCGACGCTGGCCGGAATCATTCCCGGCACCGATCACTGGCCGCGCTTCGTCCACAACCGTTCGCGCCAGTTCGAGGCCCGGCTGAGTCTGGTGGAGATCGTCGAGTCGCCGTCGATCTTCCTGACCGGCATGGCCGGCGCGCGGCTGCCGGTGGCGACCGCCCACGGCGAGGGTCGGGCGGCGTTCGCGCCCGGCATCGACCCGGCCGATGCGCCGGTCGCGGTGCGCTACGTCGATGGCGGCGGCGGGCCGGCCGAACGCTACCCGGACAACCCGAACGGATCGCCCGGCGGCATTACCGGCTTGACTGGCGCCGACGGCCGGGTGACCATTCTGATGCCGCACCCGGAACGGATGCTGCGCGCGGTGAACTACTCGTGGGCGCCGGCCGAGTGGGGCGACTGGTCGCCGTGGATGCGAATGTTCGAGAACGCGCGCGCCTGGGTGGATTGACGGAAAAGGTGGTGTAGTGAAGAACCGTCGCGAATCGGAACAAGCCCATCTTCAGGCCGAGCGACCGGACCGGCAGCCGGGCAACCCGGTCAAGGAGATGTTCCTGCTGGCCGCGCTGTACCTGCCGCTGGGGTTTTTCCTCTGGTTCTCGTTCGCCAGCGCCTTGATGTGGCTGCCGGCGCGTTTGCTGGAGATGATTCTGACCGGCCTTTTCCCGGAGATCTTCGAGCGCCTCGTCCAGCTTGGATTTCATTTCGAGGTGCAGACGTCGATCCGGATGTCGCGGCTGGTCGAGGGCCGGGTCGCGCTGATGAACCTGGAGGCCAACCCGATGCTCTATGCCTGGGGAATGGCGCTGCTGTTCGGGCTGACGATGGCCACGCCGATGCCCGGCCGCCGGCGCGCGCTGCAATTGCTGGCCGGCTACCTGGTCGTCGTGCTGGTCACGGTCTGGGGCGTGTTCTGGCAGTTGTGGCGGGATCTGGCGTTCAGTACCGGGCAGGAAGGCGCGCGGGTCGTCGCCGACAGCGCGCTGGCGCCGACGATGATCGCGCTGTTCTACCAGCTCGGTTACCTGATGTTGCCGGCCGTCGTGCCGCTGGCGGCGTGGATCCTGATGAACCGGCCATTCCTCGAACGCGTGGCGTTCGGCCATCGAGATTGACGCACCGATCGCGAACCCGGGCGCCCCGATGCTGTCCACAGCTTCCGGGACTTGCTCCACCTTTCATATAATCGCGTCATGGAAACCGAAGCGCTGACCGCAACCGACCAAACCGATCTGCTGCCGCAGGTCGGCGACCACCTCGAAGACCGCGCCGCCGAGCTGTGCCAGTTATTGATCGACCAGGGCCGGCTGCGGCGCGAGGATCTCAACCGGGCGCGCACCTACCGCGATCAGCACGGCGGCAACCTGCTCACGCTGCTGGTGCGGCTGGGGCTGGTTTCCGAGCGCGATCTCGCCGTGGCCCAGTCCGAGTTGCTGGCCATCCCGCTGTGCGGCGAGCGCGACTACCCGGAACGGGCGCCGGAAATCGATTCGGTCTCGGTGCGCTTCATGAAGCAGCAGCACCTGGTGCCGATCCGGGTCCACGACGGCCGGCTCGACGTCGTCATGGCCGACCCGCAGAACCCGGCCATGCTCAAGGCGCTGAGGATGGCCACCGGTCTGGAAGTCGAGCCGCGTGTCGGTATCGCCTCGGAGATCGACAACACCATCGAACGGTTCTTCGGCGGCGGGCGCAGCGCCATGGGCCAGATCGTCGAGGGCCTGGGCACCGAGGAGGAAAGCGAGGACGAGGAAAACGTCGAGCACCTGCGAGATCTGGCCTCGGAAGCGCCGGTGATTCGGCTGGTCAACCTGATCCTGCAGCGCGCGGTCGAGGCCCGGGCCTCGGACATCCACATCGAGCCGTTCGAGAACCGGCTCAAGGTCCGTTACCGGATCGACGGCGTGCTGCAGGAAGTCGAGGCGCCGCCGGCGCGCTCGACCGCGGCGGTGATCTCGCGCGTCAAGATCATGGCCAAGCTCAACATCGCCGAGCGCCGGCTGCCGCAGGACGGGCGCATCATGCACCGGGTCCAGGGCAAGGAACTGGACCTGCGCGTCTCGACCGTGCCGACCTCGCACGGCGAGAGCGTCGTGATGCGCATTCTCGACCGCGAAGCGGTCACGCTGGACTTCACCAGCCTCGGGTTTGCCGAAGACACGCGCGATGCGTTCATCCATGCGCTCGAGATGCCGCACGGCATCATCCTGGTTACCGGCCCGACCGGTTCGGGCAAGACCACGACGCTGTATACCGCGCTCAGCCAGCTCAATTCGCCGGAACGCAAGATCATCACCGTCGAGGACCCGGTCGAATACCAGCTCGAAGGCGTCAACCAGATCCAGGCCAAGTCGTCGATCGGCCTGACGTTCGCCAACGCGCTGCGCGCGATCGTGCGCCAGGACCCGGACGTGATCATGATCGGCGAGATGCGCGACCTGGAGACGGCCAAGATCGCGATCCAGTCGGCGCTGACCGGGCACCTGGTGCTGTCGACGCTGCATACCAACGACGCCTCTGGCGGAGTCACGCGCATGCTCGACATGGGGGTCGAGGACTATCTGCTGACCTCGACAGTCAACGCGATCATGGCCCAGCGCCTCGTGCGCAGGCTGGACCCGAACACGCGCGAGCCGTTCGAGGTGCTGCCTGAAATGATCAAGGAGCTCGGGCTGGCCGAGCTGACCGACGCCGACAAGGTCACGCTTTACCGGCCCGGCAGCTCCGAGGCCAACCCGACCGGCTACCTGGGCCGCTGCAGCATCGTCGAGCTGTTGCTGATGTCAGACGAGATTCGCCGGATGGTCATGAAGCAGGCCACGGCCGGCGAGATCGAGCGCCAGGCGCGCGCCGAGGGCATGCGCACGATGTACCAGGACGGCATGCGAAAGGCGCTGCAGGGCATCACCAGTGCCGAGGAAGTGCTGCGGGTGACGCAGGAAGCCTGATGCCGCTTTACACCTACAAGGCCGTGACCCCGACCGGCGAGACGCTGACCGGGGAAATGGACGCGCCGAACGCCGACCTGGTGATTGCGCACATCCAGGAGACCGGCAACATCCCGGTGCAGGCCAGGGAAGTTACGTCCGGGTTCCGGCTCGGGACAATCTTCCGCGGCCGGCAGGGCCTGACCCAGCGCGAGATCGGCGACATCACCGGCCAGCTCGCCACGCTGCTCGGCGCCGGGCTGCCGCTGGACCGGTCGCTGGCCATCCTCGTCGAACTGGCTGAGAACGAGCGCATCGAACGCATGCTGCAGAAGATCCGCGACCGGGTACGCGAGGGCATCTCGCTGTCGCAGGCGCTGGAGGAACGCCACGGCGTGTTCTCGCGCTTCTACATCAACATGGTCCGGGCCGGCGAGATGGGCGGGGCGCTGGACCAGACACTGGCGCGGATGTCGGAGTACCTGGAGCGTGCCAAGGAACTGAAAGACGGCGTCGTCTCGGCGCTGATCTACCCGGCGCTGCTGGTCATCCTCGCGATCGCGTCGCTGATGCTGCTGATGGTCTACGTGATCCCGCAGTTCACGCCGATGTTCGAGGACTTCGGCGGCGAGCTGCCGCTTCTGACCCGCATCGTCATTACGATCGGCGATCTGCTGAAGAACTACTGGTGGGCGCTGATCGCGTTGATCGTGTTCGCCGCACTGTGGTTCCGGGGCCAGATGAACAAGCCTGCCACCCGGCTCAAGTGGGACGGGCGTTTCCTGCGCACCAAATGGCTGGGCGACGCGATTGCGAAGATCGAGATGGCGCGGCTGGCGCGCACCACCGGCACGCTGCTGGTCAACGGCGTGCCGCTGCTGTCGGCGATCTCGATCGCGCGCAACGTCATGACCAACACGGTGCTGCGCGAGGACGTCGGCCAGGCGGCCAAGAAGGTCAAGACCGGCACGCCGTTGGCGCGGGCGCTGAACGAAAGCGGCCAGTTCCCGCGCCTGGCGCTGCAGATGATCAACGTCGGCGAGGAGACCGGGCAGCTCGACGAGATGTTGCTCAAGGTCGCCAATACCTATGATCGCGAGGTGCGCACGACGATCGACCGGATCATGGCCATGCTGGTGCCGGTGCTCACGCTCGGACTGGCCGCCGTCATCGGCGTGATCGTGATGTCGGTGCTGATGGCCATCCTGAGCATGAACGAGCTGATCGCCTGAGCCGGTTCGGGCCGCACCGGGGCGGGTCGCGCGGGCCCGGGGGAATCTTTCGGGCACAGGTTGTCATAAATTCAAGGTGGAGCAACACATGCAGGCAAACATGATGAAAACCCCGAATCAGGGCTTCTCGCTGATTGAACTGCTCGTCGTGCTGGTCATTCTCGGCCTGATCGCCGGGCTGGTCGTGCCCAACATCATGGGCCGCGGCGAGGATGCCAAGGCGCGCACCGCGGTCGCCGAGGTCCAGCGGCTGTCGATGGCCGTCGACGAGTTTTATCTCGATACCGGCCGGGCGCCGCGCGAGCTGCGCGAACTGATCGAAAAACCGGGCAACGTCTCGAACTGGAACGGCCCCTACATCAACAATTCCAATCTCAACGACCCGTGGGGCAACGCGTACCAGTACCGGTTCCCGGGCGAGCACCGCGATTTCGACATCCTTTCGCACGGGCGCGATGCCCAGCCGGGCGGCGAAGGTCCCGACCGCGACATCGCGAACTGGGACAACTAAGAATCCTTGAGCCCGCGGATGACGGCCGAATACATGCTGGGGCGGGGCGACGTTACCGGCTTCGCTCGGGCCGGGACTCGGGACCCGGGACTCGGGACTCGAGGGCCGGCAAAGACCGCCGCTGGTCTTTTGGATTCGAAGTCCGCAGAACGCAATGTGCCCAATGTCGGGAAACCCGCCCGATACCCGACAACCCCGCGAGTCCCGAGTCCCGAGTCCCGAGTCCCGCCCAGATCGAAGCCTGATGCCGTCGAGCTGGTCACGACATCACCGAATTCCCGGGCCCGCGAATGGCCCTCGATTCCCGAGTCCCGATTCCCGATTCCCGTAACTAACGGATTCTCGCTGATCGAACTTTTGGTCGTGATGGTGCTGGTCGTCGGCATCTTCGGCCTGGTCGGCGGCTCGATCATGCGCTCGGTCGAGGGCGCGGAATTGCGCAACGCGGTGCGCGAGGTCGTCGCCGGGCTGCGTCACACGCGCGGCCAGGCCGTGATTCGCCGCAGCGAACAGGTATTCCTGGTCGACGCCGACAAGCGCACCTGGCAGGCGGCCGGTCGCGAACCGCAGCAACTGCCCGAAGGGCTGGATGTCACGCTCGAAACGGCGCGCTCGGAGCTGACCGGCGAGAATGCCGGCGGCATCCGCTTCTTCCCCGACGGCGCCTCGACCGGCGGCAGCGTCACGCTCAGCGTCGAGGAACGCAAGTGGTACGTCACCGTCGGCTGGCTGACCGGCGAAATCAGTCAGGATCCGCCGGAGGATGCACGGTGAACGGCAGCCTTCTTGCATCATTCCTGAATCGCCGTCAGGCCAAGTGCGTCGGGTGCAGCCCGGAGTCACGGACGAAGGCCCTGGATTCCGAGTTGCGCTGCGCGCATCCGGGGTTATCGGTGCGGCCGGCGGCCGCGTGGTCTGATTTGCGCGTACACGCACGCGCAAGCGGGTGCGGCCTGCGGCCGCGGGGTCCGATTTGCGCGTACACGCACGCGCAAGCGGGCTTCACGCTGATCGAGGTCATGGCCGCGTTCGCGATCTTCGCTGTGCTGTTCGGCCTCGTGCTGCAGATCCTGTCGACGTCGATCAGCAACACCCGCCGCTCGGGCGATTTCACCCAGGCCGCGCTGCTGGCCCAGAGCCAGCTCGACATGGTCGGGGTCGAATCGCTGCCCGAGCCGGGGCACTTTGCCGGCCGCTACAACGATGAGTACAGCTGGGAAATGGTCATCGAGCCGTACTTCATCGAAGACGACCGCGGCGTGATGTACGAAGAGTTGCCGATCGACCTGTACTACGTCGGCCTGACGGTGTACTGGGGCGAGGGCGCGGCCGAGCGCTCGGTTCTTTTCGAGACTTTGCGCTCGGTCGACCGGTTCTACGCCGAGCGGCAGGAGCAGGGAAGGTGACTGGTTGGGACTCGGGACTCGGGACTCGGGACTCGATGGGTCGTCGGGCTCTGGGGCGTGCTGTAGGAGCGGCCTCCAGGCCACGATTGACGGCCAGCGAATCGGCGCGTGGACGCACCTCCTACAGCAACGATTCACCACCGAACCCATCACCGCCCGCGGATCCCGAGTCCCGAGTCCCGAGTCCCGGCCCGAACAAAGCCGCAGCTACCACCCAAAGCACGACACAGACAACCGCCCGCGTCCCCGAACGACCCGCGAGTCCCGAGTCCCGAGTCCCGAGTCCCGGCAGTCAAGCGGGCTTCACCCTGGTCGAGCTGCTGCTGGCCACGACACTGATCGCGCTGATCATGGCGATGGCCTACGGCGGCTTCCGGGCCGGCGTGCGGGCGACGACCTCGGGCGAGGCGCTGATCGAGGAGACCAACCGGCTGCGCATCGTCCACCAGTTCGTCCGGCGGCAGATCTCACAGGCCAGGCCGCTGATCATCGAGCAGAACGAAGACGAGATCATCCGCTTCGAGGGCGAGCGCGAGCGCATCCGCTTTGTCGCGCCCATGCCCGGCTACCTCAGCTACGGCGGGCCGTACGTGCAGGAACTCCGGCTCGAGCGCGGCGAGGTCGGCATGGACCTGGTGTTCGCGTTCGCGCTGCTCAACGGCTACGAGCCCGGCGACCTGAACGCCGAGCCGCCGGTGACACTGCTCGAGGACGTCGGTCGGGCCGACTTCGAGTTCCTGGGCTTTACCGAAGACCGCGAGGCGGTCGAGTGGACCGATTTCTGGGACCGGCCCGAGGAAATCCCGCTGGCGATTTCGCTTCGGCTGGGCATGGAACGCGACAACGGCCTGTTCTGGCCCGAGCTGGTGGTGCCGGTGGTCATCGATTCGGGCGGGGCGGTCCAGGTGCCGCGCACGGCCGAGGATATCCGCGCGCGCCTGCTCGGACGAGGCAATCGAAGATGACCGGAAGATGACCGCGATCCGGCCGATTCGTTCCGGCGCTCGACGGCGCCATGGCGCCTCGCGCGGCATCGCCTTGATCGTGGTGCTGTGGATGCTGGCGCTGCTGACCATCGTCATCGGCACGTTCGCGGTGCTGGCGCGCACCGAGACGCTGCAGTCGCGCTTCCTGTTCGATACCACCGACGCGCGCTACGCGGCCGAGGCCGGCCTGCACCGGGCCGTCGTCGAGCTGCGCAACCCGGACATGGAAACGCGCTGGGTCGCCGACGGGCGCCCGTACGAGTTCCGCTTCGGCGATGCGCTGATCGAGGTCAGGATTCGCGACGAGACCGGCCTGATCGACGTCAACGCCTCGGCCCAGGGCAATCCGCAACTTCTGATCGACCTGTTCATGTCGGTGGGCCTGTCCCAGGAAGACGCCGAGCTGATGACCGCGGCCATCCAGGACTGGATCGACCCGGACGACGAGGCGCGCGTCATGGGGGCCGAGCAGGAGGAGTACTTCTCGGCCGGCTACCCCTACGGCCCGGTCAATGCCCCGTTCGGCACGGTCGCGGAACTGCAGCAGGTCATCGGCATGAGCCGGGAACTTTTCCTGGCCGTCGAGGACAGTATTACCGTGCATTCGGGTCGGGGGAACTTCAACCCGGCGTTCGCGCCGGCGAGCGTGCTCAGGACATTGCCGGACGTCGATGAAGAAACGGCCCGGCAGTTCATCGAGGAGCGCTCGCAATACCGTCCGGGCGACCAGATGCAGCTCGCCCTGCCCGACGGAACGCTTGTGACTCAGCGCGGGAGCGGGCTTACGCATACCATTGTCGTGCGCGCCACGCTGGATTCCGGTACGTGGAGTGAGATCGAGGCCACGATCCGGCTCGGGACCGACAGCCGCGGCCGGCCGTTCCGCATCGTGCGCTGGAACGACAACGCAAACGAGACCCGGGCCGACGGGACCGGCAACCAGGAAGCCTCCGGATAGTGCAAAACGCCGCCGACAACCTGCTGGGCGCCATCCGCCAGCGCTACCGCGCCACGCCGTTGCCGGCGTTCTTCGCGTGGTGGGGCGGCGAACTCTCGGCACTGGTGCCGGAGAGGTTCCGCCAGCGGCTGATGCCGCCCAAGCCGCAGTTGTGGATCGTGCCGGCCGATACCGGCGGCGGCGACCTGCGCATCTGGCGCGCCGACGATGAGCCGGCCGTACTCGACGTATTCGGCGCCGGCGAGGGCACGGAGCTGCTGCGTGGGCGCTGGCGCGACATCCTCGCCGAGTTCGAGGACGGCAAGCCCGAAATCCGACTCTGCCTGCACGAAGACCAGTACCTGTCGTTGCCGGTGGAAATGCCGGCCGCGGTCGAGGGCAACCTGGGCCAGGCGCTGGCCTACCAGCTCGACCAGATCTCCCCGTTTCGCGCCGACCAGGTGATGATGGACCACCGCGTCGCAAGCGTCGACCAGGCCCACGCCCGGCTCAACGCGGCCGTGCGCATCGCGCCGACCGAGACGCTGGAGCCGTTGCTGGCGCGTACCCGCGCACTGGGCATTACCGTCCACGCGGTCGATACGCTGACCGGCGACGACCCGCCCCGCCCCGAGGGTTTCAACCTGCTACCCGAAGACAGCCGGCCGCGCTACGTGCACGCGCGGGCGCGCTTCAACGCGCTGCTGGCCGCCGGTGTCGTCGTGCTGCTGGCGCTGATCATGGCGCAGACACTCGTGCTGCGCGAGCGCACCGCCAGCGGGCTCGAGCGCGAGGCCGACGCGCTGCGCACGGAGGCGCGGCGCGTGATGCAGTTGCAGCAGGAGCTCGAGGAATCGGTGCAGGCAGCCAATTTCCTGGCCGAGAAGCGCGCCGAGAAGCCGCAGGTGATCCAACTGCTCGACGAGATCACGCGCGTGCTGCCCGAAGACATCTGGTTGCAGCAGTTCCAGCTCCAGGGCGACGAGTTGCGCATCCAGGGCCAGGCCGACGGTTCGCAGCGCGTCATCGGGCTGCTCGACGAATCGGAACTGTTTACAGCCCCGGAGATCACCGGCGCGATCAGCATCGACCCGTCCACCGGGCAGGAGCGGTTCCGGTCGCAGGCGCGGATCGTCACGGCGCCGGAGGCCGGCCCGGACGTGGATCAGCCGGCAGCGGAGGGGGAATCGTGAAGCTGCTTCCGGACAGGGAACAGTCGCGGCCGGTGGCGATCGGGTTGCTGGTCATCGTCGCGATCGTCGTCTACTTCGCCGGTTTCCACTGGTTCGTCGTGCGCCACGCCGAACTGTCCGACCGGATCGGCGCGGTGAAGAACCAGATCGCGCGCTACAAGGGCACCGTCAAGCTGGCCGAACCGATGCGCGAGCGGCTCGACGAGCTGCGCGCGGCGCAGATGGACAGCGCGCTGTTCCTGGCCGGGAACAACCCGAACATCGCCGCGGCCGAGCTGATCCGCTCGCTGCGCGACTGGGTCGAGCAGAATGCCGGCGACCCGGAACTGTGCAACGTCACCAACACCTCGCCGAGCCGATCCACCGACCCCGAGCGCTTCCAGTCGGTGCGCGTCAACGTGCGGATGCAGTGCCCGCTGGACGATTTCGTGCGCATACTCTACCGGATGGAAAACAGCGTGCCGCTGGTGTTCGTCGACAATGTCATGATCAACCAGCGCCTGACGCCCGATCAGCGGCTGCGCGGGCGCGGCACCACCTACGGCCAGCTAGACATCCGTTTCGAGATGTACGGCTACATCAACCAGCCCGGAGAGAATCAGGAATGACCCGGCCCGACACCGAGCACAACCTGCTGACCGTGCTGCTGGGCGGCGGCATCGCGGCGCTGGTGCTGGTCGGGCTTCTGTCGTTCGCGTTGCTTGGCCGGATCAACGTCGAGACCATCGAACCGGCCCCGCCGTCGGTTTCGGTCATCGACGCGCCGGTGGCGCAGAGCGAGCCGCTGGGCGAGTTGTCGAAGTTCATCGGCATCATCGAGAAACCGGTGTTCTTTGCCGACCGCCGGCTGCCGGTGGTCGAGATGCCGGACGGCGAGCAGATGGCCCAGGAACCCGGGCCGGATCAGTCGGTCGAAGTCCCGCCGCTGAAGGCCAAGGTCGCCGGCATCATCATCACGCCGGACATGAAGCTGGCGATGGTGACCGACAACGATACCAAGGAAACCCTGCTGCTGCGCGAAGGCATGGCCATGGCCGGCGACAAGTCGGCCTGGAAGATCGCCGCGATCCGGCCGCGCGGCGTGGCGTTCGAAACCGAGACCGGCAAGCAGCAGGATCTCGAGCTCGAAGTCGAGACCAAGGCATTGAAGGCCGGCGCGCGGCCCGCGCCGCGCGCGGCTCAGGCCGAGGCCGGGCAGCCGGCCGGAGAAGGCCAGCAGCCGGCCGAGACCGACGCCGAGGCTGAAGCGCGCGCCAGGGCCGAGGAAATCCGGCGCCGGGTCGCCGAGCGGCGGGCGCAGCTGCGCGCCGAGGCCGAGCGGCGGGCGCGCGAACAGCAAAACGACGGCGGCCGCTGACGGCGGCGGTCGCAGACGACAACGAAAACAACAGGATCATCAGCGCATGGGAGCTGGACAACGCACAATGGACCCGGGACCCGGAACTCGGGACTCGGGACTCGGGACTCGAGGGCTGGCGAACGCTGTTGCCTGTTTTTCAGGTTCAAGGCCCGTAGGACGGGATGTACCGGAGATCGTAAAACCCGCTCGATACTCGATGCTTCTGCGAGTCCCGAGTCCCGAGTCCCGAGTCCCGGCCAAGGCAGCTTTTCACCGCTTCATTGCCGCACTGTGCTTGCTTGTCGTGCTGATCGCCGGGTGTGCCACGACGCCGGACCCGGACGACCCGACCAACCCGGCGCGTCCGTCCGGGCCCGGGGCGATCGAGGGCCAGCGCTCCGGCGGCCCCATCGACCTGGGCGGCGAGGAGCAGCCCGAGCGCGAAGGCATGTTCACCGGCAGCGAGAGCTTCCCCGGTACCGGCGTGTTCATCAACCGCGAGGCGGCCAGCCGCGAGCCGCGACCGATCGACGGTGAAGGCGAAATCACGCTGAATTTCGAGGGCCAGGGCATCCAGGAGGTGATCCACGCCATCCTCGGCAACCTGCTGCAGGAAAACTACGTCATTGCGCCCGGCATCTCGGGCGAGGTGACGTTCTCGACCGCCAAGCCGGTCGCGATGGACCAGGTGCTGCCGATTCTCGAGATGCTGCTGCGCTGGAACGGCGCGACGCTGATCTGGCGCGACGATCGCTTTCACGTGCTGCCGGTCTCCGAGGCCGTGCGCGGCAACCTCGTGCCGCGCCTGCCCGACGGCGAACTCAAGCGCGGCTACCAGGCCCTCGCGATCCCGCTGGAATACGTCTCGGCCACCCAGATGCAGACCGTGCTCGAGCCGTACGCGCGCGAGGATGCCGTGCTTTCGGCCGACAACGCCCGCAGCCTGATCGTGCTGGCCGGTACGCCGGCCGAGCTGCGCAACTACAGGCAGATCGTCGAGACCTACGACGTCGACTGGCTCAAGGGGATGTCGGTCGGGATTTTCGAGATCAAGCGCGTCGAGGTGGCCGACCTGATTACCGAACTCGAAGGGTTGCTCGGGGGGCCGGTCGAGGGCGGCGGCGAAGGCCAGGGCCACCCGCTGGCCGGCATGTTCCGGATCATGCCGCTGGAGCGGCTCAACTCGATCATGGTCATCACGCCCAACGACCACTACCTCAAGGAGGTCGAAAGCTGGATCGAGCGGCTGGACCGCTCCAGCCCCGAGGCCGGCGCCCGGCTGTACGTCTACCGGGTCAAGAACCTGGCCGCCGACGTGCTGGCCGGCTACGTCGCCGAGGTGTTCGGCGGCACCGGCGGAGGCGACCAGGACCGCTCGACGCGGCGGCAGGACCGGGGTTCGCTTGCACCGGGCCTGGAGCGGGCCCAGGTCAGCTCGGTCAACGAGTTCCGGCAGGAGACCAGCCCGCAGGCGCGCGAGCGCCGCGACACCGGCGGGGGCGGCGGCACCGTCACGATCGGCGAGGACGGCGACGTGCGCATTACCGCGGTGATGGAGACCAACTCGCTGCTGATCCAGGCCTCGCCCGGCGACTACGACGCGATCCTCAACGCGCTCGAGCGGCTCGACGAGGAGCCGCTGCAGGTTCTGATCGAGGCCCAGGTGCTGATCGTGGCGCTCAACGACCAGCTCCAGTACGGGGTTTCGTGGTTCCTGGCCAATTCCGAGCCCGGCGACGAGAATTTCCCCGGCCTGCCGGGAGAAGGCGGCTTCGTCGACTCGAGCCAGGCCAGCAACATCCGGCTGGGCGCCGGCCAGAACTTTTTCGCCGCGCTGGCCCAGAACGTCGGCAGCGACTTCGTCAGCGCCACGATCTCGGCGCTTGAGTCGGTCTCGGACGTGCGCACGATCTCGGCCCCGTCGCTGATGGTTCGCAACAACGCCAGCGCCACCATCAACGTCGGCACCCAGGTGCCGATCCAGTCGACCAGCTTCACCGGCACCACCGACCGGGTGTTCGGCTCGACCCAGTTCCTGTCGACCGGTGTCACGCTGGACGTCACCCCCCGGGTCAACCCGGGCGGGCTGGTCTACCTGGAAGTCTCCCAGGAGGTCTCGTCGCCGGGCGAGCCGGCCGTCGAGGGCGGCAACCCGCCGATCAACACCCGCAACATCCGGACCGAGGTCGCGGTCCAGTCCGGCCAGACCGTCGTGCTCGGCGGCCTGATCGAGGAGACCACCACCGACGCCCGCTCGGGCGTGCCGTTCCTGCAGCGCATCCCGGGCCTGGGCGCGCTGTTCCGCCAGACCACCGACAGCACCAACCGCAGCGAAACGCTGGTGCTGATCACGCCGACCGTGGTCGAGAACACCGCCCAGCTCGAACGCGCCTCGGACGAATTCGGCCGCAAGTTCCGCGCGCTGGAGCCGCTGCGCGCCAGCGCCCCGAACCCGAACCGGCCGTTCGAAGCCGCGCCGGAGGAATCCCCGGAGGAATTGCCGGACAATTCAAAGGAGCAGCAATAATTCCCATGAAAATCAAGTATCTGTACCTGATGACATGCGTTGCCGCGGTTGTTGCCGCATGCAGCCAGCCGCCCCGTCCGCCCGAGGAAATCGTCGCCGAGCGGGCGCAGGCGCGCTGGGAGGCGATGATCGCCCGCGATTTCAAGCGGGCCTGGCAGTTCTACACGCCCGGCTTCCGCGAAAAGTCCGACCCGGCCGATTTCAGCGCCGAACTGTCGCGCCGCCCGGTGCGCTGGGACTCGGCCGAGGTCGCCGAAGTCTCGTGCCAGCAGGCGCGCTGCTCGGTCCAGGTCGAGGTCGGGTACACGGCCGCCGGCGCGCCGGGCGTGCTGGCCGGCATGGAAGGGCGCCGCCCGGTCGAGGAAACGTGGATCCAGATCGACGGCGAATGGTGGTATTCTGCATCCTGATCGAAGGCCGCGCGCGGGCGGAAATCCGCTTGCTTTCGGTTTTTGTTCGTTGTACCATTGCGCGGGAATGCCTGATTCACGGAAGGGCGTGAACGATATCAGGTGTTTCCGATGCAGAGCCCTGTGTATAAACCTAGGAGTGTTGTAATGAAAAGAAAGACCTTGACGACCGCAATTGTTGCGGGCCTGACGGGTGTCGCGGGGATGGTCAGCGTCGCCAACGCTGTCAACGTCAACCCCGACGGCCTTGGCCAGGCACTCATCTACCCGTACTACACCGCGCGCGGCGGCAATGACACGCTCATTTCCGTTGTCAACACCTCGAGCCAGGCCAAGGCGGCCAAGGTGCGCTTCCTCGAAGGCTTGAACTCGCGCGAAGTGCTCGACTTCAACCTTTACCTGTCTGCGTTCGACGTCTGGACTGCGGCGATCACCGCCAGCGGCGACGGCGCGCAGATGGTCACTGCCGATTCTTCGTGCACCGTGCCGTACATCTTCGGCAACGGCGGCGTCCAGGATCTGCTGACGTTCGAATTCACCGGCGACAAGACCGATGGCGGCCCGACCGACGCCGAGCGTACCGCTTCCGGCTATCTGGAAATCATCGACATGGGAACCGTCATTGGCGATACCCCGGACGGTGCCGGCGGCTTCACTGATGCGCAGACTGGCGCCGTGAGCACGTTCGGCAGCGAATTCGCGCTGACCCACGTGCCGGTGTTCGACGAGGACGGCAATCCCGTGCTCGACGACCAGGGCATCCAGATCCGTCGCCCGCGCAACTGCCAGCAGTTGGTCGATGCCTGGAGCCAGGTCTCGATCGGCACCAACCCGCCGCAGTTCTACTGGACCAACTCTGGCGGCGCAACCGATGTCCTGCCGTCGGCCGGCGGCGAACTGTTCGGCGCCGCGTCGATCATCGACGTCAACGAAGGCACGATGTTCGCGTACAACGCCGTGGCGATCGACAACTGGAC
>JAVVDX010000049.1:0-20292 GCA_032251475.1 Wenzhouxiangellaceae bacterium | reverse complement strand
ACCAGCCAACTGCTTTTTCTCCCGTGGCACTGCTGCCGTCAGCGCTTCCCCCGAGTTCGACTGCCGTTGTCCACTATTCATGTTGGAAAAGGGATAGTCATTATAGGCTGTTGATTTAGCGTAGAAAATAGTTTCGCAATTCCGAAAAAGCAGAAAGTTTGCAGGCGGTTTCTCAACCGCTTCGAACAAGTGTGTAAACCAACACAAACCGGTTTCGGTCGAATGTCGACATGTGTTGATCGCCGCGCGTATGCCGCGGAAATCCCGTTGCAATCGCCGGCGGCTTTGCGATTCGGTTAGGATGAATCCCGAGCGAGAACTGCGTCACGGCGACGCGGATTCCGGATCTCGGGGCCTGGTGATCCGGAGTGCTCGGCGCACGAAGCGACGGGAGGCGGACGATGCGGTGGTTGCGTTCGGCGATGGCGGTGCTGGCGTTCTGGCTGGTGCTGGCGATTCCGGCGCAGGCGGGAGAGCTGGCGTGGGGCGTTCTGATCGCGCTGGCGATCGGGTTGTGGTCGGTGGTGTTCCTGTGGCGCGGGGGCGATCCGGGCGTCGGCGCCCGCCAGATTCCGGGCCTGCTTGTACACCTGATCGAAATGCTGCGCTCGATCGTGCCGGCTGCGCTGCAGTTGATCGGCATTCTGATACGACGTTCGATGCCGCTTCGGCCCGGCGTGTTCAAGTACACAACCGAACTCGAAGGCGATGCCGCCCGCGTCGCGCTGGCCAACTCGATCACGCTGACGCCGGGCACGCATTGCGTCGAGATCGATGGCAATGAGCTGACCATCCACTGCCTGGACCCGTCGTTCGCGCGCTCGATCCGCTCCGGCGATGCCGAGCGCGAGATCCGGCGCGTGTTCGAGCCGGGCGCGTCCGAAGTGGATGGCGGACGATGACCGGGACCCTCGCCGGCCTTCTCTGGGGCGCGGTCTTCTTTCTGCTGCTCAATTCGCTGGCGTGCCTGTGGCGCGTGCTCGCCGGTCCGGCGCTGGCCGACCGGATTCTCGGCGTGAACGTCATCGCCACCAACACGATGGTCGTGCTCGCTCTGCTGGCCGTGCTGCGCGGGCAGGGCTTCTGGCTCGATATCGCGATCGTCTACGCGCTGCTGGGCTTCACGCTGACGCTGGTGGCCAGCCGGCTGGTCGAGACCGGCCGGCTCGCCTTCGGGGAGCGGACGCGATGATCGGCGCGCTGCTCGAAATCGCCGCGGCATTGATCCTGCTGGCCGGGCTGGTTTTCCTGATGTTCGGCACGATCGGCCTGCTGCGCCTTCCCGACCTGTACTGCCGCGCGCACGCGGCGACCAAGTGCGACGCGCTGGGTGCCGGTCTGACCCTGCTCGGTCTGGCCATGATGGCGTCCGCGCCCGGCGATGCGCTGCGCATCCTGGCGTTGATCGCGCTGGTGCTGGTGGCCAGCCCGACCGCGGGCCACGCGCTGACCCGGGCGGCGTGGCACGCCGGCGTGCGACCCTGGACCGCGGAGCGTCGCGATGACGGCGAATGAGCTGTTCGACCTGATCGTACTGGCGCTGATGATCGCCTGCGTCGTCTCGATCGCGCGCTCGAGCGACCTGGTCAAGGCCTCGATCCTGTTCTCGGTCTACAGTCTCGCGCTGTGCCTGCTCTGGGTGCACCGCGGCGCGCCCGACGTGGCGATGACCGAAGCCGCGGTCGGCGCCGGCCTGACGGTGGCGCTGTTCCTCTACACCATCGCGCGCGTCGGGCGCGACGAAAAGTGAGGCACCCGGTCTACAAGGCGGTGGTCGTGCTGTTCGCGACGGCGATGCTTGTCGGCCTGCTGCAATTGCCGCCGCCCGGCACGGCGGGCGCGGTGCACATGCACGTCAGCGCGGACTACGTCGCCGGCGGCGCCGAGGCCGGCGGGGCTTCCAACCTGGTCACCGCGGTGCTGCTCAATTATCGCGGTCTCGACACCTTCGGCGAGGTCATGGTGATCTTCTCGGCGCTGATTGCAGTGCTGCTGGTGCGGGCGGTCGCGGCCGGGCCCGACGAACAGCCCCGGTCGGCCGACCGCGAACGCCTGCCGGTCAGCCCGGTCGTGCATTACGTCGTCCGTGTGCTGGCGCCGTTTCTTGCCGCGTTCGCGCTTTTCGTGATGATCTCGGGCGACGTGATGCCCGGCGGCGGCTTCCAGGGCGGTGTGATGCTGGCGGCGATGATGATCCTGCTGACGCTCGCGCTGGGCCGCGGCCGGGTCGACGGCATGATCCGCGGCGGTGCGCGGTTCTGGGTCCGGGCCGCCGCCCCGCTCGCCTTTCTGCTCGTGGCCGCGATCGGCCTGGCGGCGACCGGCTGGTGGTTCGGCCTGCCCGGCCCGGCGCCGGTGCGGCACGCGCTGATGGTGGCGCTGGAGGTTGCCATCGGCATCGGCGGCGCAGCGGTGCTGACCGGCATTTTCCTGGCCCTGTCGGAGGACTGACATCGATACGCTGCTCGCGCATCTCGATTACGTCGCGGTCACGGCCGTGTTCTGCACCGGCCTGTACATCCTGCTGGTGCGACAGAACCTGGTCAAGAAGCTGATCGGGCTGAACATCATGGAAACCGCGGTGTTCGCGTTCATCGTCACGACCGGCATGGTCGAGGGCGGCGACCCGCCCGTACTCGGGGCCGGGACGGGGCCGGTGTTCGTCAGTCCGCTGCCGCACGCGCTGGTGCTCACCGGCATTGTCGTGGCCGTGAGCATGACCGCGCTGGCGCTGGCGCTGATCGTCCGGATCAAGCGCGAGCACGGGACGATCGAACTCGACGAGCTGATCCGGGCGCGCCAATGAGCGCGGCCGCGATGGTGCCGCTGGTCTTCCTGCTGCCGCTGGCGGCCGCGGCGCTGCTGCCCGCGCTGTTCGGCGCCCGGCCGCGCCTGGCCTGGTACGCGGCGCTGGCCGTGGCGCTGGCGACTACCGTCGCGGCCGCGGTCGTCGCCGGCGCGCTGCCGGCGGCCGGCGAATTGCGCTACGCGGTCGGCGGCTGGGCCGCACCGCTGGGCATCGAGTTGCGGTTCGACCGGATCGCGGCCGTGACGGTGGCGTTCGGCGCCGTGACGGCGCTGGCGATCACGTTCTCGCGCACGCTGACCGATTCAGTCCCGCGGCCGGTGCTGTTCTACACGCTGGTGCTGGTCAATCTCGGCGGGCTCAACGGCTTCGCGTTGGCCGCCGACCTGTTCAACCTGTTCGTGTTCATGGAGCTGCTGTCGGTCTCGGCCTACGCGCTGGTCGCCGCGACCCGTCAGCCGGGGGCGGCGCTGGCAGCGATCAAGTACCTGCTGCCGGGCGCGGTGTCGTCGCTGCTCGTGCTGTTCGCGATCGGCGTGCTGTTCGCACTGACCGGGTCGTTGAACATGGCCGACGTCGGCGCGCGCCTGGCTGGCGTCGAGGCGCCGGCGGCCGTGGCGCTCGCGCTGGGCGCGCTCACGGTCGGGTTCCTGGTCAAGGCGGCGCTGTTCCCGCTGCACTTCTGGCTGCCCGACGCGCATTCGGCGGCTCCCGGCCCGGTCAGTGCGCTGCTTTCGGCGCTGGTCGTCAAGGTCGGCGTGCTCGGGTTGTTGCGCACGTTCGAGCTGTTCGGCGCCGCCGCCGGGCCCGGCCTGCTGCGGCTCGAAACGCTGCTGACGGTGCTCGGCGCGGTCGCGGTAGTCGCGGGCGCGGTCGCGGCCGTGGTGCAGCACGAACTCAAGCGCATGCTGGCCTATTCGACCGTCTCGAACATCGGCTACATCGTGCTCGGACTTGGGCTTGCGACCACGGCATCGGTCGCGGGCAGCATCGCGCACGTCTTCTATCACGGGCTGACCAAGGCCGGCCTGTTCCTGGCCGCCGCGGCGCTGGTCGACCGCACCGGCCTGCACGACATCGACGATCTGCGCGGGCTGGGCCACCGGATGCCGTGGAGCGCGACGGCGCTGTCGGCCGGCATGATCGCGGTCGCCGGCGTGCCGCCGACGGCCGGGTTCGTCGGCAAGTGGCAGATTGCGCTGGGCGCGCTGGAGGGCGGGCGGCCGTTGCCCGTCACCGTGCTGCTCGTAACCGTGGTGCTGGGCGGCGCCCTGCTGGCGCTGGCCTACGGCATCCGCGTGATCAACGCACTGTTCTTCCGGGCGCCGACCCACCATCGTGTGGTCGCCGCGCGCGAGGCGCCGCTGTCGATGCTCGTGCCGCTGGTCGTGCTGATCGGCCTGGCGCTGTCGGCGGGGCTCTCGGGCGCGGCCGTGATCGAGTTCGTCCGGCCGGTCGCGGAGGCGTTCGTTGGGCGCTGAACTGTTCGATCTCCGGCCGGCGCTGGCGCCGCTGGTCTCGGCGATCTGCGCCGGGCTGGTCATGCTGGTCGGCTACCGGCCCGGCTGGCGGGCGGGACTGGCGCTGGCCGCGCCGGTATTGAAGTTCGGCGTGGTCTGGTCGATGCTGCCCGGCGCACTGGCCGGCACCACCTACCGGATCTCGTTCGGCGAAGTGCTGCCCGGGCTGGCGTTCGCTTTCCGGGTCGACGCGCTGGGGCTGTTCTTCGCGCTGGTCTCGTCGACGCTGTGGATCGCCGCGACCGTCTACGCGCTGGCCTACATGCGCGGCCGGCCGGGTCAGCAGCGCTTCTTCGGATTCTTCGCGCTGTGCGTGTCGACGACGGTCGGCATCGCGTTCGCCGAGAACCTGATGACGCTGTTCGTGTTCTACGAACTGCTGACCGTGTGCACCTACCCGCTGCTGATGCACGACGGCGGCCTGCGCGTGCGCCGCGCCGGAAGGCGCTATCTCGTCTACACGCTTTCCGGCGGTGCGCTGATCCTCGCCGGGATGCTGCTGGTCTGGCACCTGGCCGGCACGCTGAGCCTGGCCGGCAACGGCATTCTCTCCGGCGTCGACAGCCGGCCCGCGCTGCTGGCGGTGTTCGTGATGCTGACCGCCGGTTTCGGCGTCAAGGCCGCGATCATGCCGCTGCACGCGTGGCTGCCGTCGGCGATGGTCGCGCCGGTGCCGGTCAGCGCGCTTCTGCACGCCGTGGCCGTGGTCAAGGCCGGCGCGTTCGGCCTGTTGCGCGTCATATACAACGTGTTCGGCGTCGACCTGATGCGCGAACTCGGCTACGCGCAAGTGCTCGGCGCCGTCGCCGGGGCGACGATCATCCTGGCCTCGATCGTCGCGCTTCGCCAGCAACGGCTCAAGCCGCTGCTGGCCTGGTCGACGATCAGCCAGCTTTCCTACATCGTGCTGGCCGCCTCGCTGCTGACGCCGGCGGCGGCGGTCGCGGCCATCATCCACCTGGCCAACCAGGCGTTCGCGAAGATCACGCTGTTCTTCGCCGTCGGGGCGATCGAGCGCGGCACCGGCAAGACCCGGATCGACGAGCTCGACGGCATCGGTTACCGGATGCCGCTGGTCATGGGCGCATTCACGGTCGCCAGCCTGAGCTTCATCGGCGTGCCGCTGCTGGCCGGGTTCATCACCAAGTGGTACCTGTCGCTGGGCGCGCTCGAGGCCGGCGCCGGCGGCTACGTCGCGCTGCTGGCGGTGAGTGCGCTGCTCAACGCGATGTACTGGCTGCCGATCCTGTATCGGGCGTTCTTTCGGCGGCCCGAATCGCCGGCACCGGTCCGGCCCGTGTCGCTGATGATGCGCCTGCCGACGCTGGTGTGCGCGATCTACGTCGTGATCCTCGGGATCGGTGCCGAGGCGCCGGCGATGCCGTTCGTGCTGGCCGAGTCGGCCGTCCGGTTCGCCTTCGGGATGCACGGGGTGGCGCCGTGAGCATCGGGCAATGGGTGCCGCTGGCGGCGATCCTCGCGCCGTTGATCGGCGCGGCGTGGATTCGGGTGGCCGGTCCGGGCCGGTGCGCCGGTGCCGCGGTCGCGATCGGCGCGGTCGTCGTCGCGTTCGCCGGCTGCACGTTGCTGGCGTTCATCGCGGGCCGGGGCGCTTCGCCGGCGCTGGCGCTGATCGCGCTGGTGCCGCCGATCCACCTCACGCTGCGCGTCGACGCACTCGGCGCGCTGTTCGGCCTGACCGTGGCCGCACTCTATGTGCCGGCGACCTTCCACGCCGTCAGCTGGCTGCGTGACGACGCGTACTGGCGCCTCTATCACACGGTTGCGCTGGCGTGCCTGGCGCTGATGCTGCTGGTCGCGTTCGCCGGCAACCTCGTCACGCTGCTGGTCGGCTACGAACTGTTCTCGCTGGTCTCGTTCCTGCTGATCGTCCACCGGCGCACGCCGGATGCGTTCCGCGCCGGCATCAAGTACCTGGCCTACGTCATTCCGGGCGCCGCGCTGACGCTGATCGGCACCGTCATCGTGTTCTTCGCCGCCGGATCGGTCGGCTTCGCGCCCGGCGGGCTGGATGTACCGGCCGGTTCGGCCGGGATGCTGACGGTCGCGTGGGTCTGCCTGGTGTTCGGCTTCGGCGTCAAGGCCGCGCTGTTTCCGCTGCACGGCTGGATCCCCGACGCGCACCCGGCCGCCCCGGCCCCGTTCTCGGGAATCCTGTCGGGCGTGATGGTCGCGACAGGCGCGTTCGCGATCGTACGCGTGGCCTACGAGATCTTCGGGCCGGTCCGGCTCGAGGCGCTGGGCGTGATGCCGTGGCTGGCCATTCCGGCCGCGCTGGGCGTGGTCGTGGCCGGCGTGCTCGCGGTCGGCGAGGACCATCTCAAGCGCCGGCTGGCCTGGTCGACCATCAGCCAGATGGGCTACGCGACGCTGGCGGCAAGCCTGCTCGAGCCGCGGGCGCTGGCCGGGGCGCTGGTGCACCTGGCCAACCACGCCTTCATCAAGGGCGGCCTGTTCTTCGCCGTCGGCGCGGTCGCGGCCGTCGCCGGAATCCATCGGGTCTCGGAACTGCCCGGCCTGTCCCGCCGGATGCCGGTGACCGCGGTGGTGATCACGGTGCTGGCCGCGGCGCTTGTCGGGCTGCCGCCGCTGGCCGGTTTCATCGGCAAATGGTGGCTCGTCACCGGCGCGGCCGAGGCCGGTGCGTGGCCGGTGCTGACGGTGCTGCTGCTGGGCTCTGTACTGGCGGCGCTGTACCTGTGGCCGGTGGTGTTCGCTGCGTGGTCGGCGCCGCCGGAGTTGCGGTCCGGTTCCCCGGTCCGGCGGGACGAGCCGTGGAACGGCATGCTCGCCGCCGCGCTGGTCACCGCGGTGCTCGCGGTCGTGTTCGGCGTCGCCGCGGCGGCGACGGGATATCCGCTGGGGCTCGCCGTGCGTGCGGCCGCCGCGCTCGCCGGAGGGTCGTGAGCGATGGACGCCGGCTATTTCGAACGGCTGTTGTCGGCACTGGTGCTGTGGCCGCTGGTCGCGGCCGCGGTCGTGGCGTTGTGGGCCGGCTTCGGCCGCGCGGGCGCGCGCGTGCTGGCCGCGGTCGCCAGCGGTGTGACGCTGGGCCTGACCGTGGCGCTGATGGCCGCCGACGGGACCGTCGTGACCGGCGTTCCGGCAATCATCGGCACGCTCGAGCTTCGCGCCGACGCCCCCGCGCGGCTGTTCGCACTGGCCGCCGCGTTCGTCTGGTTCTGCGCCGGCCTGTACGCGATCGGATATCTGCGCGGCGATGCCGCCGCCGGCCGATTCTGTTCGGCCGGCCTGGTGCTGCTCGCGGCCAACCTGGGCGTGTTCGTGGCCGGCGACTGGATCAGCCTGCTGGTGTTCTTCGAAGTGCTGGGCCTGGTCGGGATCCTGTTCGTCGTCCACGCCGGCGACGCGCCGGCCCGGCGCGCGACGGTGAAATATTTCTGGATGACGTTTGCCGGCGGCATCGCGCTGCTGGCCGGCATCGTGCTGCTGGGCCAGGCGACCGGCACGACCGCGATGGTGCCGGTGCCCGACACGCCGCCGGTGCGCTGGGCCATCGCGATGGTGCTGGTCGGCTTCGGCGTCAAGGCCGGTGCGATCGGTCTGCACGTCTGGCTGCCCGACGCGCATTCGGTCGCGCCGGCGCCGGGGAGCGCCCTGCTGTCGGGCGTCATGATCAAGGCCGGCGCGTTCGGGGTCTTCCGCAGCCTCGGCGTACTGGCCGATGCGGACGCACCGGCCACGGCGCTGGCGCATGATTTCGGGCTTGCGGTGCTCGGCTTCGGCCTCGCCGGGATGCTGATCGGTGCGGTTGCCGCAATCGGCCAGCGGCACGCCAAGCGCCTGCTGGCCTGGAGCAGCGTCAGCCAGATGGGGTTTATCCTGGCGGCGCTGGGCGCCGGTGCGGTGCTCGGTGCCGACGGATCGCCAGGCGTGGCGGGCGGGGCGGCGGGCCTGATGCACGCGCTCAACCATGCGCTGTTCAAGAGCATGCTGTTTCTCGCCGTCGGCGCCGTCGTCCATGCCGCCGGCAGCGGCGAGCTGGACCGGCTCGGCGGGCTGGCGCGACGAATGCCGCTGCTGTTCGCCGCCACGCTGGTGGCCGCCGCCGGCATCGTCGGACTGCCGTTGTTCAACGGCTTTGTCAGCAAGACGGCGATCCACCATGCCCTGGCCGGGCTCGCCGCCGCCGAACCCGGTTTGGCGGCGGCCGAATGGATCTATTTCGCCGCCTCGATCGGCACCGCGGCGATGTTCGTCCGACTGATCCATGCAATGTTCCTGGCCCCGCCGGGGAACCCGGAACCGGTCCGGCCGCTGCCGGGATCGATGCAGGTCGCCGTCTGGCTGACCGCGCCGGCGATCATCGCCGTCGGGTTGTGGCCGTCAATCCTGCTCGAGCCGCTTTCGATGCCGACGGGGCCCGTCGAGCTTCATTTCGGTCTTGCCGACCGGATCCGGCCGTTCGTGCTGCTTCTGGCCGGCATCGCGGTGGTCGCGACCGCCCGGCGGTTCGGCTGGCTGGAGCTGCGCCTGCCGGGCTGGCTGACCGTCGATGGGGCGTACCGGCGCGCCGGCAGCGGCGTTCTCGCGGCTTTCGCCACCGCCGCGCGGACCGCGCTGCGCTTGCGCGAGGCCGGGTCGGGGCGGCTGCTGCGGACGGTGAAGTGCCTGCTGCGCTGGCTGGCGCTGGAGTGGACCGACTCGGTCCGCATCGCCGCCCTGGGCGCGGCGATGCGCCTGCCGCACGATACCTTGTACCGTCATCTCGACGAGCAGCGCGACCGGATCGTGGCGCGCGCGCTGTGGCTGGCCAACCGCGAAGTCCGGGCGCTCGACGAGGCGGGACGCGAACGTCTGCTCGACGCCACCCGGCACTACGCCGGATGGCTGGGCACACGCCTGCTCAACTCCGGTATCCACCTCGCGCCCGGATCCGGTCGCCGGCTGGCCCGCAGCCGCGACTGCTGCGAGCGCCTGGCGCGTCTGGCGCTGGCCATGGCTGCGGTCGACGTGCGCTCCGGCCACGAGGAACGGGCGCTGGCGATGGCCGACGAGACGCTCGAGAATCTGCTTGGACCGCACCGCGAGACGCCGGCCGAACCGATGCCGTTCCGCCACTGGCTGCACGAGTTGAAGACGGTGCTGTTCCACCTGCTGACCGACCCGCAGCGGCGGCACTGGCCGGTCAGCGAAAACCTTGCCCACGGCGCCTTCGTCTCGTACGTGCGCAGCCAGCTTCGCCGCCTGGCGCACGATCCCGGCGTCGGGCTGGCGCTGGCCGGTATCTTGCTGATCGTGGTCATCGTGCTGGTCGTTTCGAGCCTTTGACCGCTTCGACATCGGCGGCATCGCGCCATCCGGCATGCCGGCGCCGGTCAGTCGATTCTGCGGGCTCGAACCCGGCCTGAATCCGGCGCCCGGTTTCGAGAGCGACGCCAATTTCGTGACCGGGATCGGCCGACCGGGCCTTGGCGTTCCGCTACCAGGTCATTTTCAGCCGCATGTTGACCGACGAGTCGGTCTCGCCCGATTCGGACTCGCTGCGCCGCCACGAGACGTCCATGGTCGGGCGTGCATGCGGCAGCACGCCATCGAGCCACGCGTCGAAGTCCAGCGCAAGACTCATCTGCTCGCGGTTTTCCGGCGCCGCGGCGGCGAGGAACCACAGCGGGTCCTGGGCCTGGCTCCAGCGGGCCGAGACGTCGAACAGCGGCAGACGGCGCCGCAGTTCAAGGTCCGCGGTCCAGGCGGTCGCGACGCCGGGATGCGCGTCCGCCGCGATACCGACGCGGCGCACGGCGACGTCGGCGCTGGCCTGCCAGCCGCGGAACTGCGCGAGGCGCTGCGAGAGCCCGACCTCGTAGTCCGGCTCGGCGACTGCCGCGGCGGGAACGGCCGCCTGCGGCCCGACCCGGGGCTCGACAATCTCGATCCGGAGCGCGTTGGCCGCATCCGGCCCCCAGCGCCAGGCGGCGCCCCGGGTCTGCAACCCGGCCTCGGCAATGCCGTGGCCCGGCGCGCTGAACCGGCAATCGCGCTGCAGCAGCTCGAACGACGCGCCCGACCATGCCGCCGGGGCCGGCAGGCGCAGCGCGCCCGCGGCATTGCAGTCGATCGGGTTGGATGCCGGAAGGGTGGCGCGCGGCTGCTGCCAGTCGACGCTCAGGCCGACCGGGCCGGCCGACCACTGCAGGCCGGCCGAGGCGTTGCGTGTCCCGTGCGCTCCGGCCAGCTCCAGCCGCGTGTCCTGTCGGGAGCGCACGTCGAGCCGGATCGGTCCGCCCACGGGCACCGGCACGGTCGATTGCAGTCGCTGCTCGAGCGTTTGCGTGGCAAGGCCTCCCGAGTTCGATGTCGGCTTGCCGCTGGCGATGCCGTCCAGTACCGAACCCGCGTCGACCCGGTAGCGCGCCCGGTAGGCGATCAGCTCGTCGCCGGCGCGCAGGTCGACGCGGCTGGCCAGCAGCGACTCGTCGCCGCCGGCGGCCAGCGGCAGCCGGGTCTCGAGAACCACGTCCGGCCGCAGCCGGTCCGGCGTAGCGGAAACGTCGTGCGGCGCGGTCGCACCGGACCCGCCGGTCGACGCGCATCCGGCTGCCAGCGCAGCGGTTGCGGCACCAATGAAGCGAAATCGAAAAAACACGTTACAAGTTGTTGTTATTGGGCAATGTCGACGGGCAATTCTATAGCGCTTTTGGGCGTGACTGTGGCCCGAAAGCGTGACCACCGTGCGGATTGCCGACAATCCGGCGGACAGGCGCTCCGGAGACGTTGCCGACGCTCGGATTCGAGTACTGAAATTGGACGATAAACGCCCAGCGGGCGGGATCGAACTGGTATAATTCTACGGCTTTGCGGCTCGGGATTGCTCTGAGCCGCTTGTTTTTGATGCGTCGCGGGGATCATCAGGCCGTGTCGACGGACTCCGGCAAGCCGCAGCAATGCCAATCGGCGGACCGGACGGCAGGCAGGCCGGCCGGCGATTCGGGCGGCTTCGCGCAGATGGCGGTCTGGCTGCTGCGCACCCAGGCCGTCCTGGTCGTCGTCGCGGCGGTAGCCGCGGTGATCCTGTTCGGGCCCGGCCGGGGCCTGGCCCTGATCGCCGGCGGCGGCATCGGCATCGTGCTGACTGCGGTCGCTGCGCTGCGTGCCGGCGCCGTGCCGGCGGATGCCGGGCCGGCGGCGATGACCTCGGCGTTCTACCGCGGCATGATGCTGAAACTGGCACTGGCCGTGTTGCTGTTCGTCGGCGTCGCGGTGATGTTCGCCGAATGGTTTCTGCCGGTGTTGTCCGGCTACGTGGTCACGCTGGTGGCCTACTGGGTCGCGCTGCTCAGGATCGGAACGGGGAAAGATTCCGGGTCGCGCAAAACGAACGGAAACTGAGGATTTCAGGAAATCGTGGGTTTCACAATCGCAGCCGCCGGGTCGTCTCCGACCGAGTACGTCTCGCACCACCTCGAGCACCTGACTGTCGGGGAAGGCCTCTGGACCTTCCATCTCGACACGCTGTTCTTCTCCATCGTGCTGGGTTTCGGCATGGTGTTCCTGTTCTGGCTGGCCGCCCGACGTGCGACCGCCGGAGTTCCCGGCAAGCTTCAGAATTTCATCGAGGTCCTGGTCGAATTCGTCGACAACTCGGTGCGGGAATCCTTCCACGGACCGCGCGCGTTCGTTGCGCCGCTTGCGCTGACGATCTTCGTCTGGGTGTTCCTGTGGAACGTCATGGATCTGATTCCGGTCGACTACCTGCCGCTGTTCGCACACGACGCACTCGGACTGGAATACCTGCGCGTGGTGCCGTCGGCCGACGTCAACGCACCGTTCGCGCTGTCGTTGTCGGTGCTGGCGCTGATCCTCGTCTACAGCGTCAAGGGCAAGGGCCTCGGCGGCTTCGGGCGCGAATTGCTGTTCCATCCGTTCGGGAAGAATCCGTTCCTGTGGCCGGCCAACATTTTGCTCAACCTGGTCGAATTGATCGCCAAGCCGGTGTCGCTGGCGCTGCGACTGTTCGGCAACCTGTACGCGGCCGAGCTGATCTTCATCCTGATCGCGATGCTGCCGTGGTGGATCCAGTTCATCCCCGGCGGCGCGTGGGCGGTGTTCCACATTCTCGTGGTGCCGCTGCAGGCCTTCATATTCATGACGCTGACGATCGTGTACCTGTCGTTGGCCTATGAAGAGCACTGAATTTGGATTACACCGATTTCGTTCGTCATCAACCTCTGATTCATTCCAGGAGACAAGAAAGTGGAAGCAGTCATTGCACAAGTCCAGGCCAGCACCGCGATTGCCGTCGGTCTGATTTTCGCCTTTGCCGCGCTCGGCACCGGGATCGGCTTCGGCCTGCTCGGCGGCAAGTTCCTCGAGGGCGCAAGCCGCCAGCCGGAACTGGCCGGCATGCTGCAGGTGCGCATGTTCATCATCGCCGGCCTGCTCGACGCGCTGTCGATCATCGGCGTGGCGTTTGCCGCCCTGCTGCTGTTCGCCAACCCGCTGCTTGCGGCGGTTCAGGCGGCCATCGGCGGCTGAACGGCTCATCCGGGCAGGCAGAAGCCCGATGAAACCCGTCGAAACCCCGATGAAACCGACAATCGCAGGGAACTGATATGGATGTCTCTCTGGGCACCCTGATCGGCCAGGCCGGTACCTTCCTGGTGCTGGTACTGGTGACGATGAAGTACGTCTGGCCGCCGTTGACCAGGGCGATGGAGGAGCGCCGGCAGAAGATCGCCGAGGGTCTGGCGCAGTCCGACGAGGCCGAAAAGGCGCTGGAACGGGCGGAGCAGGACGCCGAGCAGATCATTCGCGAGGCGCGCTCGAAGTCGGGCGAGATCATCGACCAGGCCGGCAGGCGCGCCAACGAACTGGTCGAGCAGGCCAAGCAGGATGCGATCGCCGAGCGCGACCGCCAGGTGGCCGCGGCCGAGGCCGACATCAGGCTCGCCGCCAACCAGGCGCGCGAAGCGCTGCGCGCAAGGCTCGCGGAACTGGCCATCGCCGGTGCCGAACGCGTCATCGAGCAGGAGCTGGACGCCGAGCGTCACCGTGAACTGCTTGACAAGCTCGCCTCGGAGCTGTGACCGGCCATGCTCGCTGAAAGCACGATCGCCCGGCCGTACGCGCGCGCCGCATTCGGACTGGCGCAGGACGCCGGTTCGCTGGACGCCTGGAGTTCGGCGCTTGAGCGCGCGGCGGCCGTTGTCGAGGCCGATGAAGTGCGCCGCCTGCTCGGTCACCCGAAAGTGGACGACGCGCAGCTTCTGGCACTGTTCGGCGACGTTCTGGACGCGTTGGCGGATGGCGACGGCGCCGGCAAGGCGTTCCGGGAATTCCTGAAAGTGCTGATGCACTATCGGCGCCTGCCGCTGCTGCCCGAGATCGCGGCCCAGTTCGAGGCGCTGCGCCGGGCCAGCGAAAGCCGCATGAAGGTCAGTGTGACCTCGGCGGTGGAAATGCAGCCCGACCAGATCGAGAAGCTCGAGGCCCGGCTGCGCGAACGTTTCGGCACCGACATCGAGATGGAAACCGCAGTGGATGCCGACATCATCGGCGGGCTGATCGTGCGGGCCGGTGACAAGGTCATTGACGCCAGCGTGCGCGGCCGCCTTGCCGACCTCGGTCGCCAGCTCGTGCGCTGACCCGGCCGGCCCGAGACCTTGCCGCCGGTATCTGCCATCAGAATCTGCAATAACGCAACCGAATTGAACGAGTAGACAAAACCATGCAGCAGACACTCAACCCGACCGAAATCAGCGAACTGATCCGCAAGCGCGTCGAGCAGTTCGAAGTCGTCAGCGAGGCGCGCAACGAGGGCACCATCGTCAGCGTCTCCGACGGCATTTGCCGCATCCACGGCCTGGCCGACGCAATGCAGGGCGAGATGATCGAGTTTCCCGGCGATACCTACGGGCTGGCGCTGAACCTCGAGCGCGATTCGGTCGGGGTCGTCGTCATCGGTGACTACGAGCACTTGCGCGAGGGCGACACCGCTCGTTGCACCGGCAAGATCCTGCAGGTCCCGGTCGGCGAAGGCCTGCTCGGGCGCGTGGTCAACGCGCTCGGCGAGCCGATCGACGGCGCCGGTCCGATCGACGCCCAGGGCAACGAGCCGATCGAGAAGATCGCGCCGGGCGTGATCACGCGCCAGTCGGTCTCGCAGCCGGTCCAGACCGGGCTGAAGTCGATCGACGCCATGGTGCCGGTCGGAAGAGGCCAGCGCGAACTGATCATCGGCGACCGGCAGACCGGCAAGACCGCGGTCGCGATCGACGCCATCATCAACCAGAAGGGCACCGGCATCAAGTGCATCTACGTCGCCGTCGGCCAGAAGACTTCTTCGGTGGCCAACGTGGTCGCCAAGCTCGAAGAGCACGGCGCGATGGAGCACACGATTGTGGTTGCCGCCAACGCGTCCGAATCGGCCGCGATGCAGTACATCGCCCCTTACGCCGGCTGTGCGATGGGTGAATACTTCCGCGATCGCGGCGAGGACGCGCTGATCGTCTACGACGACCTGACCAAGCAGGCCTGGGCTTACCGCCAGGTCTCGCTGCTGCTGCGGCGCCCGCCGGGCCGCGAAGCCTATCCGGGCGACGTGTTCTACCTGCACTCGCGGCTGCTCGAGCGGGCCGCCCGGGTCAACGCCGACTACGTCGAGAAGAAGACCGACGGCGAGGTGACCGGCAGGACCGGCTCGCTGACCGCGTTGCCGATCATCGAAACCCAGGCCGGCGACGTCTCGGCGTTCATTCCGACCAACGTGATCTCGATTACCGACGGCCAGATCTTTCTCGAAAGCGATCTGTTCAACGCCGGCATACGGCCGGCGATCAACGCCGGGCTTTCGGTCTCGCGCGTCGGCGGCGCGGCCCAGACCAAGGTCATCAAGAAGCTCGGTGGCGGCGTGCGCCTGGCGCTGGCGCAGTACCGCGAACTGGCGGCGTTCTCGCAGTTCGCCTCCGATCTCGACGAGACCACGCGCAAGCAGCTCGAGCGCGGCCAGCGCATCACCGAGCTGATGAAGCAGCCGCAGTACACGCCGCTGACCGTGGCCGAGATGGCCGTGAGTCTGTTCGCCGGCAACGAGGGCTACCTCGACGACCTGTCATTGGACAAGGTCGTGCCGTTCGAGAACGCGCTGCGCGATTACATGAACAACGAACACGGCGGCCTGATGGACCGGATCAACGAATCCGGCGACTGGAACGACGAGCTGGCCGAAGAGATGAAGAAGGCCGTGGATGAGTTCAAGAAGACCGGGAGTTGGTAAAAGTCCCGACCCGACGTAGGAGCGATTTCCAAATCGCGATTCGGAGATCGTTGTCAGAAACAAGTCGCGATTTGGAAATCGCTCCTACAAAGCTGTTGCCGGCAAACGCGATGCATCACGTCAAATCACGGCCAATATGAATGAAATGTTTGAAATGAGTCCCGAGCCCCGAGGTTGCCAATGAGCAGTTCCAAGGAAATCGTCGGCCAGATCAAGAGCGTCAAGAACACGCGCAAGGTCACGCGCGCGCTCGAGATGGTCTCGGCCTCGAAGATCCGCAAGGCCCAGGATCGGATGCAGGCGGCACGGCCGTATGCGCGGATGATCGGCCAGGTCATCGGCCACCTCGCCCACGCCAATCCGGAATACCGGCACCCGTTCACCGAGCGCCACGACGAGGTCAGCCGCGTCGGCTACGTGATCGTGTCCAGCGATCGCGGGCTTTGCGGCGGGCTGAACAACAACATGTTCCGCCAGCTTCTCAAGCGCTTCACCGAACACCAGGAGAACGGCCAGGAAGTCAGCCTGGTCCTGATCGGCCGCAAGGCCCAGCAGTTCTTCAAGCGGATCAGGATCGACATCGCCGCGACCGTGCAGGATCTGGGCGAGCAGCCGCAGCTCGAAAAGCTGATCGGCGCGATCAAGGTCATGCTCGACGGCTACCGCGACGAGACCGTCGACGAGCTCCACCTTTGCTTCAACGACTTCGTCAACACGATGACGCAGCGGGTCGTGATCAGTCAGGTGCTGCCGCTGCCGCCGGCCACCGACGAGCCGATGCTGAAGTACTGGGACTACCTGTACGAGCCGGATCCCGAGTCGCTGCTGGACGACCTGATGGTGCGCTACATCGAATCGCTGATCTACCACGCGGTGCTGGAGAACCAGGCCAGCGAGCAGGCCGCGCGCATGGTCGCGATGAAGAGCGCGTCCGACAACGCCGACAACCTGATCGAGGAGCTGAACCTGGCCTACAACAAGGCCCGGCAGGCGGCGATTACGCAGGAGATTTCCGAGATTGTCGGCGGCGCGGCAGCCGTTTAATGGTAAGTGAACAGTTTGAAACCCGAAACCTGGAAGCTTCGATGACCAGTCCCGGAGCCCAGCGAATGAAACGAGGAAGCAAATGAGCAAAGGTACGATTGTCCAGATCATCGGAGCCGTGGTCGACGTGGAGTTTGCACGCGGCGAGGTCCCGCGCGTCTACGACGCGCTGATCGTCGACGAAGGCGAGATCATGCTGGAGGTCCAGCAGCAGCTCGGCGACGGCGTCGTGCGTTCGATCGCGCTGGGCTCGACCGACGGGCTCAAGCGCGGGTTCGAGGTCACCAACACCGGCGAGCCGATCACGGTGCCGGTCGGTAAGGAAACCCTGGGCCGGATCATGGACGTCATGGGCAACCCGGTCGACGAAGCCGGTCCGATCGGCGAGGCCGAACGGATGCCGATACACCGCAAGGCGCCGACCTTCGAGGAGCAGGCCGCCAGCAACGAGTTGCTGGAGACCGGCATCAAGGTCATCGACCTGGTCTGCCCGTTCAACAAGGGCGGCAAGGTCGGACTGTTCGGCGGCGCCGGGGTCGGCAAGACCGTCAACATGATGGAGCTGATCCGCAACATCGCGATCGAGCACGAAGGCTACTCGGTGTTCGCCGGCGTCGGCGAGCGTACCCGCGAGGGCAACGACTTCTATCACGAGATGAAGGAGTCGAACGTGCTCGACAAGGTCTCGCTGGTCTACGGCCAGATGAACGAGCCGCCGGGCAACCGGCTGCGCGTGGGGCTGACGGGACTGACGATCGCCGAAAAATTCCGGGATGAAGGTCGTGACGTGCTGATGTTCATCGACAACATCTACCGCTACACGCTCGCCGGCGTCGAAGTCTCGGCTCTGCTGGGGCGCATGCCATCGGCGGTGGGCTACCAGCCGACGCTGGCCAAGGAAATGGGCGACCTGCAGGAGCGCATCACGTCGACCAAGACCGGCTCGATCACGTCGATCCAGGCGGTCTACGTGCCGGCCGACGACCTGACCGACCCGTCCCCGGCCACGACCTTCGCCCACCTCGACGCGACCGTCGTGCTGTCGCGCCAGATCGCCGAGCTGGGCATCTATCCGGCCGTCGACCCGCTGGACTCGACGTCGCGCCAGCTCGATCCGCTGGTGGTCGGCCAGGAGCATTACGACGTCGCGCGCAAGGTGCAGGGCACGCTGCAGCGCTACAAGGAACTCAAGGACATCATCGCGATCCTGGGCATGGACGAGCTTTCCGAGGAGGACAAGCTGACGGTCGCGCGCGCGCGCAAGGTCGAGCGCTTCTTCTCCCAGCCGTTCTTCGTCGCCGAGGTGTTCACCGGAAGCCCGGGCGTCTACGTATCGCTCAAGGACACGATCCGCGGCTTCAAGGGCATCGTCGACGGCGAATACGACCGCCTGCCCGAACAGGCCTTTTACATGGTCGGCACGATCGAGCAGGCTGTTGAGAAGGGTGAGAAGATGCTCGAAAAGAAAGCAGCCTGAGGACGCGCTTCGAGCCCGCTGGCTGCGTTTTCGGCGTGGCTGAAATGCTCACGTACAACTGCGTACGCTCCGCTTTCAACCGCGCCTCAAGCCTTGCCAGCGAACTCGAATCACGCCCTCGGTGCGTTCTCCGGGGTGTGCAACTACCCGATCAAGAGTGATTGAACAATGGCTTCAACAATCCAGGTCGACATCGTCAGCGCCGAGTCCGAGATCTTCTCCGGCGAGGCGTCCATGGTCGTCGTCACCGGCGAGGAAGGCGAGCTCGGGATCGCGCCGCGCCACGCGCCGCTGCTGACGCGGATCAAGCCGGGCCAGGTGCGCGTCATGCTGCCCGAGGGCGGCGAGGAGTTCTTTTACGTCTCCGGCGGCATGCTCGAGGTGCAGCCGCACGTCGTCACGGTGCTGGCCGACACCGCCGCGCGTGCGGCCGACCTCGACGAGGCCGCGGCGATCAGGGCCAAGGAAGAGGCCGAACGGGCGCTGGCCGACCGTACCGCCGACATGGAAATGGCCGAAGCCCAGGCGCAGCTTGCCGAGGCGGTGGCGCAGCTGGCGGCACTGGAGAGGCTGCGCAAGAAGCTCAAGCACTAGAAAATCGTCGAAATAGACTGCGAGCGGGCGCCTGACGGCGTCCGGCGGTGCTCGGAATCCTCATGTATTCGCATATACACTGCGGTTCCTGTGCGCCGGCGGCCACCGTCAGGCGCCCGCTCGCAGTCTATTTCGACGATTTTCTCCGCGATCGCTTCGGCCGCCAGGGGCTTGCGGCTTGAGCCGGGAACGTCCCGTGTCGAATCGCGCGTCTCCGGCAATCTGCTATTCTTGGCGCAAACCAGGTGCCAAGGGTGAAGCCATGCGAGTAATTGCTTTGTCGATGCTCACTGTTTCGTACCTGGCGCTCGGGGGCTGTGGTCAGGGGGAGGCGCCGATTTCCAACGACCGGCTGTTGCAGGCATTCGAAGACGGCCGCACGGGCATCTGGGTAAGTGCCCAGGCGCCCGTCGTGCAATCGCTCGGCGACGAGATGATTCGCGGCAAGACGCACCAGAAATTCTCGATCCGCCCGGCTGAAAACGTCACCGTCCAGATCCGCCATTCGGTCGAGGACGCCGAGCGTATTCCGGTCGAGCCGGGCGACCGGATCCGGGTGCACGGCTATTACGAGTGGGACGCGCGCGGCGGATTCATCCGGCGGACGTTCAAAGATCCGGACCAGCCCGGTGGCGGCGGCTGGGTCGAGCACAAGGGCACCCGCTACGACTGAAAAATCGCTGGAAAACGTAGCGAGCGGGCGGCTGACGGCGTCCGGCGGTGCTCGAAATCCTCATGTACTGGTGTGTACACTGCGGTTTCTGCGCTCCGGCGGCCACCGTCAGCCGCCCGCTCGCTACGTTTTCCAGCGATTTTTGCATGAGTCACTCTGCGTGAAGCACGTTCGGGCCGGGCTCAGTCGCTGAAATAGCTCGGTTCGGCGCCTACGATTTCGCCGACCTCGGCCGTTTCGTGGATTCTGAGATCGACCGGGCGCTCGAATACCAGCGGTCCGGCAACCCGGCTGTCGGCGTGGATGATCACGGTGACCGGCTTGTCGCTGCCGAAGCCGCGGGACTTGCTGACCCGCAACTCGCCGCGCACCCGGCTGCCGGCCTCGAGGACCATGCCGCCGTTGTGGTTGGCCAGCCGGCCGACATCGGCGCCGTGCAGCACGATCTGGCCGTTGACCGCCTCGACCGCGCCGGCGACGACGGTGCCGGCGCCGACGGTGACCCGGCCGTTGACCGTTTCGACCGCACCGGCGATTTCGACCGCCGGCCCGATCTCGATCGCACCGTTGACCGCCTCGACCGAGGCCGCCTTCGCGCCCTCGCCGACCTTCACCTTGCCGTTGACCGTCTCGACCGCGCCGACGGTACAGCCCGGGCCCAGTTCGACCGACCCGTTGACGGTTTCGGCGTCGCCTTCGACCACGGCGTCGCGGCCGATCCGGATCGCCCCGTTTACGGTCGAGAGATCGCGCTGGACCTGCTCGCCGTCAGCAACGGTAATGGACTTGTTGATGCCGATGCAGCCGGCCAGCAGCAGGGCCGGTACCACCAGGAAAAACGCTTTCATGGGCTCGCTCCCGAGTCGGGTTGGCACCATTGTGCGCCAGCCGGGTCCGGTTCGCCAGCGCCGGAAGTCACGG
>JAVVDX010000048.1:0-20335 GCA_032251475.1 Wenzhouxiangellaceae bacterium | reverse complement strand
GCACCGAATGTATGCAGAGCCTGAATCGGTGGATACGCGCCGCTTGACCACCCTGAGCCCGCCTTATTCACCACCCCTTCTACTGCGGCACCGTCAGGCCCCGCATCTGGGGCGTTTCGCTCGGTCGCGCATCCTCACCGTACAGGCGAGTACGTTTCCGGTGCACTCGGTCGCAAAACACCCCATCTACGAGGCCTGACAGCGCCTCGCGACGAACGGGTGGTGAATAAGGCGGGCTGAGCCAGGTTCGGCTCCAGGGCAGGCCCTTACGAGACGGCTGCGGTATGCTTTTGCGCGAGCGAGCCGTGCTCTCGAATGAGGGCGCCTGCAAGCTCGCGAAGCGTGCGGGGCGAAACGCCTTTGCTCATCATTCGCGGGTGCCGGCCGTCAGAGTCCCGGCGCTCGGTGACGGCTTATTCAGAAGTCCCCTGGTCGGCCGGCCCGGTCTCGCGAGCCTCCTCGTCTTCGTCGCGGTCGCGATGGACCATGCGGGCGAACACGATGCCCAATTCGTAAAGCGCCCAGACCGGCAGCGCGAGCAGCGTCTGCGAGATCATGTCCGGCGGCGTGATCAGCATTGCGATGAAGAACACGCCGACGACGACGTAGCCGCGCATGGCGGCCAGCGCCTGCGGCGTGACGACGCCGATCGCCACCAGCACGACGGTGATGACCGGCACCTCGAAACTGAGCCCGAAGGCCAGAAACATCACCAGGATGAAATCGAGGTAGCGGCTGATGTCGGTCATGACGGCAACGCCGTCGGGTGCGATCTTCGTGATGAACGTGAAGATCACCGGCATGACGATGAAATAGGCGAACAGGCAGCCCAGGTAGAACAGCACGGTGGCTGCGGCGAGCAGCGGCTTGGCGATGCGCTTCTCGTGCTGGTAAAGCCCGGGCGCGACGAATGCCCAGACCTGGTAGATCACGTACGGCATCGCGACCAGGATGGCCAGGATCAGCACCAGCTTGAACGGCGCGAATACCGGCGAGACGACGTCGATCGCGATCATGCTGGCGCCCTCGGGCAGGCGCGCGACCAGCGGTTCGGAGACGATGGAGTAGAGCCTGCGCGCGAATGGCACCAGCACGATCATGCACACGACGATCGCCACCACCGCGCGGATCAACCGGTCGCGCAGCTCGAGCAGGTGGTCGATCAGCGACAGCTCCTGGTCAGTCTCGCTTTTCGGGCTCATCCGTACTGCCGGTGGGGTGGTCGTCCGACGGGTCGGACTCGGTGCGGTCCGGGTGGGCCTGCATGATCTTGCGGTTGTGCTCGGCGTCGAGCTCGGCCTGCAATTCCGACTGCAGATTCTGCCAGGCATTGCGCGCCTGGCGCGTCAGCCGTCCGGCGGTGCGCGCGATTTTCGGCAATTTCTGCGGCCCGACGACGATCAGCGCGATCACCGCCAGCAGCAGCATCTCGGTGAAGCCCACGCCGCCCATGACCGGTCAGCCCGGATTACGCACGAGCCGGGCTCATGTTTTCGAGTCGTCGGGCTTGCCGCTGCCGGACTCGCTGCTGTCAAACTTCTCTGTGGAATCGGGCTTGGCGTCGCCGCCCTTGTCGCTGTCGCTGGCGCCCTTGTCGCTGTCGCTGGCGCCCTTGTCGCTGTCGCTGACGCCCTTGCGGAAATCGCGGATGGCCGAGCCCAGGTCACCCCCGATATTGCGCAGCTTCTTGGTGCCGAAGATCAGGAGCACGATCAGCAGCACGATCAGTAATTGCCACGGGCTGATGCCGGCCATTACGTTGTCTCCGAAATTTACGGTTAAGGCTTATTCTACCGCTGGCGCGGAGAAAGCGTCCACAGCCCCGGCGCAAGAAGCGCAAGAACGAGCAGAATCAGCGCGGCGGGGTGGTTGACCGGGATGGCCGGCGGTTTCCCGGTCTCCGACGGCTCCGTCGGCGGTACGGGCGATGGAATCGGTTCCGCGCCCGGGCAACCGCTCTCCGGCATGATGGCCAGCGATTCGAACCCGACTGCGCCTGCATCGGCGATCTTGCGGGCGTGCCCGGTCTCGGTATCGATCCGCAGGATCGCCGAGGCAATCCCGGTCCGGCCTTCTTCGAGCCGGTCGGTCAGCGCCCAGAGATTTCCGTCGCTGTCGAAGGCCAGCCCGGCGTTGGAGTACGGCGCGGCCTCAGGCCCCAACGGGCCGATCAGCACTGCGGTCGCCGTGGCCGGGTCGATGCGGTAAAGGTTCGGGGCCGCGGTCACCAGCCGGTCGGCATCGTTGCGCACCTGGCCCTGACCCAGACCGTAGACTTCGTCGCCCCATGCGGCGATGCCGGTGATCGGCGCGCCGAGACTGCCGCCGGCGCCGATCCGGCTCAGTTCACCGTTGGTCAGCGAGGCCGCGAACAGACTCTGCCGGATCGCCGAGACGACGAGCAGCCGGCCGTCGCATGCGAACGTCATGCCGAAGTCCATCGGCTCGAGTGGAACGTTCATGTTGAACAGCACCCCGCCGACCGGGGACGAGAATCCGCTGTTCGTGTTGATCGTGACCAGGGTCTTGTTTTCATCCGAGGCGCCGTACAGCGTGCCGTCGGGTGCGAACGCCAGGCCCTCCATGTCGAAAAAGCGGGTCGGGCCGATTCGCTCGGATTCGCCGGTGGCCAGGTTGACCTGCCACAGCGCATTCTGTGCATCGCCTTCCAGATTGCCGCGCGAATTGACCGAATAGCCGTACGGCTGCGCCGCTGCCGGCCCGGCGGACAGGCAGACCAGCGCCAGCATCAAGGCTGACACGATCAGGTGCGCGGTTTTCATTTTCTTTTATGGTCTTCTCCGACATTGCCGATAGTAGCAGATTCGCGCATGCCGGCACAATTGGCTACACTGCGCCCGGGACCCCCGGTTGCGCCACGATGAAAGCCAGGTTGGACACTTGCCGCGACGTGCGAGCGCTCGCGGCCCATTCCGAGCCCCCCCGTGCAGGCGTGCTGCTGGTAAACCTGGGCACGCCGGATCGGCCGGATCCGAAGGCGCTGCGCAAGTACCTGCGGGAGTTTCTCTGGGATCCTCGCGTGGTCGAGGTGCCGCGGCCGCTGTGGTGGCTGATCCTGAACCTGTTCATCGTTCCGTTCCGGTCGCCGCGCTCGGCCGCGGCCTACCGGCGCGTGTGGACCGAGCGCGGGTCGCCGCTGCTCTTCCACACGCGTGACCTGGCCGACGCGATGATGCATGAGTTCGAGCGCAACCAGCCGCACGTGAAGGTCTACCCGGCGATGCGCTACGGCAGACCGGGGATCGGAGAGGCGCTGGAACAGGCGCAGCGCGACAACGTCCAGCGGCTGATCGTGCTGCCGCTGTACCCGCAGTATTCGGCCACGACCACCGCGAGCGTATTCGACGGGCTGGCGCTTGCGCTCAGGCGCGTGCGATGGATCCCCGAACTCCGGGTCGTGACTCATTACCACTACGACGAGGCCTGGGTCGAGGCCATCGCCGACCACATCCGCGGCTACCAGGAAACGCACGGCAAGCCCGACAAGCTGCTGTTCTCGTTCCACGGCATTCCGAAGAAATATCTGCTCGAAGGCGACCCGTACTACTGCGAGTGCCAATCGTCGGCCCGCCGCATCGCCGCCCGGCTGAAGCTCGACGACGGCGACTGGCAGGTCACATTCCAGTCGCGCCTCGGTCGCGCCGAATGGCTGCGCCCGTACACCGACGAGACGCTTCTCGAACTGGCGGGTGAAGGCGCCAAGCACGTTCAGGTCGTCTGCCCGGGCTTTGCCGTCGATTGCCTGGAAACCATCGACGAGATCGGGGTCGAGAACCGCGAGGCGTTCGAGGCCGCTTCCGGCGGCCGGCTCGAATACATCCCGGCGCTGAACGCCGAGCCGGACCACGCCCGCGTGCTGGCCGAACTGTGCTGGCGCCACGGCCAGGGCTGGCCGGAGTTCGGCAAGCAGGCCTCGATCAGCGCCGAGACGCTCGCCGGACGCGTCGAGCGGGCCGAGCGCGCGGCCCGCGAGCTGGGCCTGCCGGATTGAGCCGCGGCAGCGCGACATCGCATGCCCGCGCCGGCACGTCGTCGCCGGACGCGCAGCAGACGCTGCGCGAGGTCTTCGGCTTCGAGTCGTTCCGCGGCTGTCAGGGCGAGGTCGTCGACGCGCTGGTTGCCGGCGAAAACGCGCTGGTGCTGATGCCCACCGGCGGCGGCAAGTCGCTGTGCTACCAGGTTCCGGCGCTGGTGCGCCCCGGCACCGGCGTCGTCGTCTCGCCGCTGATCGCGCTGATGCGCGACCAGGTCGAGGCACTCAAGGCCTTCGGCGTGCGCGCCGAGGTGCTCAACTCGTCGCTTTCGCCTGAGGAGCAGCGGCGGGTCGAGGCCGCGTTCGCTGCCGGCGCGCTGGACCTGCTCTACGTCGCGCCCGAGCGGTTGATGCAGCCGCGCACGCTGGAGCTGTTCGGTCGGGCCCCGCTGGCGCTGCTGGCGATCGACGAGGCCCACTGCGTCTCGCAATGGGGGCACGACTTCCGCCCCGAGTACCTGCAGCTCGGCCGGCTCGCGGAAACGTTTCCCGGCATTCCGCGCATTGCGTTGACCGCGACCGCCGACACGCGCACCCGCGGGGAGATTGCCCGGCGCCTGTTTCCCGACGACTGCCGGCGCTTCATCGCCAGTTTCGACCGGCCCAACATCCGCTACCGGGTCCGGCCGCGGGCCAACGCGCGGCGCCAGCTCGTCGAGTTCATCGGCCGCGAACATCGCGGCGAGTCGGGCATCGTCTATTGTCTGTCGCGCAAGCGCGTCGAGCAGGTGGCCGAATGGCTGTGCGCCGAGGGCTTCGAGGCGCTGCCGTACCACGCCGGGCTGGACCCGGAGCGCCGGCGCGCCCACCAGGACCGCTTCATCCGCGAGGACGGGTTGATCGTCGTCGCCACGGTCGCGTTCGGCATGGGCATCGACAAGCCCGACGTGCGCTTCGTCGCCCACCTGGACCTGCCGCGCTCGATCGAGGGCTACTACCAGGAGACCGGGCGCGCCGGGCGCGACAGCCTGCCGGCCGACGCGTGGCTGGTCTACGGCCTCGACGACGTCTACCGGCTGCGCCAGATGCTGGCCGACTCCGAGCTCCCGGAAGAGCGGCGGCTGATCGAGCGCCAGCGCCTCGACGCGCTGCTGGCCTACTGCGAACACGCCGGCTGCCGGCGTCCGCCGCTGCTGGGGTACTTCGGCGAGGATCACCCGGGCGATTGCGGACGCTGCGACAACTGCCTGTCGCCGCCCGAGCTGTCGGATGCCACGCGCGAGGCGCAGATGGCGCTGTCGTGCGTCTACCGGACCGGGCAGCGGTTCGGCGCCGGCCACCTCGTCGACGTGCTGCGCGGGCGCGAAAACGATCGGGTCCGGCGCCTCGGTCACGACCGGCTGCAGGTCTTCGGCCTCGGCGAGGACCGTCCGGCGGCGTTCTGGCATTCGCTGATCCGGCAATTGCTGGCCGCCGGGCTGCTCGCGGCCGACCCGGAGGGCCACGGCGGGCTGCGGCTCGACGCGCAGGCCCGGCCGGTGCTGCGCGGCGAGGAAACGTTTGCGATGCGGCGCGAGCCGGCGCGGGAAAAGGCGCGCCGGCCGGCCGCGGCGTCGAAGACGGTCGAACTGGACGGCCCGGCGCGCGAGGCGTTCGAGGCGCTGCGCGAATTGCGTCTGTCGCTGGCGCGCGAGGCCGGCGTGCCGCCGTACGTGATCTTTCACGACACCACGCTGCTGGCCATGGTCGCGGCCGCTCCGCGCTCGCTGGCCGAACTGGCCGAGGTCCACGGCGTCGGCCGGCACAAGCTGGAAAAGTACGGTCAGGCGTTCCTGGACCGCCTGCTCGAGCTTGATGCCTCCGGCGTCAGTTCCACAACTCCAGGATCGGCCAACTGATCAGCAGCAGGATCAGGATTGCGGCCAGGATGTGCCCGATCACGCGCAGCGGCTCGGCCCGGAAGTGCTCGACGAACGACGGCACGGCGCGAGCGGTGCGCGCGGTACGCGCGTAATCGTCCTGGAAGCGCTCGAACACGCCGCGGGCCCGGCTGTATTCGGTCTCGTCGCGGATCCAGATGCTGCCGGCGCTGATGCCGAAGGCACTCGGTGGCAACTCGTAGTAATCGACCTGCTCGGCCTCGAGCGCGCGCCGCAACGCGTCGACCTCTTCGTCCGGCACGTCGCGCAGGTTGAGCAGCATTCTCGCCATGCAGACATTGTAGCCGCGGGTTCCTCGGCCGCCGGGACCGCTACAATCGGGCCGGGATCGGTTCCCGGGAGAACTCCGGATGATTGATATCGTATTGATTTACGCCGCGCTGCTCGCGCTGGTGCTGCTGGCGCTGTCGCTGAGGGTCGTACGTCTGCGCCGGCAACATCAGGTCGGCATCGGCACCGGCGGCGTGCCCGAGCTCGGCCGGGCCGTGCGCGCGCACGCCAACTTCTGCGAATACGTGCCGCTGGCGCTCGTGCTGCTGGTCATGATCGAGCTGGCTGGCGGCGTGCCGGACTGGGTCCTGCACGGTCTCGGTGCCGGGCTGGTCGTGGGGCGCCTGCTGCACGGCGTCGGACTGAGCGGTTCGGCCGGCCCGAGCCGGGGGCGAATCGCCGGCACCGCGCTGACCTGGGCGGTATTGCTGGTCGCGGCCGGCATTGCGCTGGGTCTTGGCATCGCGCACTGACCGGGCTTGGGTTTGCGGGCTAGAGGCCGATCGCCGGGGATCATTTCCGAAGGCGTAAAGAGCGCAGCCGAAGCGCGCAAGGAGCGGCCGGGACAAGGGCGGGGGTGTCTGAGCGAAGCGAGTTCCCCGCCCGCCGGCCGGTTCGAGCACTGCAGGGAACCGCTTGCGACCGCAAGCGGCAAGCGACAGCCTTCGGAAATGATTCCCGGCGATCGGTCCCCGCGATGGTGGCCCGACGGGGTCGGTCAATCCGACGTTTCGCCGCGCGCGTCCGGCTCGCCCGCGATTCGCCAGTACAGCGCGGTATAGATCTTCGGGTCGATGCCCTTGCCGGCGCGGTGCTGGCGGACCAGCCAGGCACCGGCCTGACGTTCGTCGACGGCGTGGACGATGATGTCCTCGCTGTCGTCGCCGCCGCCGGGGCCGACCCGTTCCAGGTTTTCGGCGGCGACGAATACGGCGCATTCGTCGGTCATTCCGGCCGAGGTCGGGCAGCGCATGATCTCGCGCAGCCGGCCGGCGCGGTAGCCGGTCTCCTCGATCAGTTCGCGCCCGGCCGCATCGGCGATGGACTCGTCCTCCTGCCCGTCGAGGTCGCCGACCAGCCCGGCCGGCAGCTCGATGACCGGCCCGCGGACCGGCTCGCGGTACTGCTCGACCAGCAGCAGCCGGGCATCGTTGGTCCAGGCCACGAGCACGACCACCGTCGGGTTGGTGCGTGTGGCAAACTCCCAGCCGTCGCGCTCGACCAGACTCAGGAAGCGGCCGCGGTGATGGATCTTGACGGTCATTCCTCGTCTCTCCTCGTCTCGGATCATGCAGCCGGGCGAAGACAAGCGCGCCCGTGGATTCTGAACATTCTGTCATGAGCGCGGTCGCAGGCAGGAACTCCGGCGCGCGCGTCGCACATTGAACCCATCGAATTCGGAAACATCATGAAGGCATTGCTCAAACCGCTTCTGGTCGCGCTCGTATCGGGCGGGTGGATCGCAACCCATGGCGTACCGGTCCTGGCCCAGGACTCCGACGGCGGCCAGTCGCCCCGGCAAGCGTCGTCGGCGGCCCAGGAATCGAAGCCGGCTGTGCAGGAAATGACGCCTGCGCAGCAATTGAACTACTGGTTCACTCGCGCCGCCGAGGCCTACGCGGCCGAAGATCACGAGAAATGGGTCGCCGCGCTGGAGAACCTGCACCGGATGCGGCCGTTCAACTACGACTTCATGCGCCAGCTGGTCATGGGCTACGCGCTGACCGACCAGAAATCCAAGGCCTTCAACCTGATGCTGAAGATGCAGCAGCAGGGGCTGGCGGTCGACTGGGACCGCATCGAGGCGGTCGAGTCGCTGCGCCCGTACCCGCTCTACAAGCACCTGCGCGACCTGATGAAAAGCGCAGGCGAACCGGACGGCAGCGTCGAGACGTTCGCCACGGTCGGACGCGATCACCCGATGCCCGAAGCGCTGGCGCACGATGCGACGACCGGACGGCTGTTCGCAGGCACCGTGCGCGACGGAAAGATTCTCGTGCGCGGCGCCGGCGACGACGCGTTCGAGGTATTCGCCGATCCCGAAAGCGTCGACGGGCTCAGGTCGGTGTTCGATCTTCTGGTCGACGAGCAGCGCGGCCACCTGTGGGTCGCGACCGGCGGCACGAGCCAGTTCGTCGATGCCCGCCGGAGCAGCTTCGGGCGTACCTCGCTGATCAAGCTGGACCTCGAGACCGGCGAGAAGCTGGGCGAATACCGGGTGCTGCCCGACGGGCGCAGTCACTTGCTCGGTGCGATGACGCAGGCCGACGACGGCACGATCTACGCCACCGACACCGCTGCCCCGTTCGTCTACCGGCTGCGCCCCGGCGACGAGCGCCCGCAGCCGATCATCGGCAACCCGGTCTTCACCGGTCTGCGCGGTATTGCGCTGTCGCCCGACGAGTCGCGGCTGTACCTGGCCGACTACGACCTGGGCGTGTTCTTCTTCGAGCTCGAGACCGGCGAGGGTTACGCGCTCGGCATTCCCGAAACGCTGAATCTGGGCGGCATCGACGGGCTTTACCAGTGGAAGGATTCGCTGGTCGCGATCCAGAACGGCGTGACCCCGCAGCGCGTGCTGCGGCTGGATCTCGACGAGTCGGGCACGCGCGTGGCCCAGGTGGCCATCCTCGCCAGGGCGCTGGAAGCGTTCGACAACCCGACCTACGGCACCGTGGCCGGCGACGACCTGCTGTTCTTCGCCAACAGCCACTGGCACCGCGTCGACCGCTCCGGCCGGCCGGTGGATCCGCCGCTGCCCGACGTGACGGTGCTGAAGTCGTCGATCGACGAGGCGAGCAAAGTCGTCGTGGGTGAGGAGGCGCTGAAGAAGCTGCAGCAACAGCAGCGCCAGCGCGCCCGGGAGGGCGACGGCTGAGACCGCTGCCTTCCGGACGATATCGATTGCAGGAGGCGCGTCCACGCGCCGATCGGGTCGGGATCAATCGCGGTGGTCTGGATCGCGGTCTGGAAACCGCTCCTACGCTGTCCCGAGGCTGTGCAGGCGCTCCCGCAGCGTCCGCCCGAATCCGAGGCTGTCGAGCAGCGCGTCGAGCGCATCCGGGTCGCGTCGGGCGAAGCCGTCGTGGTCGCCGTCGTCGATCTCGGCGATCGCCGCATCGAGTCCCGTCAGGCGGCGCGCCAGACGAACGGTATCCTCGTGCCGCCTGAGCCGGCCGATCAGTGTCTTCGCGCCGCGAATCTTCAGGAAAGCCAGTTCGTCGAGACGCTCGAACAGCGCGTCGACGGTCCCGAAGTGCGCCAGCAGCGACGCGGCGGTCTTCGGCCCGACGCCCGGCACGCCGGGGATGTTGTCGACCGGGTCGCCGGTCAGCGCGAGGAAGTCTGCGATCTGGTCGGGGCGCACGCCGAAGCGGGCCTCCACCCCGGCATGGTCCAGCCTGTTGTCGCGAGCGAAATCCCACCACGCATCGTCCGGTCCGGCCAGGAGTTGCGCCAGGTCCTTGTCGCCGGTGACGACCGCCACCGGGTGGCCGCGAGCGCGCCAGTAGCGGGCCAGCGCGGCGATCAGGTCGTCGGCCTCGAAGCGCTTGTGCACGTAAACCGGCACGCCCAGGCAGCGGGTCAGGTCCTTGCACCAGCCGATCTGGCGCTTCAGGTCCTCGGGCGCCGGGTCGCGGTTGGCCTTGTAGTCGGGAAAGATCTCGTTTCTAAACGATGTGGTCAGCGACTCGTCGAACGCCGCGGCGACGTGGCGCGTGGCGGTGCGCTCGAGGAATTCGCACAGGAAACGGGCGAACCCGTAGACCGCGTTGGTCGGCCGGCCGGCGGGGTCGGCGAAGTCCTCGGGCATCGAGTACCAGGCGCGAAAGATGAAGATGCTGGCGTCGATCAGGTGGACCGGCGGTGGGCTGGCGGACGGCATCGGGCAAGTGTAGCGCCGCGCCGGGCGGGTGTCACAGCCCGGTTCCGGCCGGTTCAGGCCCGGTTCATCGCCAGGTGATAGCCTGAGCATGCCATGAACGCCGGAACAAAGTCCAAATCGATCGCAGCAGCGCTGGCCGTGACGGTCCTGGGCCTGGCCGGATGCGCCTATTCCCCGCATTATCATTCCGGCCCGGAAGGAGTCTACTACGGCCGCGCTCCGGCCGCGACGCATGTCCGGGCCCGGCACGTCAACCCGGCCGTATACCCTTACTGGTCGCTGGACCATTTCTACTTCTCCGGCTTCTACCACCCGTACTCGGTATTCGTCGGTTACCGCGAACCGCATTACTACCCGTACCCGGGATGGATCTACGGGTATCGCTACGGTCTCGGGCATCCGTACCGTTCGCACGGGTTCTCGGCACGCTACAGCTACGGATATCCGTACGGCTACGGTTCATATGGTTACCCGTGGTACGGCAGCGGCCATCACTTTGCGAGCTTTTCGCTGGGCTTCTTCGTCGCTGATGGCCACTTTGGGCACCCACGGCACAACGGCAGGCACGACCGGCGGCACGACCTGCGCCGGATCGACGAACGGCTGGCCCGGATGCAGCAGGGACGCGACGCGGAAGTGTCCAGGTCGGCGTTGCTTGGCCGCAGCGGACGCGACATCGCTCACCGGTTGCCGCGCACCGGCGGCGCGGCGATCTCCCGAGGCGCGCGCCTTGGCGCCGGCGCCCGTGATCGCGTCCGAATCCTGTCGGCCGGCGAACGGCGATCCCCGACCGCCGGCCGCAATGCCGGGCGACGCATCGAACGCGTGGAAGACCGGATTCGGCGCGAGCGCCGGGGTGGCACCGGTCTCGAGCGGCTACGCGGTCGCGTCATCGTCACCGACGCTGCCGCGACCGGTCGCGCTGCACGCGCATCTTCGATGTCGGATGTTTCGACGCGTGAAGCACTGCTGCAGTCGCGCCGCACCCAGTCGCGCCAAACCCAATCCCGCGATATCAATCGCAGCGCGCGCCGGGTTTTTTCAAGCCCCGATCGCGCGCGCTCCGCGCGGTCGACGGACAATGCACCTCCGGTCACGCGTTCCGGCCTGCTGCAGCGCTCGCGCGCCGGCGATCCCGGCGCACGCACGCGGCGTCCGGCGACGAATTCCGCCGCAACCTCGTACGAGCGGGGGCGTCGAAGCGCGCCGGATCGGTCACCGCGCGCGGAACGGGCAGCGCACGACGGCCGGGGGTCCGGGCGCCGGGCCCTGCTCGGCGAATCCCGCCGCGGGAACCGCCGCTGAGGTTTTCACCGCACCCGGCCAGGCGTTAGAATATCCATTTGATTTCAGTGCCTTCAGTATTCGGCCGCCGGGCGTCCGCGCCCGACGAGGATGATTCGACGCCATGCGCTACCCGGAAGAATTCGATGTGCTCGTGATCGGCGGCGGCCACGCCGGCACCGAGGCCGCGCTCGCCGCGGCCCGGACCGGTGCGGACACGCTGCTGGTCACGCACAACATCGAGACCATCGGCCAGATGAGCTGCAACCCGGCGATCGGCGGCATCGGCAAGGGCCACCTGGTGCGCGAGATCGACGCGCTGGGCGGCGCGATGGCGACTGCCGCCGACGCCGCCGGCATCCAGTGGCGCCGGCTCAACGCCAGCAAGGGCCCGGCCGTGCGCGCCACGCGCGCGCAGTGCGACCGCAACCTGTACCGGTCCGCGATCCGCCGGATCGTCGAGCAGCAGCCGGGGCTGACGGTGTTCCAGGCCGGCGTCGACGACCTGATCGTCGAGCGCGAGGTCGATGGCGAGCGCGTCGTCGGCTGCCGCACCGCCACCGGCGTCGACTTCCACGGCCGGGCCGTGGTGCTGACCACCGGCACCTTCCTCGGCGGCGTCATCCACATGGGCGAGGCCAGGAGCATGGGCGGTCGCGCCGGCGACGCGCCGGCCAACGCGCTGGCCGAGCGGCTGCGCGCGCTGCCGCTGAACGTCGCCCGGCTCAAGACCGGCACGCCGCCCCGGCTCGACGGCCGCACGATCGATTTTTCACGCCTGACCGAGCAGCCCGGCGACGATCCGCGGCCGGTGTTCTCGTTCCTCGGCAGCCCGGAAGACCACCCGGCGCAGCGCCCGTGCTTCATCACGCGCACGACCGGAAGAACCCACGAGATCATCCGCGGTGCTCTGGACCGCTCGCCGATGTACTCGGGCGCGATCGAGGGCATCGGCCCGCGCTATTGCCCGTCGATCGAGGACAAGGTCGTGCGCTTCGCCGACAAGGAATCGCACCAGATCTTCCTCGAGCCCGAAGGGCTGGCGCTCAACGAGTGGTACCCGAACGGCATCTCGACCAGCCTGCCGTTCGACGTGCAACTCGAGTTCGTGCGCACGATCCCGGGGCTGGAGAACGCGCGCATCACGCGGCCGGGCTACGCCATCGAATACGATTTCCTCGACCCGCGCGACCTCCGGCCCGGGCTGGAATCGCGGCTGCTGGCCGGGCTGTTCCTGGCCGGCCAGATCAACGGCACGACCGGCTACGAGGAAGCCGGCGCGCAGGGCCTGATCGCAGGTCTGAACGCGGCCCGCGTCGCGGCCGGCGAACCGGCCTGGCAGCCCGAACGCTCGCAGGCCTACATCGGCGTGATGATCGACGACCTGATCACGCGCGGCACCGCCGAGCCGTACCGGATGTTTACCAGCCGTGCTGAGTACCGGCTGATGCTGCGCGAGGACAACGCCGACCTGCGGCTGACCGAGACCGGCCGCGAACTGGGGCTGGTCGACGACCGGCGCTACCAGGTCTTCGCGTGCCGGCGCCGGGCGATCGACGACGAGATCCGCCGGCTGCAATCGTTCCGGATCGGCTGCGATTCCGAACTTGCCCGGACGATCGAGCAATCGCTCTCGACTCCGGTGCGCAAGGACGTCACCGCGGCCGACCTGCTCAAGCGCCCGCGCATCGACTACCGCGCGCTGACGGGCGTTTCCGGACTCGGCCCCGGCGTGGCCCAGGCCGACGTCGCCGAGCAGGTCGAGACGACGATCCGCTACGCCGGCTATCTCGACCGCCAGCGCCAGGAAATCGAGCGCACCCGCGCGGCCGAGCAGAGGCCGATCCCGGACGACTTCGACTTCGCCCGCGTGCGCGGCCTGTCGGCCGAAGTGCTCGAAAAACTCCAGCGCCAGCGCCCGGCCACCGTCGGCCAGGCCGCCCGCATCCCGGGCGTGACCCCGGCGGCGATCTCTCAGCTGCTGGTCTGGCTCAAGCGCGCGCGCTCGGCGGCCTGAAGCGCAGCGCCGCGAGCCGGCCCGGGCATCGGGCCGGGGCCTTTTTTCACGTTCCGATCGATCAGGCGGCTCGGCGCGAACGGCGCCGTGAAGCGGGCACTGTATAGTGTGAAGAGGACTGGCGGCGAGGAGATTCGAGATGTTTCAGAGGACATTCCGGGACAAGCGGCAGACGGCGGGCATCCTCGGCTGGGCCGGCGTCTTGCCGATCGCGGTGCTGGCGCTGACGCGTTATCTCGACGCCCCGACCTGGCTGATCGAGCTGCTGGTCGGCTATGCGATGGTGATCCTGGCGTTCATGAGCGGCAGCCTGTGGGCCGGCGCGCTGGCGCGCGAGGAAGCCGCACCGGCGCCGCTGCTGGCCAGCAACGTGCTCGTGCTCGCCGGGCTCGCGGCGCTGATGATGCCGCCGGCCGGCGCCTGCGCGTGGCTGGCGCTGCTGTTCGCGCTGCACGCGCTGGCCGAGTGGCGCTGGGTGCACCGCGGTCAGCCGGGCTGGTACCGGCGGCTTCGGATGACGCTGAGCACCACCGTGGTCATGCTGCTGGTCGTCGCGGCCTTTCCCGGTCCCTACCATGCCTGAAACTGCCGGCCCGGTGCTGCGGCTGGCCGGGGTTTCGCGCAGTTACCACGACGGCAGCCGCGACGTGCGCGTGCTCGATGGCGTCGACCTCCAGGTCGTCGCCGGCGAGCGGGTCGCGATTACCGGCGCGTCGGGGTCCGGCAAGTCGACGCTGCTGCATCTGGCCGGCGGCATGGACCTGCCCGACGGCGGCCGCGTCGAACTGCTCGGCGAGGCGATCGACGCGCTGGCCGAACCGCACCGCACGCGGTTTCGCGCGCGCAACATCGGGCTTGTATTCCAGGACTACAACCTGATCGATTCGCTGACCGCGGCTGAAAACATCGAACTGGTCGGATGGCTTACCGGCCGCCGTCTCGACGAAGACGAGGTTCGCCGGCTGGCAACCGAACTCGACATTGCCGAGTTGCTGGACCGGCGCCCGGATCAGCTTTCCGGGGGCCAGCAGCAGCGCGTCGCGATCGCCCGGGCGCTGATCCACGAGCCGCATCTGGTGCTGGCCGACGAGCCGACCGGCAGCCTCGACGAGGCGACCGCGGCCCGGGTCATGGACGTGTTCGCATCGGCCGTCGAGGCGCGCGGCTGCGCGCTGGTGCTGGCCACGCACAGCGACGCGATCGCCGCGCGCTGCGACCGGCGGCTGGCGTTGACCGGCGGTCGATTGACAGTGCTGAACGGGGGCGCCACGGAAGGGGCCGCGAGCGGGCGGACGGCGAACCCGGCGGAATGATGCTGGCCCGGCTGTCGCGCGCGTTCTTCTACCGCCATCCGGGCCAGCTCGCGTTCGCGCTGGTCGGGTTCGCGGCCGGAATTGCCGTCGTCACCGGCGTCGCGCTGCTGCGCGGCTCGCTGGTCGAGTCGCTGGACGCGGTCTCGGCCGAGCTGGTCGGCGAGCGTTCGTTCGTCGTCCGGCACCCGTCCGGGCGGATTCCGGCCGAGACCTATGCGGCGCTCGCGCGCACGGCCGGCGCCCCGGACCTCGTGCCGGTGCTGCGCGCGCCGGTCCGGGCCCGCGGCACGCGGCTGGAACTGATCGGGATCGACCCGTTCACGGCACTCGGCCCGGTGCCCGGGGCCGAGAGCGCCGACCCGGCCGGCGGCTGGGCCGCAGTGTTCGACCCGCAGGCCGGGCAAGTGCCGGTCGCGGTCAGCCGCGCTACGCTGCAACTGCTCGACGCCCGGCTCGGCGCTCAGCTGACACTCGAGCACAATGGCGGCCGCAGCGAAGTACGGATCGTGTCGGTCGTCGCCGGCGCGGCCGGGCTGGACCGGCGCCTGGTCGCCGATATCGCCCGCGTCCAGGACCTTCTGGGCGTGCGCGGCTGGGTGTCCCAACTGCTGGCGCCGGCGGAGGCCGGACCGTGGCTGCGCGAACACGTCGCCGCGCCGCTGGTGGTCGAGGATGCTTCCGGCCGGCGCGCGTCGGCGCTGCGGTTGACCGCCGGCATGCGCGCGAACCTGACCGCGATGAGCCTGCTGGCGCTGGCGACCGGGCTGTTCGTCGTCTACAGCGTATTGGCGTTCCTGATGGTGCAGCGCCGGCGGACGTTCGGCATGCTGCGGGCGTTGGGCATGACCCATCGCGCGCTGGGGCAGATGCTGGTGGTCGAGACGCTCATGATCGCCGCCGTCGGCGGGCTCGCCGGCCTGGTCGGCGGCACGCTCCTGGCCGACCGGCTGCTGGCGCTGGTGGCCGCGCCGGTGGCCGAGGTCTACGGCCGGCTGGCGCCGGCCGCGACGGTGCCCGGGCCGGGGCTGTACATTGCCATCTGGCTGGCCGGCCTGGCGGCCGCGCTGCTGGTCACCGTGCCGGTGCTGCGCGAGGCGCTGTCGATTCCGCCCGGACGGCTGGTGCGCGCGTTCGGACACGCGCCGATACCGGCCCGGCTGCTGGCCGCGCTCGCGATTCCGCCGGTCGTGGCAGGACTGGCCTGGGTCGCGCTCGATGCGCGCCTGATCGCCGCGCTGGGCGGCCTGTTTCTGGCGCTGGCCGGACTGATCGTGCTGATTCCCGCGGCCGGCTTCGGCCTGCTTCGATGGGTCGGGCGACGGCTGGCAAGGGACGCCGGCGGCGGCCTTCCCGGCCGGGCGCTGCGCCTGCTCGAAAGCGCGCGCGGCCGGCTGTCGCCGGCGCTGGCCGCGCTTTCGCTTTCGCTGGCGCTGGCGCTCGGCATGGCGATGATGATCCTGTCGTTTCGCGAGGCGGTCGGCGACTGGGTCGACCGGCTGCTCCGGGCCGACGTCTACGTTTCGGTGCCCGGCCGAACGCTGGCGGCCGACGACAAGCGCCGGCTGGCCGAACTGGAAGGCGTGGCAACGCTTTCGTCGGTGCGCCGCGCGCGGCTGGTCGACGACACCCGGCTGACCGCCTACGATTTGCCGCGCCGGGCCTGGGAAGGATTCGAGCTGCTGGCGGGCGATCCCGATGCGGCCTGGCAGGCGTTCGATTCGGGCACCGGCGTGCTGGTGTCCGAGCCGCTGGCGCGCCGGCGCGGGCTGGACGTCGGCGACCGCATCGAGCTGCCGTTGCCGGTCGGCGAGCGGACGCTCGCCATCGCCGGCGTGTTCCGCGACTACAGCAGCGAGACCGGCTACGTTGCGGTCGCCGATCACCGCTATCGCGACTGGTTCGACGACACCGGGGCCGACAGCGTCGGTCTGTACCTGACGCCGGGCGCGATGCTGGCAGCGGTGGAGGAGCGGGTTCGGGCCCTGTTCGATGAGGCGAACGTGCAGACGGTGACGCCGGCCGATGTCCGGCGGCAGAGCCTGGCGGTGTTCGACCGCACGTTCAGGATTTCGTGGGCGCTGGCCTCGCTGGTCGGCGTCATCGCGCTCATCGCGCTGGCCAGCGCGCTGCTCGCGCAGGGTCTGGAGCGCGCGCGCGAGTACGCCACGCTGCGCGCGCTGGGGCTGGAGCCGGGCCGGCTGTTCGCGCTGGTGACGCTGCAGTCCGGCGCGCTGGCCGCCACCGCGGTCGCGATGGCGTTGCCGCTGGCGGTGCTCATCCACTACGCGCTGACGCTGCTGGTGCAGCCGCGCGCGTTCGGCTGGAGCCTCGAGGCCGGGCTGCCGCCGCCGGCGCCGGTGCTGTGGGTGGTCCCTGCCGCATTGGCCGCCGGCACGTTGACCGGGCTCTACCCGGCCTGGCGAATCGTCCGCCGTCCGGTGATCGCGCACCTGAGGGCCGGCCGGTGAAGCGCGACCTGCTGATCGTGCTGGTGCTCTGCGCGCTGGCAGCGGCGTGGCTGGGCCAGCGTGCGGCGCGCACGTCCGGCAGTGCCGCCGGCCGCCTGAACACGACTGCGCTGCTCGGTGCCGCGCCGGAGGAATTCAGGCGGGTTACCGGACCGCGACTGCTGACGTTTCCCGACGACCACGCGATGCACCCGGGCTTTCGCAACGAGTGGTGGTACTTCACCGGCAACCTGGCCGACGGAGCCGGCCGGCGTTTTGGCTTCCAGTTCACGCTGTTCCGGTTCGCGCTGGGCGCCGGAATGCAAGCCGACTCGGATTTCGCCGCCGACGCGATCTGGATGGCACACCTGGCCGTCAGCGATATCGCCAATGAAAGATTCCACGCCCGCGAACGCTTTGCGCGCGGCGCGCTCGGGCTGGCCGGCGCGACTGCCGACGAATGGTGGTTGCGCGACTGGCGCGTGCGGCTCACCGACCGGGGCTGGCGGCTGCGTGCCGATGCCGGAGAATTCGCGCTCGAACTGGACCTTGCGCCGGTCAAGCCGATCGTGCTGCACGGCCAGGCCGGCTACAGCCGCAAGGGGCCGGAGCCAGGCAACGCGTCGCGCTATTACTCGATCACGCGCCTTGCCGCCGACGGCCGGGTCGGGCTGGGCGGGCTGGAACACGAGGTTTCCGGGACGGCCTGGCTGGACCGCGAATGGGGCTCCAGCCAGCTCGGCGAGGGCCTGTCCGGCTGGGACTGGTTCGCGCTGCAGCTCGACGACGGCCGCGACCTGATGCTCTACCGGCTGCGCACCGAGGCCGGGACTGAATCACCGTTTTCGGCCGGCATGCTGGTGACCGCCGACGGCGAGGCCACGGTGCTGGCCGCCGGCGATTTCGAACTCGAACCGCGCATGCGCTGGCGCGATCCGCAAGGGATCGACTGGCCGGTCGGCTGGCGCCTGGCGGTGCCGGCCGCCGGGCTGGAACTGGACGTCGAGGCCGCGTTCGAGGCACAGCGCTGGAACACCTCGGTCGAGTACTGGGAAGGAGCCGTCGACGTATTCGCGGCCGCTGGCGGCGAGCCGGCGGGGCGGGGCTACATGGAGTTGAGCGGCTATGCCGAAAGCGCCGGCGGGCGCGGCGCCGACGTTACGGCCGATTGAGTCCCATGCGTTCGGGAACCGCGGAGCCGGGGATCCTCAGGCTGCGGGCCCTGAAAGGCTCGAGGGTCTCGGTCTCGGACGTGCCCAGCATCTGTTCGACTTCGCGCACCGACACCCCCTCCTGGACCATGTGCAGCGCGAACGTGTTGCGCAGCACGTGGCCGGTCACGCGGCGATAGATCCTGGCATCGACGGCCGCGCGCTCGAACCGGCCGTGCAGCGTCTGCGGGTCGACATGGTGGATCAGCGCCCCGCCGTGGCCGTCGCCGCGGGCGCGGCCGCTCTCGATCGGCTCCGGAAACAGGTATTGCCAGCCCCAGTTGCGCGCGACGTCGGGCTGGCGCGCCGCGATCGGCGGCGGCAGGGTGGCGCGGCCGCTGCCCTCGACAATCTCGCGGATGTGCAGCAGCTTGAGATCTTCGAGGTGCTCCTGCAGCCGTTCCTGGGTGTTGTCCGGCAGCGGCAGCCGGCGTCGGACCAGATCGGTGCTGTCCCGCACCAGCAGCCGGTTGTCGCGCATGTTGACGTCGCGCACTCGCAGGCGCACGCACTCGATCAACCGGATACCGGTGCCGTAGATCAGCGCCGCGGCCAGCCAGTCGCGGCCGCCGAGCTGGAGCAGCAGCCGGCGCACCTCGTCGTGCGTCAGGACGTTCGCGGTGGTGCCGGAGCGCCGTTCATCGATCAGACGCTTCAGCCACTCGGGCTCGCCGCCCGGGGCGGCCTGATACAAGCGCATGATCGCTTCGAGCGCGCGCTCACGGGCCGGTTTGCCGGCAAACCGCTCCCGGATGAGATGATCGAGAAACGCCTCGACGTTGCTGCGACCCAGCCGTTCCGGCTCGTTCTCGTCGCACCAGGTCAGAAACGAACGGGCCCAGAACAGCAGGCTGCGGGACAGCTGGGGGTCGACGCCTTCAGCACTCAGGTTGATACGCATTCTGGTGAGCGGATCGGACATCGCGCGCCGGTTCTCCCATGATCCATTGACGCACTATATGCCCGGATTTGAGCGAATGCAAGCAAATATTTACGTGCTAGATGTGATGCATACATCATTTTGGCGGCCCGGAGCACCGGGTCGCCGGCGCGACAGTCAGGGACGCTTGTAGACGCGTCCGGCCTTCATGACGAAATCGACGTCGGTCAGTTCATCGACATCGGCCAGCGGGTTTTCCGAAACGGCGATCACGTCGGCCCACTTGCCGGACGCCAGCGTGCCGGCGTCGTCGGTGACACCGAGCAATTCGGCGGCGCGAACGGTCGCGGTTCGGATCGCCTCGGCTGGCTCCATGCCGGCTTCGACCATCAGGTCGGCGCGCCAGCCGTTGGTCGGATCGGCGTGCCCGCCGGTGGTCGCCAGCGACTTGCCCGAAGTAAAGATGCGCGGTCCGTCGACGATTCCGTCATTGATCGCGTCGCGCAGCGCGATGCTGGCGTTATAGGAGTCACCCAGGTCGCGAACGGTCGTGAAACCGGCCGCGAGCGTGCGCTTTGCGTAGACCGTCGACTTCAGCGCCACGTCGGCCTCGCTTTCGGTGAATCGCTCGACGTAGCGGGTCGGGCTCGACTCGGAGGTCAGGTGCGTGTGCATGTCCATCAGGCCCGGCAGGCAGGTCAGCGCGGACAGATCCTCGATCGTCGGCGCGGTGCCATCGCCGCTGCCGGCTTCGGGGTGGCCGTCGACGAGGCGCTCGATGCGATCGCCGCGCACGACGATGGTCGTCGGCCCGCCGAGCCGGCCCCGCTCGACATCAAGCACGGCCCCGCAGCGAAGCCAGGTTTCCTGTTGCTCGTTCTCCGCGGCAAAGTCCGCGGCATCCTGCGCCTGCCCCCGGACCGGGGCCAGCGTCAGCAAAAATATCGTCAATATCACGGGGAATCGATTCATTCGGGTTCCTTGCAAATCGGGAGGCGTAAGTAGTGAAAACGAGTAAATAGTGAATAGTAAATAGTACCTGATTACGCAGATGATTCAGCCATGCCGCGGAGTCGGAAACCGGTTCTGCGAA
>JAVVDX010000047.1:0-21821 GCA_032251475.1 Wenzhouxiangellaceae bacterium | reverse complement strand
TCAAATACACCAGCGGCTATGGCGCTTCGCAACGCATCGTCTCGTTTCTGCTCTATCGCGCCGCGGCCGAGGACGAGCTTTCCGGTGTCGTGGAGCTGGAGACCACCAAGGCGGCGGTTGCCGGCCGGCTGGGCCTGTCGCCCGAGTCGTTGTCGAGAACCCTGCGGTACCTCAGTTCGCGCGGTCTGATCGCGGTGCACCGGCGAACGATCAGGATTCCGGACATCCCCCGACTCGAAGACCTGCTCGAAAAGTCTCTTGACGAGGGGCGGCCCCTGGCGAGTCGATAGCCGACTCTTCGCTTCGAGTCCTTCACTGCACGGTCCCCCGCGCATGCCCGCGTGCGCCGCGTAGAATGGCCTGCACACTGCATCGGGGGTTCGGCCCCCGGGGAATTGAACCCTCGATGAGCGACGGACGCGAATTCGACCTTGTCCTTATGGGCGCGACCGGTTTCACCGGCCGGCTGGTGGCCGAACACCTTCTGGCCCGCCACGGTGCCGGAGGCAGGCTGCGCTGGGCGCTGGCCGGCCGCGATCGGGACCGGCTGGCGGAGGTGCGGGCAGACCTCGGCGAGGCCGCCCGGGAACTCCGTCTGATCGTGGCCGACAGCCACGACCGCGCGTCGCTGGACACGTTGGCGGCTCAGGCTCGGGTCGTCGTAAGTACGGTCGGGCCCTATACGCTGCACGGCTCGGACCTGGTCGCCGCGTGCGCCGCGGCCGGCACCGACTACTGCGACCTGTCCGGCGAGGTGCCGTGGATGCAGCGCATGATCGACGCCCACGCCGGCACCGCCGAGGCCTCGGGGGCGCGCATCGTGCATTGCTGCGGGTTCGATTCGATCCCGTCGGACCTCGGCGTCCGGCTTCTGCAGCAGCACGCGCAGCAGACCATCGGCGAGCCGCTGACGCGCGTGCGACTGCGGGTCAAGGCCGCGAAGGGGGGCTTGAGCGGCGGCACGTTCGCGAGCATGCTCAACATCGTCGAGGAATCGCGGCGCGACCCGGACACGGCGCGCACGCTGAAAAACCCCTACGCGCTGTGCGCGCCCGGCGCGCGCGAAGGCGTGCGCCAGCCCTACGTCAGCGGGCCGAAGTTCGACCCGGTCCTGGCGAGCTGGACCGCGCCGTTCATCATGGCCGCGATCAACACGCGCGTCGTCCACCGCGCAAACGCGCTCGCCGGCTACCCATGGGGCCGCGAATTCCGCTACGACGAAGCGGTGCTGACCGGCTCCGGCTTCGGCGGGCGCGCGAAGGCGACGATGCTTTCGCTGGGCATGGGCGCGTTCGCCCTCGGCGCGGCGCTGGCGCCCACACGCGCGGTGCTCAAGAAGATGGTGCTGCCCAAACCCGGCGAGGGGCCGTCGAAAGAGCAGCGCGAGGCCGGCTTCTTCAACATCGTCATTGCCGGCGAGACCGCCGACGACCGCCGGCTCCGGCTGCGAGTGCGCGGCGATCGCGACCCTGGCTACGGTGCCACGTCGCGCATGCTCGGCGAGGCCGCGGTGCTGCTCGGCGAGACGTCGCGCGAGGCGACCCCGGGCGGTTTCTGGACCCCGGCCACCGCGCTGGGCGAGGCGCTTCGCGCCCGGCTGGCCGAACACGCCGGCGTGACGTTCACGCCCGAAGACTGACCGTCCCGGCACGGAATCGTACGCGCCACGCTTGGCGCCGTCACGGTTTGTCCGGATAATAAGGCGCAAATTTGCCCTGACCTTTAAGCTGCCGCCAGCGCGACCGGCGGCCCGGAGCGCATCATGCAAGCAGAACTGCAGCCAGAAACCGAATCCGCGCGCGAAGGCCTCGACAAGGAGCTGGTCGACGACGTCCTCGATGCCGTAGAGGCCGGCGACGCCGGGCAGGTCAGCGAGCTGCTCGAACCGCTGCATGCCGCCGACGTCGCCGACCTGATCGAGCAGATCGGCGCCGACGACCGCGACGCGCTGGTCGAGGTCTGGGGCGAGAACATCGACGGCGATATCCTCTCCGAGCTCGACGAGTCGATCCGCGAGCCGCTGCTCGAGGCGTTGCCGCCGGACGTGCTGGCCGAAGCCGTGCGCGAGCTCGATTCCGACGACGTCGTCGACCTGGTCGAGGACCTCGAGGAAGCCCAGCAGTCGCGCATCCTCGAAGTGCTCGAGGCGGTCGACCGGCTCGGCGTGGAAAGCTCGCTGTCGTACCCGGAGTACTCGGCCGGCCGCCTGATGCAGCGCGAGCTGGTGGCGATGCCGGAGGACTGGACCGTCGGCCAGGCCATCGACTACGTCCGAAACGCCGAGGAGCTGCCGGCACAGTTCTACCACGTCATCCTGGTCTCGCCGGCGATGAAGCCCAGCGGCTACGTCGCGCTCGGCCGGCTGCTGTCGTCGAAGCGCGCGATGCGGCTGGCCGACATTGCCGAGGAGAGCTTCCGGACGATCAAGGTCACCGACGAGGAGTCGGACGTCGCCTACCTTTTCAATCACTACCACCTGATCTCGGCGCCGGTCGTCGACGAGCAGGGCCGGCTGGTCGGCGTCATCACGATCGACGACGCGATGGCCGTGCTCGACGAGGAGCACGAGGAAGACATCCTGCGCCTGGCCGGCGTGGCCGAGGATTCCAGCCTGTCCGACACGGTACTTCAGACCACCAAGGCGCGTGCCGTCTGGCTCTTGGTCAACCTGGTCACGGCCATCATCGCTTCGATGGTCATCGATCAGTTCGCCGAGGACATCGACAAGCTCGTCGCGCTCGCGGTGCTGATGCCCATCGTCGCGTCGATGGGCGGCAACGCCGGCACCCAGACCATGACCGTCGCGGTGCGCGCGATCGCCACCCGCGAACTGACCGCGAGCAACGCGGTTCGCGTGGCCTGGCGCGAAATCGCCGTGGGCTCGCTCAACGGGCTGCTGTTCGGTATCGTAATGGCCGGCGTCGCCGCGTTCTGGTTCGGCGTGCCGCTTCTGGCCGGGGTCATCGCGCTGGCGATGCTGTTCACACTGGTCGCCGCCGCACTGGGCGGCATCGTCATCCCGATCGTGCTCGAGAAGTTCAGCATCGACCCGGCGCTGGCTTCGGGCCCGTTCGTCACCACCGTGACCGACGTCGTCGGCTTCTTCGCCTTCCTGGGCCTGGCGTCGATCGTATTGCTGTAGGCGGGTGCCCGGCGGCGTCGAGCAGCGCGACGGGAACGCGGTCGCTAGGGAACCTCCCAGTCGATGTCCGCGACGTCGTAGATCGAGATTTCACGATCGAATCCCTTGGGCAGGACGCGGATTTCCCGGTTGACCTTCAACTCGGGGCCGCAGGCATTCCGGCTGTTTTCCGAAATCAGTATCTGACCCCCCTCGGTATAGGCTTCGATGCGCGCGGCCATGTTGACGTTGTGCCCGACCACGCCATACTTGGCGCGCCGCTCCGAACCGATATTGCCCACCACGACCTCGCCGGTATTGATGCCGATACCGATCGCGACCTCGGGCAGGCCGCTGGCGATGTTCTCGCGGTTGACTTCTTCCATGGCCTGCTGCATTGCAGCGGCACAGGCGACGGCTCTTTGCGCGTGGTCCTGCAGCGGCCGGGGCGCGCCGAACAGCGCGAGAATGGCATCGCCGATGAACTCGTCGATGGTTCCGCCGTGGGCGATGATGACGTCGGTCATTTTCGAAAGGAAATTGTTGACCACGCGCATCACGTCCTGGGGATCGCGATGGGCGGAAAAGGAAGTGAAGCCGCGCAGGTCGGCCAGCAGTATGCTCACCTCGCGACGCTCGCCGCCCATTGCCAGCGCCTCGGGAGATTCGAGCAGCGTTTCGGCCACCTCGTCGGTCAGATAGCGGCCGAATACGCTGCGGATGAAGACGTTGCGGCGCTCGACCTCTGCGGCCAGCGTGCGGATCCGGTCATTGGCGCTCTTGAGCTCGAGCTGGGTCTGAACCCGGGCCAGCACCACCGGAAATTCCAGCGGCTTGGTCACGTAATCATTGGCCCCGCGCCGGAGCGCATCGACGATATCGGCCTGCTCGCCCTTGGCGGTGGCCATGATCACGGGCAATTCGCTGACGTTGCGGGTCTCGCGCAGGCGGTCGAGAACGTCAAGGCCGCTTATGCCCGGCATCATGATGTCGAGCAGCACCAGGTCGCAGGCATTCGCCTCCAGCCAGGCCAGGGCCGCTTCGCCGCTTTCGGCCAGCGCGACCTCGAAGCCCTTTTTCGTCAGTCGTCGCGACAACAGGTCGCGGTTCATCTCGTTGTCGTCGACAACCAGAATGACCGCGCCGGGCACGGAATCTTCAGCAAGCGGGCGGTTCATGCGGTCGGGCACCGTGGCATCCAGCCTCGCAGTCTAGCGGTTGGAGCACGTGAATGTGCGACGAGAAATATTCCGCGTGCGTGCGCCGAAAATGTGATTGAATTAACTCCTGTCTGGTGCTATGTTACCGGCTAGACAGGGAAGGGAGCCCCCAATTGCAGCGATTTTTCCAGGCCGGGAACAAGGCCGGTGGTGGACAGCCGCGCAGCCGCCCGGCGTGCGTTTGCCGGGCGCCTGACGGCACGGCGGACGTCCGCGGGTCGGGACCCGGCCGCCACTTTGGGGCCGCGATACGTGCATTCGGGCCGACGGTAGTCCCCGAACGGCGGATCGCGCAATGACCGCCGCGGCGCAGCCGGCGGTTCCGGTCGACAAACCGGAACGACCGGACGGCGTGCACACAATCGTCCGGCTGCCGTTCGCCGGCCGCGTCTACGCGTGGGCAACGGCTGCGATCCTGGTTTCGATCACGCTGCCGCCGGAACGCCGCGACCTGATCGGCATCATCCTGGCGACCGGATTCACCTACCCGTGGCTGATCTACATGGTCGCGAAATACAGCGGCCACTCGAAGGCGGTCGGCTACCTGGCGTTCTCGATCGACGGCGCGCTGGGCGGTGCCGCCATCGTGCTGTGCGGGTATGCGTTCGTCCCCTCGATGGTCATCACCACCATGCTGATCGCCGCCGCGGTCGTCATCGGCGGCGGCAGCCTGCTGATCCAGACCATTCTGCCGGCCGTCATCGTGACGGCGCTTGCGTGGCCGCATGTCGAGGCCGACTTCCAGGCCCATAGCGACGGTCTTCCGTTATACCTCGGGGCCGCCATCATCGGCATCTTCCTGCTCTACTTCGCCTACTTGACCAACCGCATCAGCAGCCGGCTGATCACTGCCAAGCGCTCGCTGCAGGAACACAACCGGAAGATCGACTCGCAGGCCCGTCTGCTGGCATCGATGAACCGGGTCGCGCGGGTCGTCAATTCGACCCTGGATCTCGGCCGGGTGATGGCGGCGATCCGGGAGAACCTGTCCGACGTGATCGAGTTTGACCAGGCGGGGCTGCTGTTCGTCGATCCGGCAGGCCAGAACCTTGTCATCGACCGCTACGACGGCGCCGGCTCCGACACGGCATTCGCCGAACTCCAGGGAATTTCCGTTCCGCTGACCGAGACCGACAGCATCTTCGTCAGAACCGTGTTCGAAAACCGGCCGTTCTTCGTCACCGATACCGCAGCAGGACGTTCGGGCATGTCGGAGACCGATGCGAAGATTCACGAGCTGCTGCCGAGCCGCTCGCTGATCACGCTGCCCCTGTCCATCAACGAAGAGGTCATCGGGGTACTCGCGTTCGCCAATACGCACAAGAACGTCGCCGCCGGCGAGGACGAGATCGAAGCGATCGAACGCCACGTCGGGTTCATCGCAACCGCAATCCGCAATGCGCGGATGTACGAGAAGATCAAGCAGGCCGAAAAGGCCGCCAATGCCGCCAATCAGGCCAAGAGCCAGTTCCTGGCCAACATGAGTCACGAGCTGCGCACGCCCATGAATGCGGTCATCGGTTACAGCGAAATGCTCAAGGAGGAGGCCGAGGACCAGGGTGCAGACGATTTCATCCCCGACCTGGATCGCATCTGCAAGGCCAGCAAGCATCTGCTGCACCTGATCAACGACATCCTGGATTTGTCCAAGGTCGAGGCCGACAAGATCGAGCTGTATCCGGAACCCATCGATGTCGCGGAGTTCATCGACGAGATATCGAGCGGCATCGGACCGATCATGGAGGCCAACGGCAACACGCTGGTAATCGAGCGCAGTGAAGACGTGGTCGAAGTCGTCAACGACGTCACCCGGCTGCGCCAGGTCGTGCTCAACCTGGTCAGCAATGCCGCGAAGTTCACCCACGAAGGCACCGTTCGCCTGACGGTTTCCCGTACGAGCGCAGACGCTATCGACTGGCTTGACATAGCGGTCAGCGACACCGGAATCGGGATGTCGCCGGACCAGATCGAGCATGTCTTCCAGCCCTTTACCCAGGCCGATGCCTCGACCACCCGCAAATACGGCGGTACCGGCCTGGGACTTGCGATCAGCAAGAGCTATTGTGAATTGATGGGCGGGACGATTACGATTACCAGCGAACAGGGCAAGGGGTCGACCTTCACGGTGCACATTCCCGCCAATATCGAGTCGACCCCGGCGGACACCCCCGCGTTGCAGGCCGAATCGGCAAAGACCGCGTCCGAAAAGGTCCAGGCTGCGACCCGAAAAGGCTCGGTCGTGCTGGTGATCGACGACGACGGTTCCGCCCGCGACCTGCTCCAGCGCCTGCTGGAACGGGAAGGCTATCAGGTACACACCTCCGATCGCGGCAAGAAAGGCCTGGAGATGGCCCGGCAGATCCGGCCCGACGTGATCACGCTGGATGCGCTGATGCCGGAAATGGACGGCTGGACGGTGCTCGGAGCGCTCAAGCAGGACCCCGAACTGTCGCGAATCCCGGTGGTCATGGTCAGCTTCGTCGACGAACCGGGCAAGGGCCTGGCGCTGGGCGCGGCCGAGTACATCACCAAACCGGTCAAGCGCCGGCAGCTTCTCGACATCCTCGCACGGCTGGACAAGTCCACCGACGCGGAAGTGCTGGTGGTCGAAGACGACGAGGACACGCGCAACCTGATCTGCAACTGGCTGGAAAGTGAAGGCTGGAACGCACACTGCGCAGTCAACGGACGCGAAGGCCTCGAACTGTTCCGGAAGCTGCGCCCGTCGGTCGTGCTGCTCGATCTGATGATGCCCGAAGTCGATGGATTCGAGTTTTTGGGCACGCTTCGCTGCGAGTTTCCGGACGACGACAGCAGCGTAATCGTGATCACTGCCAAGGAGCTCTTTCCCGAGGACATCAAGCGCCTCAACGGCAGCGTCGAGAAGATCATACAAAAGGCGCAGGCGCCGGGCAGGCAGCTGCTCGGCGAAATCGCCCGGCATCTCAACAAACAGCGAACCGCAACTTGAGCACTGGAACCTGAATGGCAACCGTATTACTCGTCGAAGACAACGAATTCAATCAGGACATGCTCTCGCGGCGACTGAGCAGGAAGGGCTACGAAGTGGCGATCGCCGCCGACGGGGAGCAGGCCATCCGGATGGTGTCGCAAACACCGCCGGATCTGATCCTGATGGACATCAGCCTGCCCGGGCGCGACGGCCACGACATCACCCGCGAACTCAAGGCGGGCACGCACACTTGCGCCATTCCCGTCATCGCACTGACCGCGAATGCGATGGCCAGCGATCGGGAAGCCGCCATCGCCGCAGGTTGCGACGATTTCGACACCAAGCCGGTGGATCTGAAACGCCTGCTATCGAAAATGGAAGCGGCCCTCAACGGTGTCGGTTCGGACTCGTGAAATGACGCATCGGGGGGCGCAAGCAAGCCGTTGCGAGAGACTGAAAGGGTGATATTCATGAGAGACAGGATTGCAGGACAGCCCCTTCTTGGTTCGATCGTCGGGGGATGCCTCGCCTGCATGCTTGCACTGGGCGCGACCGTCGCCCTGACGGCGCAAGCGCAGGAAGCGATTGAACCGGCCGTCCCCAGCGCAATATCGGCTCTCGGCCGGCTGGAACCGGAAAACGGGATCATTCGGGTCGCCGCACCCGCGATGATCGGCATCACGGGCGGGCCGGCGATCCGTGAATTGCTGGTGGCCGAAGGCGATGACGTGGCCAAGGGTCAACTGCTGGCCGTCACCGACCTGGCGGACCTGATGCGGTCCATCGCCGACGAGAAGAGGGCGGCGCTGGAACTGGCGCGTCTGCAAGCACGGGCGGCGGCCAGCATGGCCGAAAGCGATTGCGCTCTTGTCGAAACCCGGCTGGAGGAAGCCGAGCGGCGGGCCGAGTGGCGAAAGACCAATGTATCGACCCAGGAAGAATACGAACGGGCCCGGGCCGAGGCGATCTCGGTACAGGCCGCATGCAACGCCGGGCGGGCCGATGCGGTCGCGGCCGAGAGCGCCGTCGTGGTTGCCGAGGCCGCGCTGAGGCGCGCCGAGGCCGAGCTGGCGCGTACCGAAATCCGGGCGCCCTCGTCGGGCCGCGTGCTGGAAATTCTCAGCTGGCCCGGCGAAAACGTCGGCCCCGCCGGCGCGCTGGAAATCGGCAATGTCAAGCGGATGTATGCAATTGCCGAGGTCTACGAAACCGATGTCGGCCGCATCCGGGTCGGCCAGCCGGCGACCGTCTCCAGCCCGGCACTGGCCGAACCGCTGACCGGCGTGGTCGACCACATCCGCCTGAAGGTCCAGAAGCAGGACGAAATCGGCACCGACCCGGCGGCGCGCAAGGACGCGCGCATCGTCGAAGTCGAGGTGCTGCTCGACGATCCCGAGCCGGTTCAGGGCCTGAGCAACCTGCAGGTTACCGTGCTCATCGGATCCTGAACGAAAATGCCGGACTGGCTTCCTCCGCCGCCGCTGGGCTGGCTTCAACTCTGGCACCGGCCGCTGCGGCTGCTGGTCGCCGTCGCCGGCATCAGCTTCGCCGTACTGCTGATCATGATGCAGCTCGGTTTTCGCTCGGCGCTGTTTGAAAGCGCCGTGCGGTTTCACGAGCGGCTGAACTACGACATCGCCCTGTTCAGTCCGGACAGCGTTTTCATCGTGCGGCCGCAGGAATTCTCGATCCGGCGGCTGTACCAGGCGCTGGCCGATCCTGAAGTCCGCGCCGTCATGCCGGTCTACATCTTTCCGGCCGTGTGGAAAAACCCGTGGAACAACGAACGCCGCAGCATCAACGCGGTGGGCTTCGATCCGCAACACGACATTCTCGACGCACCCGGTTTCGACGAGGCGCGCGCTTTGCTCGCGCGCCAGAACGTGGTGGCCTTCGATCTGGCCGCACGCCCCGAATTCGGTCCGGTCGCCGATTCCTTCGGACGTGGCGAGCCGGTGGTCACCGAGATCAACGACCGGGAAATGGAAGTCGTCGCGCTGTTCGAGATGGGCACTTCGTTCGGCATCGACGGTACCGTCCTGACCAGCGATGACAACTGGCTGCGGCTGTTCCCCGACCGTCCCCGCAACGATATCCAGCTGGGGCTGATCCAGCTCGAACCCGGAGCCGATGCGGACCGGGTCCGGTCAAGGCTCGAATCCTACCTGCCCGAAGACGTGCTGGTCATGACACGCGCCGGCTTCGCCGCGCGCGAAAAGGAATACTGGAATTCGGCCACGCCGATCGGCTACATCTTCGCCTTCGGCGCCATCATGGGTTTCATCGTCGGCGGCATCATCGTCTACCAGATCCTGTTTGCCGATGTCTCCGAACACCTGAATGAATACGCGACGCTGCGCGCGATCGGCTACAAGAACCGGTTCGTGGCCGGTATTGTGCTGCAGCAGGCCGCGATTCTCGCCGTGCTGGGCTATATTCCGGGCGTCATCATCGTCCACTGGCTGTACGGGCTGGCCGCCGGCGCGACCCGGCTGCCGCTTTACATCACTCTCGACCGCGGCGTCACCGTGTTCCTGATGACCCTGGGCATGTGCGCGATCTCGGCCCTGCTGGCCATTCGCAAGGTGGCCCGGCTGGATCCGGCGGAGGTCTTCTGATGGCCGGCGATGCGGCAATCCGTATCGAGGGTCTGAACCACTCGTTCGGGCGCGGTGCACTGCGCAAGCAGATCCTGTTCGATATCACCACCAGCATCCCGGCCGGCGAGATCATCATCGTCACCGGGCCTTCCGGGTCGGGCAAGACCACGCTGCTGACCCTGGTCGGCGCGCTGCGTTCGACACAGGAAGGCAGCGTGCGCGTGCTGGGCCGGGAACTGTGCGGCGCATCGAGCCGGGTGCTCGAACAGGTGCGGCAGCGGATCGGGTTCATCTTTCAGCAGCACAACCTGGTCGAGGCGCTGAGCGCCGTGCAGAACGTGGAGCTGGGGCTGAAGGTCAGCCGCCGGATCGGGCGCCGCGCGACGCGCCGGCGCGCGCGCGAAATGCTGGAGGCCGTGGGCCTCGGCGACCGGCTGCACCACAAGCCGGGGCAGATGTCGGGTGGCCAGCGCCAGCGCGTGGCCATCGCACGGGCGCTGGCCGGCGAGCCGGCCATGCTGCTGGCCGACGAGCCCACCGCGTCGCTGGACAAGAAGTCCGGGCGCGATGTGGTCGACCGGATGAAGTCGCTGGCGCGCGAACAGGGCACGACCATCCTGCTGGTCACGCACGACAACCGCATTCTCGACATCGCCGACCGCATCGTGCACCTGGAAGACGGGCGGCTTTCGACATTCACCGACGCGGTCATCGCCAGCAACCAGCAGATGATGAAAACGCTGGCCGACAGCCGGCAGAAACAGGCCATCGGCGACGTCGTCGGCGAACTCGACGAGGCCGGCTTCCGCGACATGCTCGACGAGATCACGCAGGAATCGGAGCGCTTTCTCGAGGCCACCGCGCTGGCGCGCGACATGGCGTTCCAGAGCATGCTTGAACAGGCGCTGTTCAGCTTCACCGCCAAGGCCGGCCAGTTGCTCGACGCCGAGCGCGCCTCGCTGTTCCTGGTCGACCACGGCGATGACTCGCTGGTCATGCGGGTGGCCGAGGATCTGCCTGTCGACGGCGAAGTACGCATCCCCATCGGCAGCGGCATCGCCGGCGCGGTCGCCGCCAGCGGCCAGCCGATCCGCGTCGACGACGCCTACGCCGATCCGCGCTTTTCGCCGGAAGTCGACAAGCGTTCCGGCTTCCGCACCCGGTCCATTCTCTGCCTGCCGGTCAAGAACCGGGACGGCGAGGTCTTCGCCGTCGCACAGTTGCTGAACCGGCGTGACGGGCTGCCGTTCGAGGCGGCCGACGAACGGCGATTCGCCGAGTTTCTCGACTCTCTCGGGGTAATACTGGAGACGCTGGAGAACCTGGGTCAGATCGCGACCCGCCGCAGAGCCGAACCGCCAGAGGAGAGATCGCGATGACTTCCGAAGGACGAATCCATGACTTGATCCGCCGCTACTTCGGCCTGGACGGCGCCGACGTCGACGCCGTGGCGGCAGGCTTCGACCGCCAGGTCGTGCCCGGCGGCGAATGGCTTTTCCGACAGGGCGCGGCGGGAAATGCGCTCTATTTTCTGGTTCGCGGCCGGCTGCAGGTCTGGATCGACCCGGACGACGGAGCCGGCGAGCGAACGTTCGTCGGCGAGGTCATGCCCGGCGAGACGGTCGGAGAAATCAGCCTTCTGACCGGCCAGCCGCGCTCGGCAAGCATCCGTGCCGCGCGCGACAGCCTGCTGCTGCGGCTCGACCGCGACGGCTTCGGACGCCTGACGGCTGCGCATCCGAAAATGGCGGTGCAACTGGCCGGCAGCATTGCCGAGCGCCTGCAGCATCGCACGTCGGGCCGGTCCACCCCGACCCGCCGGATCGTCAACATCTGCCTGCTGCCGCTGGACGACGACCCGGCGCTGAAGCAGCTCGCCGACCGGCTGGCCGCGGCATTGAGGCGTTTCGACAGCGTGCTCGAACTCGATCCGGGCCGCCTGGGGGAGGCAGGCGCGCCGGTTGCATCGCTGAAACCGGAAAGCGACATTCCCGTCGCCCTGCCGGGCTGGCTGGATGAGCAGGAATACGGCTTTCGCTTCGTGATCTACCGCTGTCACGGTGCGGACAGTCCGTGGTCGAGACTGGCGGTCCGCCAGGCCGATCTCGTGCTCCGGCTGGCCGACTCGTCGGCCGACCCCGCGCTTCGGCCTTTCGAGAATATCGCGCAGGGCAGCAGCGGCGATCCGTTGAGCAAGCAGGCGCTGGTGCTGCGGCATGAGCGCAAGGACGACGAAATCACGGGCACCGGCGCATGGCTGGACGTTCGCGATCTGGACTTCCATCTGCACGTTCGAAACGGCAACGACGCCGATATCGACCGGGTGGCCAGGATCCTCGCCGGCCGCGGCGTGGGGCTGGTGCTGGGGGCCGGCGCAGCCCGCGGCTTCGCCCATATCGGCGTGTACAGGGCGCTGGCCGAGGCCGGCATCGAAATCGACTGGGTCGGCGGCGCCAGCATCGGCGCCATCTTCGGCGCCGCGATCGCCCAGGGCTGGCCGCCGGAGTCGCTGCACGAGCGCGCCTGGAAGGCCTTCGTGGTCGGAAAGCCCTTCAGCAGCTACACCCTGCCCCTGGTATCGCTGCTCAGCGCCAGACGCATGATGCGCTTGACCCGGCAATTTCTGCCCGGAAACATCGAAGACCTGCCAGTGCCGTTTTTCTGCAACTCCAGCAGCCTGGACAGCGGATCGGTCAACATCCATACCCGCGGTCCGATCGCGGATGCGCTTCAGGCCAGCGCCGCCATGCCCGGGGCGCTGCCGCCGGCCGTGGTCGACAAGCACCTGTCGGTGGACGGCGCGGTCCTCAACGGGCTGCCCATCGACATCATGCGCCGGTGCCCGGTCGGCGAAGTCGTCGCCGTGGATCTCTCGTCGCACAAGACCTACGAGGTGGATTACGAACAGTTGCCGTCGGCCTGGCAGTTGCTGCGCTCGCGCTGGCTGCCGTTCGGCCGGCGCTATCGCGTGCCGGGCCTGGTCACGCTGCTGCTCAAGTCGACCGAAATCGGAAGCATGATCCGGGTTCAGCAACAGGGGCAGGACGCCGATCTGCTGCTCAACCCCGACGTTCGCAAGTTCGGCCTGACCAACGTCAAGGCATTCGACCGCATCGTCGAGGCCGGCTATCGTCATGCAGTGGAAAGGCTGCCGGTCTGGCTGGATCAGCGAAGCCCCGGCACACCGGAAACCGATGCCGCGGACGTATCAACCGAAATAATGAATCGCGGCGCCGTTGATCAACAGATGCATGATGTTGTCGACCAGTATCATCAACCAGGTTGACATCCAGATCGGCAAATTCGGCGGGTAGCCGGTTGCGCTGCATTCGGACCAGGGAAGGCTTCCGGGCCACGGGCGGTTCTTCGCCCAGATCAGGACGCGCGCAAGCCGCCAGCGATCGATGACGAAATGCGTGCCGGCAATGATGCCGAGCGCAAGCGGTGCCTGCGTGATCAGAAGAAACGGCAACGTGTAGAAGAAGACATGAACCAAGGCTGCCAGGTTGCTGGAGCCCTTTTCCTTGACCATCCAGTCGCTCTGGAGAATGTAATCCCCGACCAGGTGAGCCATGATCTGGTTGGCGGTAAACATTGCAACCCGTTCCGGTAGCGTTGCCTTTGCCGATTATTGCACGAAACGGGCGCGATCGAATTCCGCTTCGCCGCGACCGGAATCAGCCCTCGCGCAATACCGCGGGCAGTTCGGTCAGCGAAGCGATCGTCACCGTCGGCTCGATGCCCCAGGGATCGAACACCTTGTCGCCGCCGCGGTCGACCCAGGCGGCCTCGAGGCCGGCGGCGCGCGCGCCGATGATGTCGAACGGATTGCCGGAAACCAGCCAGGCGTCGCCGGCCGCAACCCCGGCGGTTTCCAGGAAATGCACATAGACCGCCGGATTCGGCTTGAACGTCCTGACCTCGTCGCAACTGACCACGCCCTCGAATGCGTCATCGATTCCGGCGTGTTCGAGCAGTTCCTCGACCGCCTCGCGCGTGCCGTTGGAAAACGCGAAACAACGGTACCCGGTCCGGCCCAGCTCGGCCAGCGCGTCGGCCGCGTCGTCGAACGCCGGCAGTTCGCGGTAGACCCCCATGAGGCGATTTCGGTCGTCATCGGAAAGCTCGACGCCGTGCACGGCGCAGGCGTATTCCAGCGCCTGCGCGGTGCAGACCGGGAACGGCTCGTAGCGCTGCATCAGCCCGCGCCGGAACGAGTACTCGAGCTGCTTGTCGCGCCAGGTCTGCGAAAGGGCGGCGGCCTTGTCGCCGGCCACCTCGCGCAAGGTGTCGAAGACACCCTCGGTATCGATCAGCGTGCCGTAGATGTCGAAGGCAATTACGGGTTTTTGATGCTCCTGGTTCATGTTTTCGAATCCATTCGGGGTCGGGCGGACGGCACCGTGACCAGTGCGATGCCGATCAGGATCACGAGACCGGACACGGCCAGCCGCACATTCAGCGGTTCGGCCAGCAGCAGCACACCGGCAATCGCGACCAGCACCGGCACGCCGAGCTGCGCGACCGCGGCCGTGTGCGCCGTGATCTGCCGGAGCGCGGCGTACCAGACCACGTAACCGCCGCCAGAGGCGAGCGCGCCGGAGGCCAGCGCGAGCCAGACGCCGGCCGCATCGAGGTTCGCCTCGGAGATGAATGCGAACGCCAGGATAAGTGCCGGCAACGTCGCCCGGACGAAATTGGCCGCGGTCGCACGGGCCGGGTCGCCCGTTCCCTTCGCGCGCATCGAGTAGACGCCCCAGCACAGCCCGGCACCGATCATCATCGCGCCGGCATCGGGCGGCGGCGCCGCCAGGCCAGGCAAAAGCAGCCAGACCAGACCGGCGACCGCCAGCACGAACCCGGTCCACTGACGCGCGCGCAGCGCCTCCCCGCGCACCAGACCCCAGACGACCATCGTGACCTGGACCGTGCCGAACAGCAGCAGCGCGCCGGTCGCCGCGGTCAGCGACCGGTACGCCAGCGCGAACAGGATCGCGTAGCCGAACAACGCACCGGCCAGGGTCCAGCTCCCCCGGCCCATTGCGCGCGACCCTCTCAGGTGCACGATGACCACGAGAACTAGTGCGCCGGAGGCAATCCGGATCGCCGTGAACGTTACCGGATCGATCGCGGTCCCGGTCAGCGCGGCGCGCGCGAGAATCGAATTGGCCGCGAACGCGATCATCGCGAGCGCGACGAGCAATGCGGATTTCAGCATCGATGGAATCGCCGTGGAATTGCTGCTAGTCTGACGTCGATTCCGCTGCGGAGCAAGCGATGGAAAGCGAACTCGCGTTCACCGACATGCTGGTCCGGCTGCTGGCCGCGGCCGGCCTGGCCTCGATCATCGGCCTCGAGCGGGAACTGCAGAAGCGCCCGGCCGGGCTGCGCACGCACATGCTGGTTGCACTGGGGGCAGCCGCCTTCATGCTGGTCGGTTATGAAATCCTGTTCGCAACCGCGGTCGGCGACCCGAACGCACGCATTGACCCGACCCGCATCGTAGAAGGCGTCATCGGCGGCATCGGTTTCCTCGGAGCCGGCAGCATCATCCAGGCACGCGGCTCCGTCCAGGGCGTCACCACCGGCGCCGCCATCTGGCTCGCCGGCGCCATCGGTGTCGCCTGCGGTGTCGGAAACTACATCCTCGCCTCGATGATCACCGGCATCGCACTGGTCATCATGGTCGCGCTGGGCTTCATCGAGCACGAGTACGTAGGCAGCAAGAGCTCGGGGGAAGACGGCGGCGGGGATTGACGGCCGCGCGTCGGTTTCGGCGAAGGCGGTAGAAGCGGGGGCGCGCCTGCAAGAGGGCAAGCACCAAGAGCATTACCATCGCAAGTGGCATGTACTCCGCGGCGTTTCCATGAGCTCGGATCGCCCGGACCGTCTTTTCATCTCCCATTGTTCCCGGAGTAAGGGAGTTGGTACGCGCTCTGTTCTGACCCACATTCCAAGAGAGTACCAGGAGGAGCAATGAGTTGATTCCAGTGTAGTTTGCGACAATGTGAAATGGCTGATCCACGGGATTTCCTCCAAGCGCCCTAACGCCGAGCTAACAGGCGCGCCGAATAGGCGCGTCCTGGTTGAGCGACGTGTTATACGGCATTTATAACTTTATTCCGTAGTGATTCAGTACCGATACCATGAGAAAATAACAAACAATGGTGATTGCTACTGAAACACCAAGACTGAGATAGAAATTTAACCCTTGCTTTAACAATAGTGGCAACACCAGAAATAATGCCAAAGATGGAAGAACAAGCCAAAACACACCTGACGCCAGATCGCTAACCTTATTTACATCCTTGGTGTCAATATACAGCCAGATCATTGCAAGTACCGACACCAATGGAACCGATGCCAATATAGCTCCAACCAGGGAGCTGCGTTTTGCGAGCTCTGAAATCGCCACAATCAGAATTGTTGTTATTGCAATTTTTGCCAGATAGTAACTCAACTCAATCCCTCGATATTTTTGCCGTATAACGTCTGCATTAACCGGCGTCGGCTTTGCGGGCGTCCGAGTTGAATGCATTGTTATCTCGGTCTTCAATTTTGAGAGAATCCAAGAATAGTTCACCAATATTCTGTTGTGGCGACATGGTCGGTCTTCGGTTGTCTTGGACCCAATAGAATAATTGGATTACCGTACCTGACATTGTTGGATGTAGGCATGTTAGCTCCCCACGATCAATGTAATTGATTACTTCACCAGGATTCTGTGTCGAATGCTCTTCAAGCTTACCAATGGATCTTACACACAAATTAGACTCAAAATTAATAATTTCTGAGGAATTCCCGGAAGGATGAAACCGATTTTCGCTACCGGTTCTTGCAAGGCTTTCTTCAACATAGCGCAGGAAGGCTTCGTCTGTTGAAGTAACGCCGGCGTCCTGAGTCTGATAGTAGCCAGCATTCAACCAGATAGAGGGCCTGCAGTAGTTCCTCATCCATACGGCCTGGTGTAACTCCTCTACTGCGCATTCTTCTGGATAGGAAAACGAAAAGCCTATGGGCATATGGTGGCGAACAAAAGAGCTTTCGGCGGGCATCGGACAATTCGAACTGCAGGAGTTAAGCACCGCTAGACTAAGCACCGCAAGAACCATTAATCTAAAACGTTTCGGCATAGGAGATAACTTAAAAATGGTTGGCGAAAACGCCGGGTATTGAATACAGGGGCTGAAACGCCGGTTATGATGGCGCTGTCGGTCAGACGTCGGCATATCCCATTGAGAACGCACTTCTTTTCCAGAGATCCTACCGGAAATATCCGCCTTTTCCTACGAATATTGTCCACTTTTCCTGCCCTGCGAATCGTCATTTTTCGATAGACCGGCACGGCCTTCGCTGCTGGAATGATGCATCAAAATCACACGCGAGGCAAATGCAGGCATGGGCGAGAAGCCTCTGGACCGAATGCGGCGTATCATCCGGACCCGACATTACAGCTATCGAACCGAGAAATCCTATCTCGGTTGGGCGCGGCGCTATATTCTTTTCCATGACAAGCAGCACCCGTCGGGGTTGGGGAAGACGGAGATCTGGGCTTTTCTCAGCCACCTGGCCGTGGACCGGAATGTTGCGCCCAACACCCAGAATCAGGCCCTGAACGGCATTCTCTTCTTGTATCGGCACGTTCTGGAAATGGAGGTGCCGTGGCTGGACGACGTCGTGCGCGCATCTACCCGGAAGCGGGTACCGGTGGTTCTGGATCCTGACGAGGTTCGATCAATCCTGGGCTTGCTTCGAACGCCGCACGACAGAATTGTCGGCCTGCTGTACGGCTCCGGTCTCCGTATCAACGAAGCGCTGCGGCTGCGGGTGAAGGATTTCGATTTTGGCCGGCGGGAGTTGGTGGTACGCAGCGGCAAGGGCGACAAGGATCGGGTGACCGTACTCGCGGACCGGTGTGTACCGGGAATGCGTGACCAGGTCGAGAAAGCGCTCTCGGTGGCCGCGACGGACCGTCGGCAGGGCCACGGTGGGGTGCTTCTTCCGTACGCGCTTGCAAAAAAATATCCGAATGCGCAGTTCGAGCCGGCCTGGCAGTACGTATTTCCGGCGGCCAGGATCAGCCGCGACCCGCAGTCGGGGTTGCGGGCGAGACACCATATTCTCGACCAATCAGTTCAACGCGCGGTCAAAAACGCCGCGCGTAAATGCCGGATATTCAAGCCGGTTACATGCCACGCATTCCGGCATTCCTTTGCCACGCATCTGCTCGAAAGTGGCGCCGACATCCGCACGATCCAGAAACTGCTTGGCCATTCCGACGTGCGCACGACAATGATCTATACGCACGTGGTCGAGCGCGGCGCGCTGGGTGCGCGCAGTCCGCTCGATGCGGTTGGCTGATCGTGCCATGGGTGAGCCGCCCTCCCTGCCGTTGCGGGTGCCCTTGTTGCCGATCTTACATTCCGGAAGTCTGCGGAGCAAGCCGCACCGTGCCGGGTGCGCGAAGCGGTCAGGAGTCGGCCAGTTCCGCGAGCCTTTGCCGGTAGTTCCGGATCTGCTCCGGTGGTGCGCCGGCGTCTTCGAGCATGGCGATGTAGACGCGCGTGGCATAGCGGTAGCCGAGGCTCATGTTGGCCTCTATGCGTGTGGCGAGGGCGGTGCGGATTTCCTGGAGTTGCCGGCGGGCCCGGGGGTCGTCGGGGTTATCGGCCAGGGCCTGTTGCGTTCGCCTGAGTTCAGCGTCCAGCGCCAGATAGGCCTCGGAATCCAGCGCGGTGCCGGCGCGAATCCGGTCTTCGAACGTCGGTTCGGTTTCGACCGGCGGGACGCCGATGTCCCACTCACCTTCGACATCCAGAGCATCCTGGAGCCGGGAGACGCGGCCGTCGGTTCTGGCTTTCGGGGCGGCGCCGTTGCCGGAATCCTGGGCGGGCGCCGGGGCGGAGATCGCGACGAGAAGCGAAAGTGACATCTGCAGCGCCAGCGAAACGCTTGCGATTTTCGATCCAGCGCCTTGACGGCCAAGGCGTCGAACACGTTTTGTCACCGGGCCTCCTGCTGAAATGATCGAAGTTCGCCCCGAACATCCCCCTGGGTGGCAGCCACTTTAAGCGGGTTGTAGTGTGATGTCAATCACATGCCGGGAATGACTGTGCGCTGGGCAAATGCCTCCTGCCAGTGGGCGCCGTGCTTGCGCGGGACTTCGGTTTCGAAGTAGTGCCGGAAACGGCGGCGGTCTTCGGGCTTGTCCTTCAGTGCGGTGCCGACGAGGAAGTGCAGCAGATTGTCGATGGTCATGACCTTGTCGCCGTAGTAGTAAGCGTGCACGCAGATGGCGTGGGCGACGTTGACCGCCTCGGCCGTCGACATCGAGGCGCCCGCGAGCCGGTCGGTGCTGCGGCCGTCCAGCGTTCGGCCGGTGCGCAGTTCGTGGAAGATCGTGACCAGCACTTCGAGCACCGCGTCGCTGACCTCGACCTCGATCTGCGACTGCCGGTTGCGCTTGATGATCTCGTTGCGGACGACGTCGATTTCGTCGGCCACGTGGCGGATCGGCCGCACCGCCTCGAAGTTCAGCCGGCGCTTGAGCGCCGCGCTCATCGCGAACAGGCCGGCGTCGACGCTGTTCGATGTCGCAATCAGGTTGAAGCCGGCACGCGAATACACCACGCTTTCCTCACCGCTGAATTCGGGAATCGTGATCATCCGGTCGGAAAGAATCGTCAGCAGCGCGTCCTGCAGCGGCTGCGGACACCGGGCCAGTTCCTCGAAGCGCACGATGCGGCCCTGCTGCATGCCGCGCATGATCGGGCTGGGCACCAGCGCCTCGGGCACCGGACCGGAGCGCTTGATCAGCGCCTCGTTCCAGCTGTACAAAAGCTGGCTGATCTCGCTGACCGCGCCGCCCTGCACCGAAAGCGAGGAATCCCCCGAGATCGCGGCGGCGAGCAGTTCGGAAAGCCACGACTTGGCCGTGCCGGGCGGGCCGACCAGCAGCGCGCCAAGCTCGGTACAAAGCGAGATCACAACGCGCGTGATGACGCCGGGCTCGGCGACGAACTTGCGCTCGATGCCCAGTTCGGCGTCGCCGGCAACGAACTTCTCGACCGCGATCGGCGACATCGCCCAGCCCGGCGGGACCGGGTGGCTGTCTGCCTTGATCAGCTTTTCGATCTCGCCGGCGTAGAGCGTCTCGGCCGGCACGCGCTGCAGGCCCCTGGTCCGGTCGGTCTTCATCGGCTCGTCTCCCCGCCGCGCTTTTCGGGCGCCATGCGTTCCTGGGGCAGCAGCCGCGGCAGTTCGGTCAGCGGCACGAGGCCCTCGATGACGTGATCCAGCGCGCTGTCGCGCATCGTGATCAGCCCGCAGTCCAGCGCCCGCCAGCGCAGCTCGCCGACCGGCGGCTGGGCCGAGATCGCGTTGCGGATATCGTCGTTGACGTGCAGGTACTCGACGATCGCGATCCGGCCGCGCGTGCCGCGCCCGTTGCACTCCTTGCAGCCGGCGCCGGCGAAGCACTTGAAGCCGGCCGGCGGATCGTCGGGAAACAGCTCGGCCAGGATCACCGGGTCGGGCTCGACTTCTTCCCGGCAATGCGGGCAGATCCGCTTGGCCAGGCGCTGCGCGATCACTGCAAGCAGTTCGCCGGCGATCGAGTTCGAATGCACCTGCAGGTCGTACAGGCGCTGCAGGGCGTCGACCGCGTCGTTGCTGTGCAGTGTCGAGAGCACGACGTGGCCGGTCTGCGAGGCGCGCATCGCCTCGAGCGCGGTTTCGGTGTCGCGGATTTCGCCGACCATGATCACGTCCGGGTCCTGGCGCACGAACGAGCGCATCGCGTCGGCAAAGCCGAAGCCGATCCCGGGCCGCACCCGGGTCTGCTGGATGTTGTCGATCGAGTACTCGATCGGATCCTCGACCGTGATGACCTTGCGCCGGCCGTCGTCGGCCAGAAGTTGCAGCCCGGCGTACAGCGTCGTCGACTTGCCCGAACCGGTCGGCCCGACCACCAGCACCAGCCCGGACGGGTTGTCGAGCAGGCGGCGGTAGGTGGCCGCGATCTGCGGCGCCATGCCCAGGTCGTCGAGCCCGAGCACGCGGCCGCTCTGCGACAGGATCCGGATCACCGCGTGCTCGCCGTGCAGCGAAGGCTGGATCTGCACGCGCAGATCGAACGTGGCGTTGCCGACCCGCATCTGCGATCGGCCGCCCTGCGGCAGCCGGCGCTCGGCGATGTTGATCTCGGCCTGAACCTTGATGACGTTGATCAGCCCGGCGTGCTCGCGCGGCGTGAGCTTGTAGTGTTCCAGATCGCGAAGCTCGCCGTCGGTGCGGATCCGGATGCGAATGTGCGAACCGTAGCGCTCGATGTGGATATCGCTGGCCCGCGCGCTGACCGCGTCGAGCAGGATGGCCTCGTAGATCGAGACCAGGTGGTGGCTGAGCTTCGCGTCGGATTCCTCGAGCAGGTCCTTGAGATGACCCTCCTCTGCTTCGTCGCGACGATCCCAGTGCAGCAGCTCGTTGCCGCGGCTGGTGATGTCGATGTTCGACCAGATGCGCCGGAAATCGGTCGGCGTGACGAGCAGTTTAACGATGCCCGAATACGGGTGCATGTGCTCGATATCGTCGGTCTGCACGTCAGGATTGTCGGTGGCGACGATCAGCTCGTCGTCGCGCACGCAGACCGGAATCAGGCGCTGGTTGTCGAGAAAGGTCTTGGAGAAGATCCGGAAAAGCTGCGGGTCGAGGTCGGCCAGCACGTCCTCGGCGCGCACGAAGCGTAACCCGTGCTGGTGCGCCAGCGACCGGTACAGGTCGGCATCCTCGATGTGCAGCGCGCGCCGGACCACATGCAGCACCGGCTGGCCGAGCTTCTCCGCCTCGACGCGCGCATCCTTGAGTGTCTTTTCGGAAACGGGGTCAGATCAAAAATAGCGGGCCGGCCCCATCATCGGCTTCGGGCA
>JAVVDX010000046.1:0-22110 GCA_032251475.1 Wenzhouxiangellaceae bacterium | reverse complement strand
TCACCGTCGAGGGCGCCAACATCCTGACCCGCTCGATGATGATCTTCGGCCAGGGCGCGATCCGCTGCCACCCGTTCGTGCTCAAGGAACTCGAGGCGCTCAAGATCGACGACGACGTCGAGCGGCTCAAGGCGTTCGACAAGCTGCTGATCGGCCATGTCGGGCACAGCATTTCGTGCGCTTCGCGGTCGTTCGTGCTGGGTCTGAGCATGGCGCGCTTCGCGGCCGTGCCCGGCGACCGGCAGACCAAGAAGTACTACCGCAAGCTCAGCCGCTACACGGCGGCGTTCGCGCTGATGGCCGACATCGCAATGTCGACCTACGGCGGCAAGCTCAAGATCAAGGAAAAGATCTCCGGTCGGCTGGCCGATGCGCTGAGCTGGCTCTACATTTCGGCCGCCATGCTCCGCCGGTTCGAGTACGAAGGCCGTCCAGCGGCCGACCAGCCGATCATGGCCTGGGCCTTCCACGACGGCATCTACCGGATCCAGGAGGCGCTCAAGGGCGTCATCGACAACTACCCGATCGCGCCGCTGCGCCCGGTCCTGCGCCGGATCGTGTTCCCGCTCGGCGCCAACGAGCGCCGGCCCAACGACCGGCTCGGCCACAAGGTCGCCGCGCTGATGCTGTCGCCGTCCGAGACCCGCGACCGGCTCACGCGCGGCTGCTACAAGGCCGACCGCCCGGGCCACGTGCCCGGCAACATGGAGACCTTGCTGCCCGACGTGATCAAGGCCGAGCCGTTGGAGCGCAGGCTGCTCAAGGCGGTCAGGGCCGGCAAGGTCTCCGGCTACACGTTCGACGCACAGGTCGCCTCGGGTGTCGAGGCCGGCGTGTTCAACGCCCAGGAAGCCGAGCTGCTGACCAGCGTGCGCGAGCGCGTCATGGAGATCGTCGCGGTCGACGACTTCGACCTGCGCGAGCTGCAGGCGGGGTTGACGGAGGAGAGCGAGCAGGTCCGCGACGCCGCCTGAAAATCGCTTCAGGCCTACTGCGCGTCTGTCTGGCACTGTCCGGTGGTGCTCGGAATCCTCACGTACTCCCATGTACGCTCCGGTTCCTGCGCTCCAGCGGCCAGCGCCAGACAGCCGCTCGCTACGCCCTGAAGCGATTTTCTTCGATTGCTACACAATAAATAATGGCGGACTCCCCATCGACCCGGGCTCCGGGTCAGGCAACGCACCGATAACCGACCCGCGTTATACTGAAGGGCGCCCTGGAGAAATCCAGGGTGCTTTTTGGTTGCTTGAGGTGCTTCGCTGTCGCGAAGTGAAACGGGAAGCCGGTGCTGCCTTGAACGGCAAAGTCCGGCGCTGCCCCCGCAACTGTAACCGGCGGTGCGATACGCGCAATGTCGTGATTCGCATCGGGATCGATCGATGCCACTGGATGCCGCCCGGCGTCCGGGAAGGGACGGTCCCGAAGCCCCTTGACACGGGGTTCTCGCCGGGAGCCAGGAGACCGGCCTTCAAGCGTTTGGTTCTGCCGCGGCGGGCGGCCAGGGCGATGCGCTAATCCGGCTTCCCGAAGCTCGCATCCCCCGGCATTCGTTCCCGCGGCCCGAAGGCGCGGGCGTGCGCCGGGAGTCGATATCAGTGAAATTCTTCAATTGCCTGCCTGCGCTGGCCGCGGGCGTTTGTGTTCTGTTCAGTCTTGCCGCTTCGCCGGTTCGGGCCGATTCGGCCTGGCGCGGTGATCCAATCGTCGTCACCGCCAACCGTACCGAGCAGCGCGCCGCCAACGTGCCGGCCCGGATCTCGGTGATCACGCGCGCCGACATCGAGCGCTCCCAGGCGCCGGATCTTCTCGAACTGCTCCGGCTCGAGGCCGGCATCGACATCACGCGCACCGGCGGGCCGGGCCAGCAGACCTCGGTATTCATGCGCGGTTCCAGCTCGAATCACGTGCTGGTGCTGATCGACGGCGTACGCGTGGCCGCCAGCGGCACCGGCGCGTTCACCTGGGAGATTCTCGACCCGGCGGTGATCGAGCGCATCGAGATCGTGCGCGGCCCGCGCGCGGCGCGCTGGGGCTCGGACGCGATCGGTGGCGTGATCCAGATCTTCACCCGCCGCCCGCAGGGGGTCGATGCCGAAGTTCGCTACGGCTCCGACGCCGACCGCCGGGCCGTGCTCGGGGCCGGCGACCAGACCGGGGCGCTGGCGCTGGACGCGACGCTGGCCGGGCGCAAGGTCGACGGCTTCTCGGCCCAGAACCCGCGCGGCTTCTCGTTCGACCCCGACGACGACGGCTTCGAAAACCTGTCGGCGACGACCGGCGGCGCCCTGGACATTGGTCCCGGCAGGCTTTCATGGCGCGGCCGGGCCGCGACCGGCGAGACCGAGTTCGACCAGGGCGAATCCGAGTTCGACAACTGGTCGTGGCGGTTCGATTATCTTCACGACGGTTCCGGGCCGTGGCGCTGGCAGGCCGGGCTGGCGACGCTGCGCGACCGGCTCGAGACCGACTCGGCGTTCGGCAATTCGGAGGTCGTCACCCGGCGGCTGCAGGGCGATGTGCTGGTCGAGCGCGATCTCGCACCCGGCCATTCGTGGCTTCTCGGCGCCGACGCGTGGCGCGAATCCGGTGTCAGCGAGGGCCAGTGGAACCGCGCCCGCGACAATGTCGGCGTGTTCACCGGCGTCGAGGGGTTTGCCGGCCGCGCCGGCTACGAAGCCGGCGTTCGGATCGACGAGGACGAGAACTTCGGCACCGAGGTCACCGGCAACGCCGGCGTCAACCTGGTGCTGGGCGAACGCTGGCGCGCGTTCGCCAGCGGCGGCAAGGGCTTCCGCGCGCCAAGCTTCAACCAGCTCTACTCGCCCGGTTTCGGCGGGCTGTTCGCCGGCAACCCGGACCTTGAGCCCGAGCGCTCGTGGTCGGGCGAGCTCGGCGTCGATTTCACGCCCGGCGCGCACCGGCGCCTGACGATCAGCGCGTTCGGCAACTGGATCGACGACCTGATCGATTTTTCAGGCGAGAATTTTCGCGCGATCAACGTCAACGAAGCGCGTATCCAGGGGCTGGAATTCACCCACGACTGGGCCCGTGCCGGATGGTCCAGCCGCTTCAACCTGACCTGGCAGGACCCGGAAGACCGCGAAACCGGCGACGACCTGCTGCGCCGCAGCGACTTCAAGGGAAGCTGGACGCTGGGCTACCGGTGGGCCGAGCGCTGGAATCTCGACGGCGAACTGGTGCACGTCGGCGACCGGCTCGATGTCGGCAACGTCCGGCTGGGTTCGTACACGCTGGTCAACCTGCGCGCCGGCGTGCGCCTGCTCGAGCACTGGCGCGCCGAGGTCCGCGTCGACAACCTCGCCGACCGCGACTACGAACCTGCCGTAGGCTTCAACGCGGCCGACCGGCGCGTGTTCGCGGCATTGGGCTGGGGTCGCTGATCTGCCGAATGAGCTTGCGGGTCAGACCTGCGCCATGACCCTGGGCCATGACCAATCAGAACATCCCCGTGTCGAGCCGCGCCGACTCGGTCATCATCTCCTGGTTCCACGGCGGGTCGAATGTCAGCTCGACGTCGACGCGCTCGACGGTCGGGATCCGCAGCAGCCGCGAGCGCACGTCGTCGACCAGGAACTCGCCCATGCCGCAGCCTGGTGCCGTCAGCGTCATCCGGACCTCGATCTCGCGCCCGCCGGCGCTGTTGTTGTGGATCTCGCAGTCGTAGATCAGACCCAGATCGACGATGTTGATCGGAATTTCGGGGTCGTAGCAGGTCTTGAGCTGCTTGTAGATCACCGCCTCGAGGTCCTCGTCGGTGGCGTTTTCGGGCAGCTCGGGCTTCGGCGGCGGCTCGCGGCCGATCGCGTCGGCGTCGTCGCCGGCCAGCCGAAACAGCCGGCCGTCGACGTAGACGGTGAAGCTGCCGCCGAGCGACTGGGTCAGGTACCCGGTCGTGCCGGCCGGAAGCTCGACCATCTGGCCCTCGGGAATCAGCGCCACCTCGGCGTCGCGCTCGAATTTGACCGGTGCGTAGGACTGGCTGAACATCGTGAATCGGTGCGTGGCTATTCAGGACCAATATTGTACCGTTTTAGCGCCGCGCTGTCGGAAAATGCGATCAGGCCCAGGGGTCGAGCAGCTTCAGCCCGGCAATGTGCTCGAAGTCGCGAAGATTGCGGGTGGCCAGCGGCATGTCGTGGCAGATCGCCGTCGCGGCAATCTGCGCGTCCTCGGTCGTGACCGGGCGGCCGGTTCTCGTTCGTGCCGCGACAATCAGGGCGTATTCATCCGCGCAACGGGCGTCGAATGCCAGGCAGCGTCGTGCAAAATCCTCATTCAGCATCCCTTCCGCCGCGCGGGCAATCCGGTCCCTGCGCCGGCCCTCGGGCAGCAGGGCGATGCCCAGAAATATTTCGGCGCGCGTGATCGCGCTCACGAAGAACGCCGCATCGCTCTGCTCGGCGAACCAGGACAGAACCCGCCCGGAAGGATTCGGGCGCATCAATTCCGAGACGACATTGGTGTCGAGCAGAACCCCGTTCACGCGGTTGCGTCGGGTGGCTGCCGGACCGGTTTGCGAGGCGGGATCGGCAACTCCTCGACCGCGAGCGCGGCGAAGCGCCGGTTGATCCGGCGGGCGAATTCTGCCCCTGTGGGCCCGGACCGGGCCTCTCGCTGCAGGATATCGCGCACCTCTTGCTCCATCGACTGGCCGTGCCGTGCCGCCTGTTCGCGCAGCCAGGCCTTGACCTCGTCGTCCAGATTGCGGATTGTCAGGCTGGCCACTGGCGTGTCCGGGTGACTGCAATGCAATCATTGTAATCAAGCGGGACGACCATCGCAACATGCTTTAATGCAACTGCCGCAGGCCGGAATCGTCAACGACATTGACGCATTACCGCCGGGCAACATTAATGGAGGGGAGTCTCAGGCGCCGATCCGGATACCCTGCTGGAACGCAGCGAAAAGGGCGGTTACACTTCCAGAGGCGGTGGAAAAGGGGACTTTTTATGACGACCTTTGCGAACAGCGGAAATTTGTGCATCCACAAACCGCGGAGACTGCCGGGGACCGGCCTCGGCCACGCCCTTGCGGTGTTGCTCCTGCTGTATGGCGCCACGGCGTGGGGGGTCGAGCAAATCACGATTCCGCCAGGCGATGTCGCGGCGTTGCAGGAGGCCATTGAGCGGGCGAACGCTGCAACCGAGCAATATCAGCTGATCATCACGAACGGTTTGTTTGAATTCGGGCGAGATCAGTCGCTTCCGCCCATTGTCGGCGATGTGGAGATCATCCCTACCATCGATAGGATTGTCTTTCGCCCGGCCAATGGCTCTGGCGGTCCGGATCAGCTGATCCGGGTCGAGCCCGGCGGTCGGCTGGTCCTGCGCCGGCTGGTGATAGAAGGCTTTTCGCTCACCCAGCGCGATAGTCTGATCGAGAATCATGGTGATCTGGTGCTCGAAAGCCTGAACTTCGAAAGCCTGACCGGCCTTGGGTTCACCGGTGGATTCATAGAGTTTGACAACTCCCCGGTGATCAGCAACCACGGCCGGCTGGTTATCGAGAGGACCACCTTCCTGAATGTGCAAATCGCTGTTTCCGGTCTCGGTGTGCAGAGCGGTATCCTGACCAATCATGCCGGCAGCGCCGAATTGCGGGAGGTGCTGTCCGCTGAATCCGGCGCCCCTGCGGGGATTATTGCCAACCGCGGCGGGCTTGTTCGGATCATCAATGCAACACTGGCAGCCCAGAATGCAACACTGGCAACCCAGGGACCGGCCTTGCTTACCGAGGACGGGGCGATCACCGAACTCGTCAACACCATCATCCCGGAGGTGACCCGTACAGACTCGTCGGGACCTGAGGAGCCGAACGCCTGCATCGGCCCGGTCGTCAGCCTGGGCCACAACCTGGTCGAGGATACGAGCTGCGCACTGGATGGACCGGAGGATATCGAGGGACAACCGACGGGCCTCCTCCCGTTGCGCCTGTTGAATTTCTTCCGCAGAACCGTGCCCGTCTTCGGCCTGACCGCGGCCAGTCCCGGCGTGGACAGCGCTGATCCGGCCTTCTGCGGCGAAGTCGACATTCTCGGCATAGGCCGCGACATCGACGGCAATGGCGATGGCCTGGCTCAGTGCGATCGCGGGGCCGTGGAACTGGCCCAGCGGCGCCTGACCGATGGCGGCATCAATGGTGTCTACTTTGTTCCGGAGCGGGATGGCCATTACATTACCGTGCTGGACAACCCGAACAACGTGCTGGTGATCTGGAACACCTTCGATCGGGACGGCAACCAGGCCTGGGTCTACGCTGTCGGCGAACTCGTCAATGGACGCTCGGTCTTTGCCGAGGCCTACACCAACGAAGGCGGCATCATGACGGACATGGGGCCGGCGGATATTGAGCGGGGGATTCCGTGGGGCACGTTGACCCTTGAACTGGAGTCCTGTACGCAAGGCACTTTGCTGTTCGATTCGCTTCGTCCGGAATTCGGCAGCGGGCAGTTCCAATTCCAGCGCTTGGCGTCCACACGCCAGCTCGGCTGTCGGGACGACTGATGGGATCGCCTGAATTCGCGCCCGCATGGCGTTCCGCGGTTCGTCGGAGCAACGCCTGAGCCGACGCGGGGCAGAATCGGCGCAGAGTCCACATCGCCCGGAATGACGATTGTGCACGGATTGCCGGCCACGTCGGGCCGGCCCGCGAACGTCCAGGCCTGGACCAGGCCGGGGCCAGTTCCCCGGCATTTGCGTTACTCCGACCCGGCCTCTTGCTCCATGCCCAATGCGCGCTCGGCGGCCTTGCGCGTCATCGGGTGGTAGCCGGCCTTCGCGCGTTCATAGACGTCGATCGCCCATTCGCGGCCCCAGTCGGTGGCGGCCAGCTCCTTGTATAGCGGTTCGATGAACTTCAGTCGGCCGACTTCGAGCAGGAAGTCTTCGAGCCGCTCGATGCCCGGCTCGTAGCGGGTCTCGATCGCGCGCACCAGCCACAGGTAGAGGATCTCGACGTTGCCGGTTTCGGTCAGGCCGAATTCGGCGTCCAGCGCGGCCATTTTCTCCGCGTCCAGCTTGTCGGCGAGGCCGAGCAGGAAGTGGCGCCATTCGCTGACGGTCCACTCGCCGGCCGGGATCTCATCGAGCCGGATCTCGCCGGCCAGCCACTTGCGGCGCCACTGGTCGACGGTCTCGAACGCGTCCGAGTCCGGCAGCACCGCGAATTCCGGGATGCCGGGCTGGTAGATCCACTCGCGCACCTGATCCATCGTCACCGCGTCCGGGTCTCGCGGCAGCAGGTGTTCCTCCAGCCAGGCCACGAAATCCTCGGTCGTGATCGATTCGAACGCGAAGCGATCGAAGTACTCGCGCAGGAACACGTCGAACGTCTCGCGCCCGAACCGGGCCTCGAGCCAGTTGAGGAACAGCCGGCCCTTGTCGTACGGGATGCCGGAAAACGCGCTTTCCGGGTCGATCGCCGAGACGTCGCGCGCGAGCGCCTGTTCGGCCGGCTCCAGTTCCTTGAGTTCATCGACCAGGCCCTGGTATTCTATCGTGGCCTCCATCCCGGCGCGTTCGGCGCCGTACAGCGCCTCGACGATCCGGTTCTCGAAGTAGGTCGTGAAGCCCTCGTTCAGCCACAGGTCGCGCCAGGAGGCGTTCGTGACCAGGTTGCCCGACCACGAATGGGCCAGTTCGTGCGCGATCAGCGCGGTCAGCGACTTGTCGCCGGCGATCACCGTCGGCGTGATGAACGACAGGCGCGGGTTCTCCATGCCGCCGAACGGGAAGCTGGGCGGCAGGATCAGCAGGTCGTAGCGGTCCCAGCGGTACGGCCCGTACAGTTCCTCGCCGGCGTTGATCATTGCCTCGAGTTCGGAAAATTCCTCGGCCGCCGCCTCGATCAGGGACGGCTCGGCGTAGACGCCCGAGCGCGGACCGGTGGCGCGGAACTCGAGTTTGCCGACGCCGATTGCCATCAGGTACGAAGGGATCGGCTGCGGCATCGTGAACTCGTAGACGCCATCGGACTGTATCGAAGTCGGGTTGCCGGCTGCGCCCATTAGCGCCATCAGGTGATCCGGCACGCGCAGCGTGGCGTCGAACGTGTAGCGCACCGCCGGCGTGTCCTGCAACGGCACCCAGGTGCGCGCGAAGATCGGCTGCGACTGCGAGAACAGAAACGGCTCGCCCGACGTGGTCTGCTCGCCGTTGAGCCACTGCAGACCGTAGGCCCCCGGCGAGGTCGTGTAGTCGACCCGGACCCGATCGACGCCGGGCTCGAGCGCGACAACCAGAGGCGTGCCGAGATACTCGCGCTCCTGGCGGGGGGCGCCGAGTCGCCAGGACAGCGGCTCGAGTTTGCCATCGGTGCCGACCCGATTGACGTCGCGGATGTCCAGGTCGCGCGTGTCCAGCACCAGCCGCCGGGCGTCTTCGGTCCGCTCGAGATCGAGCACGACGAAGCCGCTGAGGACGCGCCGGCGAAAGTCCGCCTCGAGGTCCAGCTCCAGGTGCCCGATCCGGACCTGCTCGTAGTTGGCGAAGCTGTGCGGATCCGGGCCCGGCCCGATCGCCTCCGGCGGCGGCTCGGCCGGCGTGCAAGCCATCGCCAGCATAACGAGCACGATGACGGCAAGCGTGGTGATGTTGTTCTTCATTGTTTACTCCGATGGAACCTATCCTTGAATCCTGACCGGGTCGGGACGATGCGCGGCGCGTGATATTTCGCGCCCGAAGGCACAATGCCGGATGGGACCTTGGCGCGCGGTAACATTGCGCCAAGGCCCCGATTCGCTGCCGCGAATGATCGCGGCGTGGACGCCGCTCCTGCGAAAACCCGGCTCAAGACCGGCCGTAGGACAAGCCGCGTCCTCGCGGCTATTTTTCTTTTGTATCGATCCCGGCGCAGGCGCTACGACTTCAATCGGCCGTCTTCATCTGCGACTGCAGGTAGTTCTGCTCGCCGACCTTGTCGACCAGTTCGAGCTGGGTCTCGATCCAGTCGATGTGGTCTTCCTCGTCATCGAGGATCTTCTCGAACAGCTCGCGCGAGACGTAGTCGCGCACTTCCTCGCAGTACTGGATCGCGTCGCGCAGCACCGGGCAGGCCTCGTGCTCGAGCTTGAGGTCGCACTCGAGGACCTCGCGCACGGTTTCGCCGATGTAGAGCTTGCCGAGATCCTGAAGGTTGGGCAGCCCCTCGAGAAACAGGATCCGCTTGATCAGGTGATCGGCGTGTTCCATTTCCTCGACCGATTCGTCGTACTCCTTCTTGCCGAGCACGCCCAGCCCCCAGTCGTCGAGCATCCGGGCGTGCAGGAAGTACTGATTGATCGCGGTCAGCTCATTCTTGAGCACCGCGTTGAGATATTCGATGACCTTGCTGTCGCCTTTCATTGCTTCACCTGTCCGGGATGAATGTTGGTTGCCGAGGATAACAAATAAAATCAGGCACTTGCGGAATGATAATGGTTATTGCCACGCCTTGGAATCCTATTCGTCTCGTAAGTCGTGAATCGTGAATCGAAAGTGGCGAATCAGAGGACGGTTGCGCCGGCTGGAATCGGCCCACGAAGCACCCTCAACAGGCAAAACACGCCCCAGCCACCCGTGTAGGAGCGAGCCTTGCTCGCGAAAAGTGAATTTCGCCTGCAAGGCAGGCTCCCACAGGAATTTTTCCGGCGACGAAGCGCTGCCCGGGGCGAAAAGACGCGGCCCTGTACCAGACCTTCCCGAGGTCCGCCCACTCGTAGCGAGCGCTTCCCACGGCTGGCGCCCGCGGTGATTTGCGACCGAGCGCACCGGAAGCGTAGTTGACACTACGTTGAGGATGCGGGACCGAGCAAAGCGCCGCGGGGGCCGGTTGTGGGGAGGCGCAGTAGAGTGGGCGACCCTCGGGTAGGTCACAAAGCCTGGTCGCCTTCCTCGCCGGTCCTGATCCTCACCGCCCGCTCGATCTCGGAAACGAAGATCTTGCCGTCGCCGATGCGCCCGGACGCGGCCGTCTCGCGGATGATCTCGACGACCCGCTCGACCCGTTCGTCCGGCACCGCGATCTCGAGCTTGAGCTTGGGCAGGAAGTCGACGACGTACTCGGCGCCCCGGTAGAGCTCGGTGTGGCCCTTCTGCCGCCCGAAGCCCTTGACCTCGCTGACCGTCATGCCGGTGATGTCCGCATCGCCCAGTGCGTCGCGCACGTCGTCGAGCTTGAACGGTTTGATGATTGCGGTGACAAGCTTCATGGCCGCAGGTCCCGGTTGTGGCAAACTGCGCCCAGTGTAAACAATCCCGTATGCTGGCGTATGCGCTCCGACTTCAAGACCCCCGATCTGAGAACCCTGGACGAGATCACCCGCAAGCTCGCCGAAGCCCTCCCCCGAGAGTGGAGGAACGCCGGTGAGGACCTGGAGAAGCGCTTCCGGCGCGTGCTCGAGGATCAGTTCGCGCGCCTGGACCTGGTCACGCGCGAGGAATTCGAGATCCAGAAGCGCGTGCTCGAGCGCTCGCGCGACAAGCTCGAGCAACTGGAAAGGAAGCTCGACGAAAGCGGGTCGTAGGCCGGCCCGCCGTGGCCGGCGGCATGGCGGCGCTGCCCGGGTAAAAAAAGATGCCCGGGGGCATCCCAGGGCATCCTTGGCAGGCGCCATTCAGCCCGCAGGTTCAGTCGTGCTTGATCTCGATCCGGCGGCCGCGGGTGGAGCTGACATCCTCCAGGCGCGGTACCGTGATTTCGAGCACGCCGTTGCTGAACTCGGCGCTGATGTTGTCGGTATCGGCGTCGCCCGGCAGCGTCAGCATCCGCTCGAAGCGGCCGGTGCGGCGCTCGACCCGATGGAAGCGCACGCCTTGTTCATCCTTGTGCTCCTTGCGTTCGGCCCGAATGACCAGCGCGTCTTCCTCGGCGCTCAGTTCGATGTCGTCGGCGTTGACGCCGGGCAGGTCCACCGCGAGCTGATAGGCCTTGTCGGTCTCGGCGATATCGAGCTCGGGGGTCATCAGCGACAGCATCCGGCCGTTGCCGTCTCGCGCCACCGACCATCCGGGCGAGCTGTCGAACAGGCTGTCGAACAGCCGGTCCATGGTCTCGTGCATGCGGATGAACGGATCGTCGCTGCCGCGCAGCGCGGTCGAACGCGGCGACAGGCCGCCGACTGCCGGGGTGGTTTCACGGCCGAACCAGCGGCTGGGGATCATCTGAGTCAATGCCATAATCAAACACCTCCTTGCTACAGAAGCGATCAATCAAAACATCAACCGTGCCGGGAGCCCCTCGCTCCCTGCGGGAGCACTCGTGGGGGCTGTTCGGTGCGATTTCAAGGGGTCGGAAGGCGATTTTCGGGACAAATTCCTGGAGCCGCGCTCGGGCGCAGCGGTTTTCGGAGGCTTCCCGACCGATTGTGGGAAAATGGCCCGGACCCGAACGAACACGGAGACCCGCCATGCGTCTGTATACCTGCACCGGTGCGCCGAGCCCGCGGCGCGTGACGCTGTACCTGGCCGAGAAGGGCCTGGAGATCGAGACCGTCGAGGTCGACCTGCGCGCCGGCGAGCATCTGTGCGACGACTTCGCGAACAAGAGCCCCGAGTGCACCGTGCCGGTGCTCGAGCTCGACGACGGCACCTGCCTGTGGAACACGATCGCGATCCGCGAGTATCTCGAATCGCAGCACCCGGAGCCACCGCTGCTCGGAGGTGAGGCGCGGCAGCGCGCACTCGTCACGCAGTGGGTGATGTGGGTCGAGACGCACGGCATCCAGGCCGCGGCCGAGGCGTTCCGCAACGCCGCCGAAGGCATGAAGGACCACGCGCTGCCCGGACGGCGCGCGATTCCGCAGATCGCCGAGCTGGCCCAACGCGGACGGACCCGGTTCGGACATTACCTCGAGGACCTCGACGCGCGCTTGGCCGACGAGCAGTGGGTGGCCGGCGACGCGTTCTCGGTCGCCGACATCGACGCGCTGGTCGCGATCGACTTCGGCTGCCGCGCGATCAAGCGCGGTTTCGACGAGCACGAGCACCTGTCGGCCTGGTACAAAAAGGTCAACGCCCGGCCCGCGATTCGCGACGCCGAAGGCTGAGCAGGCACTGACGCTGCGCCTCGGCGCGTACTCGCGGGCGAATCATTCCTGTGCCGCAGGCCGGTGCGCCGTCGCCGACGGGATGCGTACTTGACACGCGCCCTCGTTTCACACTATTTTGAAAATCAAGCGGCGTGCTGGGTTGGTTTTGTAGTTCGCTTCATTTGCTGATCCTCTTTGCCGTTTCAAGTTGCCGTTGCACATGCTGCAGCGGTGCAGGGGAGAACCATCCGGGCTGGGGATGAGCCCAAAGGGGATTCGTTGTGAACAATCAAGAGTTCGATCGTGCCCGGGGACGGCGCGTGGCGGGGATTTTTCTGCTTTTTTGGAGTGCCGTGGCCGCAACAGCCGGCGCACAGTCGGGGGACGGACTTCCTACACCGGGGATTTCGATCGACCGCAGCCAGATCGGCCAGGGACGATTCCGGCTGGATTTCGAGTTGCCCGACCATATCGAACTGGGTCCAACGGCGCATTACCTGCGAATTCACGTCGATGACGGCGTCGAGGCGTGGTCGTTTGCTACGCTGAATGCCAACGAGTCGATTTCCAGCCAGACTCCGGGCGAGCAGCGGATACATGCACAGGTTTGTCTCAGCGAGCCAACACGGCGCCAGGAATGCGGCCCGATCAGCGACGAGATCCGGGTCCGAATCCCTGATTCCGTGAAAGTCACCACGCCGGAACCTTCCGGCGATGAGTTCGGATCAAGCTCGGTCGGCGGGCCGGCGCTGACCCATCCCGGTTCGTTCATATCGCAAAAAACCAGGTACAACGCCTGGCAGTTGATGTGGCTGAACTCGCTGATCCGGCAGCAGGCGCTCGGAGCGGAAGACCCGCCGTTTTTCGAACTTCTGGTGCGCTGGCTGACCTACGAGTACGACCCCATCCTGGAGCGCTACATTCCAATCTGGCTGTGGGCGCAACTGGAACCGCCGAGTTCCGGGAACACGTTCAGCGGTGCGCTGCGCTACCGCCGGCTGGACAACGGCAAGCAGGTCGATCTAGTCATCGGCATGGTCGAGATCACACCGAACGCAAGGGATCCGAAGCAGGTCTCGGTGCGCTGGCGCAGCCAACGCGGCGGAATGTACGCCAGCCAGGACACCAATACCTGGGTCGCCGATACCCTGGAGTTCGCGGACAATCTGGCGCCGGGAGACGAGCCGGCGCCGCACGACCACTACCTTGGCGACTGGTCGACACTGTCATCGTCGGGTGCCCTTGATCCGGCGGCTTCGATGGTGATCTGGATCGAGAACAACCAGGAGTCGCTGAAGTTCGTATTTTTCGATAACGCCGGTCGCCCGGTATGGGCGCGGGCGGACTGGGGGAACGCGCAAATCGCACCACCGGGCACCGGGCGAGAGGAATTTTGTGCGTTTACGGTTTTCGACGCGACCGCGCCGGACACCGTCACGCCCGCCGGACACGAGGTTACGGTGGAGTGGCTGGGGGACTGCGACAACACCAGCGGCGCCAACGTAGCGCGTTCCTACGACCCGGTCGGACCGGGTCCGGAGCGCGGCGGCCGGATCTGGGCCGACCTGCAACTGCCGTCCTATCGCCCCGGGCGACTGGTGCTGGGCAGCCGTTCCAGTCTGGACCTGATGGTCAAGCTGTCGCACTTCCACGACATCCGGCCGGTGATCGGCGGTGTCGACGGCAAGACCGACTGTGATGTTTCGGTCGGCCAGCAGTGTACGCTGGACCTGCGCTGGGTGCTGGAAGGGGTGTATCCGGAGGCCGCCGTTTACCGCAAGACGCTGCCCTCGGGCACGCCGCAGCGGATTTTCAGCAACATTCCCGGCAGTCAGGTGGCGCAGGCGCATACGCTGCCGGGCGACGGCCGCTACGAGTTCCAGATCCGGCGCACCGGCTCGGCTACCTCCACTCTGCTTGCACGCAGTCACCCGGTGGAAGTCACGACCGTGGCCGCCGAGGTGCCACCCGACCCGATCGACGATCCGGCGTTCGTCGCCGATCCGGCCAGCATCACGACCGGTGCCACAAGAGGCGAGTTCCGGGTCACCGAAGCCGGCGCGGCAAGTTACCGGATCCCGGTCATGACCGCACCTTCCGGCGGCGGGATGGCACCGCAACTGGCGCTGACCTACAACAGCCAGTTCGGCAATGGCGTCGCCGGACTGGGCTGGAGTCTCGACGGCATCGGCGCGATCACCCGGTGTTCGAAGACGCTCGAGACCGATGGCGTTTCCGGAGGCGTCGATCTGACCTCGAACGACCGCTTCTGCCTCGATGGCCAGCGCCTGGTCCAGATCTCCGGCGGCACCTACGGTGGCAACGGCGTCGAATACCGGTTGGAAGTCGACCAGATCGTGCGCATCCGGTCGTTCGGCAGCCAGGGCGGCGGGCCGGCGTATTTCAAGGTCTGGCGAAAGGACGGCACCGTGAGCTGGTACGGCGCGATCGATCGCGCCGGCAGCCAGGGCGGCGGCTCCCGGGTCTCGAGCAAGCTCGGGCCCGCGTGGAGCTGGAACCTCGGCCGCGTCGAAGACAGCGCCGGCAACTTCATGCAGTTTGTCTGGGAAGATAAGCAGGCGAGCACGCCCGGGGTCGAAACAGTACTGGCGCGGATTGACTACAGCGGCCATGCCGCCGGCACGACGGAGCGCTCGCCGCTGCACTCGATAACATTCGAATACGAGCTCCGCCCGGCCACGGACCGCTCCGCGGCGTTTGTCGCCGGGGCCGAACTCAGGCGCCACTATCGCTTGAAGCGCATCATCTCGCAAGCTCAGGGCCTCGAGCTTCGCCGTTACAACCTGGCCTACTAGGGCGACGGCACCGGCCGCAGCGCGCTGCGCCAGGTGACCGAATGCAACCAAAGCACCTGTTTTGCACCGACCGTGTTCGACTGGCATTCGGGGCCGCTGGCGCTCGGTTCGCTGTCGGCGTCGGCTCCGCCGAGTTTCACGCTGTCGGACAACGAGGTTTCGAAGCTGGTCCAGCAACTGCCCGCGGACCTGAACGGGGACGGTCTGAGCGACCTGGTCTTTCTGTTCAAGAACGGCAGCAAGAACCCGCCGGTGCTGAAATGGCGCCTGGCGCATCAGGATGCGGCCGGAGGGATCGGATTCGGCCGCCTGGTCACGGGGCCGGAACTCGGCGGCGGGGTGCTCTCCGGCGACGATGGCCTGCCGGAGCTGCAGGTCATCGACATCGACGCCGACGGATACAACGATATCCTGTACCTGGCACAGCTCACTCCAAAGGTCACATCGTTCGAGGTCCACCGCTGGAACGCCGCGACCGGTGGTCTGGACTCCGCGTTGCAGGTCGGCACGGCGACCGCCGTCGATACTCCCGGGAATTCCTCGACCGGTCCCGGCAAGCCGGACACGCCGGTGCGGGCCGGCGCATCGGCCACGCGCACCCCGTTCAACGCCCACGTCTTGGACTGGGACGGCGACGGGCTCGGTGATCTGGCCTATGCCGGCACCGGCGTGCTCAAGGTGGTGCGCAATGAGGGTTTCAATCCGGCCCAGCCGGGCGCCACGCTGGCCGAGCCTCAGCGATTCATTTTCGATCTCGATTCGGAACATTTCCCACGAACGCCCGGGCCTTCCTTCACGGGCGTACGGGTATTCGACTTCGCCAACGCTGACGTCATCGACGTAAACGGCGACGGCCGCGCTGACTTGGTCATGGCGGTGCGCGAGGAATTCATCGACTGCAGAGGGGCGACCTGCCCGAGGCCGGCCGACGATGACGATGCGTCGACGGCAAACTCGAACCTCAAGACCCAGGGGCGCTACATTCTGTTCGAAATGCGCTTCAATGAATTGACCGGAGAGTACCGCCTGGGCTCGACGGAGGTCCTCGCGAGTACCGAAGACGACGAAACCGAAGGCGGATTCCCGAAGGCGCGCGATCTCGAGCTGACCGATCTCAACGCCGACGGGCTGGTCGATGCGCTGTACTTCAACCCGTCATCGCCATCGACGGAGCGGTGGGAACTGCGGCTCAACCGCGGCGGCAGCTTCGGTCTGGCCCAGTGGATCACTCACTGGCCGACCGAAGACAAGATCACCAGGCACATGCAACTGACCGATATCAACGGAGACGGTCATCCCGACGCGCTGTTCCCGTCGGCCGCCTCCAGCGGCAGTGCCGTGTGGCAGGTCTCATACTGGGACTGGAGTCGGACGGACAGCGGGGCAGGCCACTTCGCGCCGCTGGTTTCCACGGCGGCCGCGGCCGGCAACGTGGGCAGGGGCGCGAGTTCGCTTCTCGCCGATTTCAACGGCAGCGCCAAGACCGACCAGTTGCTGATCGTGCCCAATTCCTCCGGCGACCTCAAATACCTGTTCGGGCCGGGTGTCCGGAGTGGCGGCGGCATTACCTCGCCGGCCTTCGTGCTCAGGCGCATCACCGACGGCTACGGGGCCTGGACCGAGCTCGCTTTCAAGCCGCTGACCGATCCGGCCGTCTACCGTCGCGGCACCTCGGGCGCGAGCCGGACCGCGGCCGGCTCGGTTGTTTACGATGTCATCCCGCCGATCCATGTCGTCAGCAGCGCCACGAGCCTGAGCCCGCAATACGTGCTCAACGGCAATGCGACCGGCAGCACATTTCAATCAACCGGCACAACCCGGGTCGAGTATTTCTATAGCGAGGCCCGGATTGCCGGCGGCGGGCGCGGCTTTCTGGGTTTCCGCGAGGTCGCCAGCTTCGATCCGCAGTCGGGCATGCTCACCCGCACCCGCTACCAGCAGGAGTTCCCGTTCATCGGCCTGCCCGAGGCCACGCGAAGCTGGTTTCTGAACGGCAATCCGTGGCCGTCGACCGGGGCACCGAAATTCCCGAACTGGATCGAAAACTCGTGCGCCGGCTTTAGCAGCGCCTCATGGAACACCAGCGGGAAGATCTTCCTCGGGTGCAGCCGCAACACTTGGGCCGAACGCGCCACAATTGCCGGATTGGTCCACCCGTATCTGGCCGGAAGCGAGGAATGGAGCTTCAACCCGACGTACGCGTCGACCGGGGTCATGGACGGGTCGGAGTTCACCCGCCGGGTCGTGACCGAGAACGGCGTCATCGACGATTACGGCAACGTCGAACACGTCGCGGTGTCCACCTACACCAGCCAAAGCGGCACGACCAACCGGGTGGCGCGACAGACAACAACCAATGCCTATGCCAACGACTCGTCGTCGTGGCATCTGGGGCGGCTGGAATGCAGCACGGTGACAAGCGCCCGACCCGGCGAGGACCCGGTCACCCGTATTTCGACATTCGCCTATGACTCTGCTACCGGCATCCTGACCCGCGAAACGGTCAATGCTGCCTCGTGCGCCGATGCCACGGGCAGCCTGAAGACCGTGTATGCACTGGACGACTTCGGCAACCGCGAAACCACCACGGTTACCGGCGATGACATCGGCCCGGAAATTGACCAGGAGCGCAGAACGAAAAGCCTCTACGACAGCCAAGGCCGGTTCGTCGATACCGAACAGGTCTGGCTGAACGGCGCCTGGCGCACCACCCGCAACGTACTCGCCCGCGACCGCTACGGCAATGCCACGAAGGTCAGGGACGCCCAGGGGGTGATCGCAATTGCCGATTTCGATCTCATGGGCCGGCCACACTACAGCTACACCCCGGACGGCGCCTGGACACGTACGCTGCACGGCTCAGGCGGCCACAGCTACTGCCCGTCCGGCACCGTCTCGCGCGAGGAGCGCACGGCAAGCGATGGCAGTCGGTCATGGATATGCAAGGACACGCTCGGGCGCGAGACGCGCACGATCGTCTGGGGTTTCAACGGCGAACGGATCAACACCGATACCCATTACGACTATGCCGCGCGGCCAGTTGAGATCTCGGAGCCGTATTTCTCCGGCCGGACGGCGTTCTGGACCCGCACCACCTATGACGAGATCGGCCGGGTCGAGTTCGTGCGCCTGCCCGACGGTAATACCGAGGGTTTCAGCTATACTCGGGTCGGCTCGGGTACAAGTCTGGGCATTAGCACAGTCCACACCAACGCCCGCGGCAAGCTGCACCGGACCGACCGCAACGCACTGGGCGAGAAGATCAACGAGATCGCCGCAGACGGCGGGAAAACCACCTACGGCTACGACGCGCTTGGCCAGCTGACCAGCACTGACGGTCCGCTGGACCGCGACACGATCGTGATCGAGTACGACGGTCGCGGGCACAAGAAGCGTATGGTCGATCCGGACAAGGGCACCTGGACCTACCGCCACAACGCACTGGGCGAACTGGTTTGCCAGAAGGACGCCAACGGCCAGCTGACCGAAGTCGTCTACGACGAACTGGGCCGGTGGACCCTTCGCCGCGACATGACCGGCACGGGCAGCGTGTCGGCCTGCGACGGCACCGTGTTCGGCACCACCACCTGGCGATACGGCAATATCGCCCAGACCCCGAACTTCGGCCAGCTCACGCACGAGTCCAGCCAGTACAGCGACGGCCGGGCGGCCAACCACACCACCATGCGCGACTACCGCTACGACGGCCTCGGCCGGCTCAAGCAGGTCGACACCACGATCGCCGAGGCCGGCGGGTTCAACCGCAACTACACCGAACGCACCACCTACGACCAGTTCGGTCGGGTGTTCCAGTCCTTCGATGCCGCCGGCGGCGACCGCGGCACGCGGTTCGTCTATAACCCGCACGGCTATCTCCGTCAGCTCAAGGAAGCCCGGCAAGGCCGCAACGGCCAGGTCTACTGGGAAGTGCTCGACCAGGACCCGCGCGGCCAGGTGACCCGGGCAGTGATAGGCAACGGCATGGAGGTCGATGCCCACTACGACCCGGCCACCGGTCGGCTGGAACACAAGGTCGACGGCAACGGTAACCTGCTGGTGCAGAACCTGGAGCTTTTCTGGGACGAAGTCGGCAACCTGAAGCGGCGCCACGACCGCGGCGGCATGCGCAACCAGCTCGAGGGGTTTACCTACGACGACCGCGACCGGCTGGAAGAAGTCCTGCAACGCATCGACGGCGCGACGATGCAGACCGTGCAGCTACTGCGCTACGACCGCTCCGGCAACATTGTGTGCAAATCGGACCTGGCCGGTTCGGACTGCAGCAGCCCGGGCGGGCGCAACTACCGCTACACCGGCGCGAGACCGCACGCGGTCACCGAAGCAGGCGAGCGAAGTTTTGACTACGACGCCAACGGCAACGTCATTCGCGACTACGAGCGCGGCCTGCTCGACCGCGAGTTCCACTACACCACCTACGACAAGATCCGCCGGATCGAGCGCGACGGCAAGCAGGTCGAGTTCCACTACGGGGCCGACCGCGCCCGGACGCTCAAGCGCGAGCTCGATCAGGGCACGGTTACGCGCCGGACCCACTACGTCGGCTCAGTCGAGGTGGTCTACCGGGGCCCCGACCCGGACTCGGGCGAGTTCCGCCGCTACATCGGCGGGGTGGCGATCGCGACGTTCTTCGAGGCCACCGGCATCGACCGCACGCGCTACCTGCACACCGACCACCTCGGATCGACCACGGCGATCACCGACGAAGTTGGGCAGATCGTTGCACAGATGGGATTCGATGCGTGGGGCAAGCGCCGGGACGGCAACGACTGGGCCACCGTCTGGCAGCAGTGGGCCATGGGCATCACGCCGGTCTGGGCGCTGGCGGTGCTCGACATCACGCCAAGGGGCTATACGGGCCACGAGCACGCCGACGCAATGGGCGTCATCCACATGAACGGGCGCATCTACGACCCGCAGCTCGGCCGGTTCCTGCAGGCCGACCCGTTTGTAGAGGACGCGACCACGCTCAACCGCTATACCTACGTCTACAACAATCCGCTGAGCCTGACCGATCCGAGCGGGTTTTTCAGTTTCAAGAAGTTTTTCCGGACCGCGGTTTCGGTAGCCGTCTCGGTCACCGCCGGAATTCTCACGGCCGGAGCCAGTACGGCTCTGCAGGGGTTTCTGTTTGCGACACTGGGCGGCGCGCTGGCGGGTCGAATTGCGACCACCAGCATCGAAGGTGCACTGTGGGGTGCATTCTCCGGCGCGGCATTTTTCGGCATCGGGCAGGGGTTCGAGCAACTGGCCGGGGCGGAAGGTACCGGCCTATTCGGCACCGGTTTGAGCAAAGGCGAGTTCGCGCTTCAGAGCATTTCCCACGGCATGGCCGGTGGTACGATAGCCGAGATGCAAGGCGGCAAGTTCGGGCATGGATTCTTATCAGCCGGGATCAGCAAGGCCGCGACCCCAGGCGTGGCGGCGAACGTCCAAGGCATCTACCGGCAAGGATTTGTCCTGGCGATCGTCGGCGGAACGACCTCGGAGATCAGCGGCGGGAAGTTCGCAAATGGGGCGGTGACTGCGGCGATGGGGTTTGCATTTAATCAGGTGGCTACTGGATTAAGTAAAGAGTTAGCAAGAGGCCTAAAGGTCAAGTCGTTGCTCAAGCAAGTCGAAGACCTCACTCCGGAAGATCTGGAAGCCTTATTCGGAAGAAGATTTACAGCTGACGATGCGCTGATCTTCAAAGAACACATAAGAACACAAACCTTGGCTGATTTTTTCTCTGATACGTCTTCGCTAAAGCGCGCTGCACTTGATATCGTTGAATCGGAATACAAATCAGCTGGCTTTGGGCCTGCTAGGGGTCTAACTAGGAGGGCAATCATTACAGCGATATCGAAAAAACTCAGTGTTCCTGAGCAATTCATCAATCAAACCCTGCGAGCCGAGCGTGTAATCCAAGAAGTTGATTCAATTGAACCTACATTAAAGGCCGTAGCAGAAGGTATTCGACAGGGCAATGAGGAGGTTCTACATGTCTTGGATGGCAATTAAACACATCACGCTTGCACTTATATTTGTTGTTGTCTCACCCGATGCGGATACTCAAGAAGATGCCTGTGTTGTGGATGTTGATCGCGACATAGCAAGGAATATATTGGAACATTCCAGAGTTGTAATGCTCGGAGAACTTAAATTGCCAATTCCGCGTGAATTGGCATCTCTTGAGTTTCAAGTATCCGATGATCGAGGGCAATTTGCCTTTCGGAAGAATAATAGTTCTGCTGAGTCGTCAAATCCCGAACAATCTTCAGCGGAAGAAGCTGGCAATAGCGGTCTGTATTCTATAGTCTTTACAACTGAAGTAGAAGTTAGCTCCGAATCAGAGGTTTTTTTCGTTGCGGAGAAATGTTCGCTCGGAGAAATCTTAGTCTCTTATATCCGCATGGAAGGGATGGCGGACCAATCAGATGCTGGACAAACTTTAATTCTCGACTTCCCAGGCTCGACATCTGTCCTCATATATGGTCGCGACTATGATTTGTATCTTGGAATGCTGCAACAAATAAACCGTTGATTGGAACTGGTAACCATCTCCCGTAAAAACTGGATCGCTGCAAACTGAAGATAAGTGATCATTTCCTAACCGAAAAAGAGGTCCTTGGGATCGCGTTGCTTTTTGCACTATTAACCCGGCAATCAAATAGCTATGCCGCTGCATATTGGATCATTTCCGCCTGGAAGTAGCTCATGACTCCGACATGGACATCCATAGGACTCCTGACTCCGACATGGACATCCATCGCCTGGAGAACTGTGCCTGAATGAACAACAACATGGACATATATGGACGCCTCCCGCCAGTCAAGCCTGCTTTTGGGTTTTTCCGCTTGATCCCGGACATCCGACATGGACATCCATCGCCTGGAGAACTGTGCCTGAATGAACAACAACATGGGCATCCATCGCCTGGAGAACTGTGCCTGAGCGACCAGCGGGCGCTTATGCCATCGATTGGGGTCTGAACGTTCGGTGTCGCGAGAAGATCGAGCCGGTGATCGGCAAATCACCGAATTACGGACATGACAAGCCTGGCCATGGGACCAGCGTTGCGCGATTCGGGTTTTCTGGTGACTTCAGCCGGGACTGAACAGCGCCGCGGCCGCGGCCTGGCCCTTGAGGAAGCTCTTTCCGAACCGCTCGGCCAGATCACGCATGGTCTGGAGCGGACCGATGAAGTTGCCGAACCCCTGTGTGTCAATATCCAACCCAACAGCACCCCTTCGTTTTTATCTGTAACAT
>JAVVDX010000045.1:12881-22243 GCA_032251475.1 Wenzhouxiangellaceae bacterium | reverse complement strand
GGCGGGTCCGCGTGCACGGGTTTGATTTTCGTCAAGATTCAGGGCCGGGCATCGGGCACGGCGAGCCCCGGCGGGCTGTGGTCCGGATCCGCTGCGCGTTGCTGCGATCAGTTGACGATTTCGTCGATGACCAGCTCGATCGACTGCGGTTCGGCCGTGGGAATCGGGGGCGACCGACCCTGAATGTCGCCCGGGGCGGCGACCGCGTTACCGCTGGCGCTGATCCGGGCCGAGACCCGGACCTCGGGAAACGTGCTCAGCGCCAGACCTTCGGCCATGCTGTCGGCGTCGCTGAGCATGACCGTCGCGGGCAGGTCGGATGCGCGCAGGCGCTTGACCGCCAGCGGGGCCGGCGGACCGTTGACGGCGCGGGCGAACACGAATAGCGATTCCGAGCCGTCGATGCGGCTGTGCAGCGATTCGTCCAGCCTCAGGCGAACCTGAATGGCGGTTGCGTGCGCCGGCGCCGGATCCTCTCCGGCCGCCTGCGGTTCGCCGCTGGCTTCGGCGGCGGGTTGCGGCGCCATCGGGGCGCCGCCGCGCGCCCGGGCGATTTGATCGCTGACCTGGCGCCGTACGCTGCCCTCGGGCAATTGCTGCTCGAGCCGCGTCCAGAGTGCGATCGCACGTTCGGTGTCGCCTTCGTGGAACGCCCCGATCCCGGCCAGCCACAACGCCTTCTGGTGGTCGGGATCGTCCTCCAGCGCTTGGGCGAGCAGGAAACGGCTGGCAGCCGGAAGCCGCGCTTCGCCGGAGGCGTAGAGCAGGGTCTCGGCCAGTTCGACGCGGGCGGTGACGTTGTCCGGGTCCAGATACAGCACGCGGCGATACGCCGACTCGGCCGCCGGGTATTGCTGCAGCTGCTTCCAGATCATGCCCAGCCGGTTCCACGCCTCGGTGTCTTCCGGATTGCGGCGTACCGCCGCGGCCAGCCCGCCCAGCATTGCGCGCACTTCGCCGCCCTGGCCGGGATCCGGATCGATGCCCTCCGGCTCGCCGACCTCGAGGTACAGTGCCAGCGCGGCGACCGGCACCGCGACCACGAGCAGCGGCACCAGCCCGCGCGGCGCTCCGGCGCTTTTGCCGGCTTGCGCGATTTCGGTATCGATGCGTTGCATGCGGCCGCGGAAATCGTTCGGGTCGAGCTCATCGCGCAATTCCTCGAGCGCACGTTTGCGGCGCCGGAGGCGGCGTGCTTCGCGGCCGCCGACGCGCAGCGGCAGGACGACGAATGCGACCGCGACGGCCAGCAGCAGCAGGCTGCCGAACAGGAACGACGGTGAGGCGAGGATGTCAGTCAACGATGCTCTCCTGGCGGGATTCGGTCATTGATCCGTTCGTTCGGCGCGCCGTACAAGCATGCGCCGGCGCTGCCGGATCATCAGTGCGCCGATGACGACTCCGAGCAGCAAAAGGGCGATCGGCCCCAGCCACAGAATCAGCGTATGGGCGGCGAACGGCGGGTCGTAGAGCACGAAATCGCCGTAGCGGTCGCGCATGTACTGGCGGATCTCGGTATCCGAGCGGCCCTCGATGATCTGGGCGTATACCTGGTCGCGCAGCTTGGCGGCGAGCTCGGCGTTGGAGCTCTCCAGCGGCTCGTTCTGGCACACGGTGCATCGCAGCTCGCCGAGCAGCGATCGATAGCGTTGTTCCTGGACCGTCGTATCGAAGTCGCGGGGCTCGATCGCGCTTTGCGCAAACGCGGACGGAACCGCGGGCAGGGCGACGAAAACGGAGATCCACAATACGGCGACGGCCGCGACGGGCTTGGGTATCGAGCGCATTTTCAGCCTTTGGCTTCCTGTTCGAGCTTGCGAATTCGATCGACCAGGCCGGCGTAGGTGTCGGTGGTGACCGGGCCGGTATGTTTGTGCCGGATGATGCCGTTGTGGTCGACGAGGAAGGTCTCGGGGGCGCCGTAGACGCCGAGGTCGATGACGAAGTCCCCGGGCTGATCGACGATGTGAAAGTCCCAGGCGTCGCCAAACTGGTCCAGCCAGCGCAGTGCACTGGGTCTTTCGTCCTTCCAGTTCACGCCGACCAGCGGTACGTCGATCTCCTCGCCCAGCCGGGTGATCAGCGGGTGTTCGATCCGGCACGACGGGCACCAGCTGCCCCAGACGTTGAGCACGTAGGGCTTTCCGGCGAGGTCGTCGTTGGTCGCGACCCGGTCGGCTTCGTGCAGCGTCGGCAGCGAGAACGCCGGCACCGGCTTGCCGATCAGAGGGCTGTCGATGATCTGGCGCTGGTGCGCGGTATCGAGCCCGGCCAGCAGCAGCCCGATCAGGCCCAGAAATACGATCAGCGGCAGCATCATCCGGATCATGTCGCCAGCGCCTCCGCGCCGCCGGTTGCGGTCGTCGTGCCGGCCTGCTCGCCGGCGGCCCGGGCCCGTTTCCAGTAGCGCTTGTCGCTGGCCGCGAACAGGCCGCCGGTCAGCATCAGCACCGCGCCGCCCCAGATCCACCGAACGAACGGCTTTACGTGGATGCGCATGGCCCAGGCGCCGTCGTTGCCCAGCGGCTCGCCCATGGCGACGTAGAGGTCGCGAGTGAAGCCGGGTACCAGCGCGATCTGTGACATGACCTGACCGGACCGGTAGTAGCGCCGCTTCTGCGGCGCCATCTGCAGCATCTCGTTACCGTTCTTCAGCACCGTGACGTTGGCCTGTTCGGCCGACCAGTTCGGCCCCTTGACGGTGACGACTTCGTCGAGCCGGAACCCGAGCCCGGCCGCCTCGATCGTCTGCCCCGGCTCGAGACGAACGTCGCGCTCGAACGTGGTCGATTCGACCATCGCGACGCCGACGATGAACACGCCGACGCCGAAATGGGCCAGCGCCATTCCCCACTGGCCGCGCGTCAGGCCGGCCTGCGTCCGTCCCTTCTGGCGCAGGACGAAGGCGATTGCGCCGAACATCACCCACAGCCCGCCGCTCCACCCGGCCACGGCACGGAGATTCCAGGCGCCAAGCATCGCGCAGACCGCCAGCGCGCCGAGTACGGCGGCAATCAGCGCCCACGCCAGCGGCCGCACCGCGCGGCCGAATTCGTCCTTCTGCCAGCGTGCCATCGGACCGATCGGCATCAGCAGCACGATCGGCGTCATCAGCAGGATGAACATGCTGCCGAAATAGGGCGGACCGACCGAGACCTGGCCCCAGCCGGCAAAGTCGACGAGAATCGGATAGAGCGTGCCGATCAGCACCATCGCCGCTGCCACGACCAGGAAGATATTGTTGAACAGCAGCGCAGACTCGCGACTGAGCAGGTCGAATCCCTCGCCGGTGGCGATGCGCGGGGCTCTGAGTGCATAGAGCAGCAGCGATCCGCCGACGACCAGCGTCAGGAAGGCGAGGATGAACAGGCCGCGTTCGGGATCATTGGCGAATGCGTGCACCGAAGTCAGCACGCCCGAGCGCACCAGGAAGGTGCCCAGCAGCGACAGCGAGAACGCCGCAATCGAAAGCAGGACGGTCCAGGCCGGAAACGCGCCGCGCTTTTCGGTCACGGCCTGCGAATGAATCAGTGCGGTGCCGACCAGCCAGGGCATGAACGAGGCGTTTTCGACCGGATCCCAGAACCACCAGCCGCCCCACCCCAACTCGTAATAGGCCCACCACGAACCGAGCGCGATGCCGCCGGTCAGGAACGACCAGGCCGCCAGCGTCCACGGCTTGGCCCAGCGGATCCACTGGCGTTCGACCCGCCCGCCGAGCAGACCGGCGATGGCGAACGCGAAGGCGACCGCGAAGCCGACGTAGCCCATGTACAGCAGCGGCGGATGGAAGATCATGCCCGGGTCCTGCAACAGCGGGTTCAGGTCGTTGCCGTCGGGCAGGCCCGGCAGTATGCGTTCGAACGGGTTCGACGTCACCAGCGTGAACAGCAGGAAACCGACCGCGATCATGCCCATGACGGCGAGCACGCGCGCGCGGAACGGCCTCGATAGCTGGCCCGACAGCGCGACGACCGCGACCATCCATCCCGAGAGCATCAGCACCCACAGCAGCAGCGAGCCCTCGTGACCGCCCCAGACGGCACTGAGGCGGTAATACCAGGGCAGCAGCAGGTTCGAGTTCGTGGCGACGTACTTGATCGTGAAGTCATTGGCCAGGAACGCGGTCGCCAGCGCGCCGAACGCGACGGCGATGAACACGAACAGCCCGATGGCCAGCGACGGTGCGGTCGCCATCAGCCGGTCGTTGTTCTGCCAGGCGCCGATCAGCGGCAGCACGGACAGGCACGCGGCCAGCGTCAACGCCAGCACCATCGCCATCTGGCCGAATTCGGCGATCATGAGCCGGATTCCCCGCCGGGGTTGCCGGCAGACCGGTCGTCCGGCTCGCCGCCCGGTTCGCCATAATAGTGGTTCTGCGCCTCGAGCGCGCGCTTGACTTCGGGCGGCATGTAGTTCTCGTCGTGCTTGGCCAGCACCTCATGCGCCTCGAAGCGTCCGTTGCGCATGAAACCGTGCGCGATGATGCCCTGGCCTTCACGGAACAGGTCCGGCAGGATGCCATCGAACACGATCGGCACCTGGTGGGCGCCGTCGGTCACGGTAAACTCGACCTGGAGACTGTCCGGCGAATGCCTGACGCTGCCGTCGACGACCAGTCCGCCGAGCCGGAACTGACGATCGGGCGGAAGCTCTTGCGCCTGGACGTCGCTCGGGCTCAGGAAGAACATCATGTTCTGGTTCAGCGACCTCACCGCCAGCGTCGCCGCGATGCCCACGCCGACGACCAGTGCCATCACGACCAGCGCGCGTTTCCTGCGCGTCGGGGTCATGATGTCACCTCCGCGGCCGCGCGCCGCTCGGCCTCGGCCTCGTCCAGGGCCGCGAGCAGCCGCCTGCGCCGCAGCATGGGCTGGAGAAACTGCCAGCCGATCACGGCGGCGAAAATGCCATAGCTGGTCCAGACGTAGCTGGCGTGACTGAGTTCCGGAATCATTGCAGACCTCTTGCTTTGCTCATTGCCCTTTCGGTCGCGGACGAATGTTCACCGAACGCTTCGGAAAAGGATGCTATCGAATTGCCGTGAAGCCAGGCTTGACCCTGGTCAAATATTTTCGACGCCTGGTTTCAACGATCGGTTCGGGCGGTCGATTTCGCGCCGGATCAGCCGGTGCCCAGCACCGCGTCGTTGACCCATTTCTTTGACCGGTCCTGGTCCAGCAGTTCATTGCGCGCGCGATCGAGCAGCGCGGCGCCGAAGAACAGCTTGGTCGCCAGCACCATCCACAGCAGCGGCGGCAGCATCGACGGATCCATCGACGACTCGCCCATCAGCCGGATCGTCTGGCCCTGGTGCAGCGTGTTCCACCACTCGACGGAAAAGTGGATGATCGGCAGGTTGACCGCGCCGGCCAGCACCAGCACCGAGGCGATGCGCGCACCCTTGCGGCGGTCGTCGAAGGCGGCATACAGGCCCATGATGCCGATGTAGACGAACAGCAGCACCAGCATCGAAGTCAGCCGCGCGTCCCATTCCCACCAGGTGCCCCACATCGGCTTGCCCCACAGCGATCCCGTGGCCAGGCAGATCAGCGTCAGCGCCGCGCCGATCGGCGCGCACGACATCGCCAGAATTTCGGTCAGGCGGATGCGCCAGATCAGAGCGATCGCGGCGAGCACGGTCATGACGCCGTAGGTGAACATCGCCTGCCACGCCGCCGGCACGTGAATGTAGAGGATGCGCGCGCTGTCGCCCTGCTGGTAGTCCGGCGGCACGACCCAGAGCGCGTAGTACAGCCCGATCGCGGCGCACAACACGAAACCGCCCCAGAGCCACGGCGCGACCACCCGGGCGAAACGGTAGAACGTCGGCGGCGAGCCGAGCTTGTGAAACCAGAGTTTGAGCGTTTTCCAGATCATTCCAGGTCCATCCGCCGGAGTACCGGCAATCATTCAAGATTCATCCTGAGCGCGGCGGCGATGCCCAGCGGCGCCAGCGTCAGGCTCAGTATTGTAAAAGCCGCGAGCAGTCCGAGATGTGCACCCGGATCCATGCCGTCGGCGGCCATTGCGACGGCGCCGGTGGCGAAGATCACCAGCGGCACGATCAGCGGGAAGATCAGGATCGAGAGCAGCACGCTGGCGCCGCGCGTGGACAGCGTCAGCGCCGCGGCCAGCCCGCCGAGCAGGCTCAGTGCCGGCGTGCCGATGACGAGGCTGACGACCAGCGTGCCCAGCGCCGGGCGCGGCAGGTTCAGCATTTCGGCCGCCAGCGGCGAGAACACGATCACCGGCAGCCCGGTGATGAGCCAGTGCGACGCCAGCCGGGCGAGCACCCGCCCGTAGACCGAATCCCTGCCGACGAACCACTGCTCCAGCGTGCCGTCCTCGAGGTCCGGGCGGAACAGGTGCTCCAGCGCCAGCAGGCTCGCCAGCAGCGCGGCGACCCAGACCATGCCCGGGGCCATGCGGGCGAGCAGGTCGGGGCCGGGGCCGACGCCCAGCGGAATCAGCACGATGACCGTGAACAGGAAGAAAAGCGGCAGCAGCGATTCGCCCAGCCGGCGCATCGCCAGCTTGAGATCGCGCCGGAACAGCGCCCGGGCCTCGGCCAGCGGCCGGGTGCCGGATTGATTTCGCGCCGGGCCGTTCACGATTGCACCTGAAGCGTGCCGTGGGTCAGTTCGATCCGCTCGACGTGCGCCGGATCGATGCGCGGATGGCGCTGGTGCGTGGCCAGCACCGCGCCGCCGCCGTTCTCCAGGTGGCTGGCAAGCATTTCGTCGACCCGTTCGCAGCCGGCATCGTCGAGGCTGGCGTAGGGCTCGTCGAGCAGCCAGGCCGGGGTCCGGAGCACCAGCAGCCGCGCGAGCCCGAGACGCTTGCGCTGACCGGCCGACAGCGCGCGCGCCGGACGCGAGCCGAGCCCGGCCAGCCCGACCCGGACCAGCGCGTCCGCGATCGGCAACCCCGCCTCGCCCAGCGACTGCTCGTAGGCGAGATTCTCCCGGCAGCTCAGATCGTTCTTGACTGCCGGCAGGTGGCCGACGAACGAGATCCGGTCATGAATCGCCAGCGTACCCGACGCCGGCGCCAGGATGCCGGCGAGCAGGCGCAGCAGCGTGGTCTTCCCGACCCCGTTCGGACCGGTGAGCACGATGGCCCTGCCTGGCGCCAGCGTCACGTCCACCGGCACGAATACCGACTCGCCATAGCGCCGGAATTCCAGCTGCCGGGCCTCGATCAGTACAGTCATGGGATCAGTACAGTCATGGGATCAGTGCGGTCATGGGATCAGCCCGCTCATGGCGCCAGCACCCGGACGTGGGGCGGCAATTCGCCGCCGGCCGGGGCATCGAGCAGCCACAATTCGACCGGCTGCGAGGGTTGCCCGGCGACGACGCCGAGCTGCCCGAATTCTTCAGCCAGTTCGCGCACTTGCGTCGGATCGCGAAAGGCGAACAGCCAGCCCGGCTCGTCCGGCCAGCGCCCGGCCGGATCGCGGTTGCACGCCGGCAGCATCGGCACCGGGTCGAGTTCGCGCAGCCGGTTCTCGAGGCGCGCGGCGGCGGCGCGATTGGACTGCGCCGAGCGCCGGCGGCCCGCCGGGTTGTGGGCGGTGATGATGCACCATGGCCGCCCGGCGGCGCGCTCCAACGCCGGGCACGGGCGGCCGATATGCGCCGTCACCCACCGTTCGCCGGTGCATACGCGGTAGTCGGTGGCGAGAAACGCATCGATCGGCGGATTCTGCGGGGCAATGGTCATGCGGGCGGATGGTACCGCGAGATCTGGCATCGAGCCTCGGTCCTGTTCAGTGTGAAAGGCGGGTCTTCGCGGTCGCTGGGGCCCGATCGGCTAAAATCCGGGCCTCGATGCCGAACCGGTGATGCCACCTGGCCGGTATTCTACCTGTCGAATACAGGATTTCTTGATCGATGACAAATTTCGACTACGACCTGTTCGTGATCGGCGGCGGCTCCGGCGGCGTGCGCGCGGCCCGGATCTCGGCCGGCCACGGCGCCCGGGTCGGCCTGTGCGAGGAATCGCGCCTGGGGGGGACCTGCGTCATCCGCGGCTGCGTGCCGAAGAAGCTGCTGGTCTACGCCAGCCAGTTCTCCGAGGCGTTCGCCGATGCGGCCGGGTACGGCTGGAGCGTCGGCGAGACCCGTTTTGCCTGGCCCGAGATGGTCGCAGCCAAGGAGCGCGAGATCACCCGGCTGGAAGGCGTCTACGGCAAACTTCTGGACCAGGCCGGGGTCGAAAGCTTCGAAGGCCGCGGACGGCTCGTGGACCCGCACACGGTCGAGATCGAAACCGGCCAGGGTCGACGGCGCGCCAGTGCCGAGCGAATCCTCATCGCCGTCGGCGGCCGGCCGACGCGGCTGGACATCCCCGGACAGGAGCACGCGATCATTTCCGACGATGCCTTCGACCTGCCTGAATTTCCGGCCCGCGCGCTGATCGTCGGCGGCGGCTACATCGCCGTCGAGTTCGCCGGCATCTTCAACGGCCTGGGCAGCGACGTGACGCTGAACTACCGGCGAGAGCGGATCCTGCGCGGCTTCGACGACGACGTGCGGCGCGTCGTCGAGGCCGGCATGAAGGGCCGCGGCGTCGATTTCCACTACAGCGCCAACCCGGTCCGAATCGACAGGTCCGGCGGCGGTTGCCGGGTCGAGTTCGACGACGATCGAACCGGCGACTACGACGTCGTCATGTTCGCGACCGGCCGGCACCCGTATACCGGCGATCTCGGCCTGGACGCGGCGGGCGTCGAGACCGGCCCGGGCGGCCGCGTCGCCGTCGATGACTACAGCCGAACGTCGGTGCCGCACATCTTCGCCGTCGGCGACGTGACCGACCGGATGGCGCTGACGCCGGTGGCGCTGATGGAAGGCCACTCGTTCGCCGATACGGTCTTCGGCGGCGTGGACCGGCCGGTGGACCACGCCAACGTGCCGTCGGCCGTGTTCAGCCAGCCGTCGACGTCCGGCGTCGGGATGACCGAGGCCGAGGCGCGCGACAAGTACGGCGAGATCCGGGTCTTCCGGTCTGAATTCACGCCGATGAAGTACACGTTGAGCGGGCGCGACGAAAAGGGCCTGATGAAGATCCTCGTCGACGCCGGCAGCGATCGCGTCGTCGGCCTGCACGTCGTCGGCCCCGAGGCGGCCGAGATCGTCCAGGGCTTCGCAGTCGCGGTGCGTGCCGGATTGACCAAGGCCGAGTTTGACCGCACCATAGGCATTCATCCGACCAGCGCCGAGGAGCTGGTCACGATGCGAGAGCCGGCGGCGTGACCCGCCGACCGGCCCGCTGGCGTTGGGAAAACTGGCGTTGGAAAACAAAGGGTAGCTGAATGAATATCGTTCATCGAGGTCGAGTTCTCGCCATCCGGG
>JAVVDX010000045.1:0-12781 GCA_032251475.1 Wenzhouxiangellaceae bacterium | reverse complement strand
ACAAAGGGTAGCTGAATGAATATCGTTCATCGAGGTCGAGTTCTCGCCATCCGGGTCCTGTCCGGGAGTCTCGTCGCGCTTCTGGCTGTCGCTCCTGTCGGGGCGCGTTCGCCGGACAGCGAACTGGAGATCGATCCGGGCGTCTGGATCGTCGAGCTTGCCGACCCGGCCACGGTCGAGTACCGGGGCGAGGTGCGGCAGACGGTCGCGGCCGACGGCGCCGGTCGCGCGGCAAAGGCGTTCGCGCCGACCGCGCCGTCGGTTACCGGCGACGTGCGACTGTACCCGGAGGCGCCGCACGTCCGGCAGTACGCGGCATTCCTGGACCGTCAGCGCAAGGCGGTGCTGGCGCGCGCCGCCGCGGCGCTGGGCCGGGAAATCCACCCGCGTTTCGTCTACCGCCACCTGGCCAACGGCTTCTCGGGTGCCATGACCGCCGGCGAGGCCCGGATGCTGGCCGGACTCCCGGGCGTCAAGTCGGTGCGGCCCAACGTCGTCCAGCATGTGCACACCGATGCCGGGCCGCAGTGGATCAACGCGCCGGCGGTCTGGAACGGCGCGGCCGGCGCCCCCAGCCGCGGCGAGGGCACGGTCCTCGGCGTCATCGACACCGGGGTCAACTGGCAGTCGATCTTCTTCGACACGACCAATTCGTCGGCCCCGGTCAGCAATCCGCGCGGCCGCTTTTTCGGGTTGTGCAACAACGACACGCTGGACATCCCGTGCAACGACAAGCTGATCGGCGTCTACGACTTCACCGACGAAGGCACCAACGGCTTCGACCCCAACGGACACGGCTCGCACGTGGCCTCGACCGCGGTCGGCCTGCCGCAGAGTTTCACGCTGGATTTCGGCACCGGGCCGATCGATTTTTCAACCTCGGGCGTGGCCCCGTCGGCGAGCTTCATCGCCTACAAGGCCTGCCAGGCCCCGGAAGACGGCAGCAACGGCGGCGGATTCGAGTGTTCCGGCGAATTAACCTCGGCGGCGCTGGAGCAGGCGCTGGAAGACGGGGTCGATGTGGTCAACTTCTCGATCGGCGGCAGCCCCTTCGATCCATGGTCGCCGGTCGGCAACCAGCGCAAGTTCCTGAACCTGCGTGCTGCCGGCATCGTGCCGGTGGTCTCGGCCGGCAACGACGGCCCGGATGACGCCAGCGTCAGCAGCCCGGCCAACACGCCGTGGGTCGTGGCCGTCGCCAATGCCGCGCACGGCCGGATTCTCGGCACGCGGCTGATCAACGTCAGCGGCGGGCCGTTTGCGCTCGGCGTCCTCAACGGCGAAGCGCTGACCCGAGGCACGGTCACGACGCGGCCCATTGTCCACGCACGCGATTTCGGCAGCGCGCTGTGCGGTACCGGGCCGGCCGAGCTCGGCCTGGCCTGCGGCGACAACACCGGCGCCAGCAATCCGTTTCCACCGGGCACGTTCAACGGTGAGATCGTGGTCTGCGACCGCGGCGTTTACGGCCGGGTCGAGAAGGGCAGGAACCTCGAGCTGGCCGGCGCCGGCGGCATGATCCTGGCCAACACCGATGACGATGGCGAGAGCACCAACCGCGACGAGCACTGTCTGCCGGCCACGCACGTCGGTGCCCGGGACGGCAACCGGCTGCGCGACTGGCTCGCGACCGGCGACGACCATCGCGGCCGGCTGACCGCGGCCCAGCGCATCGTCGACCCGGACCGCGGCGGCCGGCTGGCGCCATCGAGCAGCCGAGGGCCGGCTGCCGGCGCGACGGATGTCATGAAACCCAATCTCACGGCCCCGGGCACCGCGATCCTGGCCGCCAGCACCGAGACCGATGCGGCCGGCACGGGCCCGGGGGAAAACGCCGCCAACCAGGTCGCGCTGCTGACCGGCACGTCGATGTCGTCGCCGCACGTGGCCGGCGCGGCGCTGCTGCTGCGGTCGCTGCACCCGGACTGGGGCGTCAACGAGGTGATCTCGGCGCTGGAGACGACCGCCGATGCCGGCATCGTGCGCCGGGAAGACGACTCGGACGCGCGCATCATCGACCGCGGCGCCGGCGGCGTGCAGGTCGACCGCGCGGCGCGCGCCGGGCTGTTCCTGCCGGTCACCGAGCAGGATTTCCTCGAGGCCAACCCGGCCCTGACGCTGGGCGAGCTCGACCCGGGCGATCTGAACCTGGCCGGCGTGGTCGGCGACAATTGCGTCGAGAGCTGTTCGTTCCGGCGCACCGTGCGCGCGCTGCAGGCCGGAACGTGGACGGTGACGACCGAAGGGCCGCTGGCGGTCACGGTCACACCTGGGAGCTTCACGATGACGGCCGGCCAGCAACGCACGCTGGAGATCGAAATCCGGGGCGGCGACATCCCGGTCGGTGCCTGGGGCGCCGGCAGCGTCGTGCTGACGCCGAACGACAACGGTCTTTCCGTTCAGCGCCTGCCGGTCGGAGCGTTCATGGCCGCCGGCGAACTGCCCGGCCAGCAGGATTACACGTCGCCGGGCAACCGCGGCGAAAACGAACTGACGATCGACGCGCTGATCGCGATCGACGAACTGGTCGTCGGCACCAGCGAACTGAAGCGGCCGCAACGGCAGCGGGTCACGCTGCGGCAGGACTCCACCAACGACGATCCGTTCGATACCGACTCGGGCACCGCGACCGAATTTCTCGATATTCCGGACGGTGCGCTGCTGCTGCATGCCGAGGTGCTGGAATCGAGCGCCGAAGACATTGACCTGTGGGTCGGGCGCGACGACAACGGCGATGGACAGCCGCAACGCGAGGAACTTCGCTGCTCCTCGACGTCCCCGGACGAGACCGAGCTTTGCCGGATCGAATCGCCGCCGGGCGGAAACTGGTGGGTCCGCGTCCAGAACTGGGACGGGGCCAATACGCTGAGCGGCGACCCGGTGCTGTTCGAGTTCGCTGGCTTCGCCGAGGCCGACAGTCCCACGCTGGTCACCGCGGCCCCGGGCGCGCATCCCGGCGGGTCACTGACGATCCCGCTTTACTGGGATCAGCCGGCGATGCGCCGCGGCCAGCGCTGGATGGGGGTCGTCGCGCTTTCGAGCAACGGCACGGAGGCCGGCAGTATCGGACTGGTACCGATCACCGTGACCCGCAATCAGCCGAACGCACCGGCCGAGACCGCGCTGTTCAACGACCGGGCCGAGACCGTCATGATTCCGGCGGCAACGGTCCACGATCGGCTCTACATCGACGTGCCCGACGGCGTCGAATCGGTTGCCTTCGAGGTGCGCGGCGCGACAGGCCAGGTGACCCTCCGTCGGCGCGGGTTCGACGAGTTGGCCGCCTCGGTGCCGAGGACGCCGGCGGCGCCGGCGGAAGTGCTTTCCAGCGGCAACCGGGTCGGCGATGTCTGGACGGCCGGCGTTTCGGGCGCGGCCGGTCAGGGCGTGTCGGGCGGCCGTTATTTCGTCGTGATCGAGAACGACGGTGCGACCGAGTCGGTTTTCCGGGTGACGGCCACGGTGTCCGAGAATGCCGGGGTCACGACCCGGCGCGGCCTCTGGGGTCCGGAAGCCCGCGCGATCAACCAGGGTCTGGACTGGCAGATCAGCGGCGGCAATTCGTTCCTGGTCTGGTACACCTACGACGAGCTTCGGCGGCCGACGTTCTACATCACCGAAGCGGTTCCGGATTCGACCGAAAGTTCGTTCTTCACCGCCAGGCTGTTCCGGGTGACCAGCAACGACCAGCGCCAGACCGCCAAGGTCGTCGGCGAGGTGCAGCTCACCGCCATCGACCCCAACCGCATCATGTTCGCCTGGCGGCTCAACGGCAGGCACGGCGCGGAAATGCATGCGCCGATCCACGATTCCAGTTGCCCGGTCATCGGCGGCGAGCCGGTTCAGTTGCTGGGCCACTGGATCTCGCCGGACAGCTCGGCCGGCGGCGTCACGCTGCTCAAGACGGGGATCGCCGAGGCGTGGATCCGCTACTTCTACGACACCACCGACCAGCCGCGCTGGGTGATTTCCGGCGAGGAGCTCTCGCAGTCGCCGGCGTCGAACGGATCACTGACCGGCTCGCGCATGTTCGAATTCGTTGAATTCCGCGGCTGGTGCATCTATTGTGAGGAAGTGCCGATCACGAGCCAGGTCGTCGGGACGCTGGAACGCGTCTTTCTGGACCGGAATACGGTGCGCGAAATCACGGATTTCGTCGCCGACCCGCCGGTCGATACCGCCGTCGCCAACGACCGCGAGATCGTGCGCCTGACCAATAGTCCGAATTGTTCGAACCCGTGACCGCGAACCACCTCGAAACCGCTGCATGGGCCCCGGCCTGCCCCGGACCCGATCCGGGGGCCTCCGCCCGCCGTGTTCCGGGGTGGCTTGTTAGACTCTGACTGGACCCTGACGGAAATTCCATGCACGAAACTACCGCGAGCGGCCGATGCAAGCCCTGATTCCGGCATGACGACGACCGGTCGTCCGAACCCGCAAATGCGCGATACGACCCGGCTGCGCGACATCGTCGTCGACGTGCTCGAAGATGCCAAGGCCCACGATATCGACGTGTTCGACCTGCGCGAACGCAACACCTTCGCCGATTTCATGATCGTGGCCAGCGGCACGTCGACCCGGCAGAACAAGGCGATGGCCGACCGGCTGACGCTGAATCTGAAGCAACAGGGCCTGCCGGCGCCGCTGGGCGTGGAAGGCCACGAGGGAGGCGAATGGGTGCTGGTCGACCTGACCGATGTGGTCGTGCACCTGATGCTGCCGCAGACGCGTGCGTTCTACAACCTCGAGAAGCTCTGGGACGAGACGACGCGGGACCGGTCGGCACTGACGCGCTAGTGTGGGCCACGCGGAAAGTTCGGTGACACTCAGAGCCACTGTGCCGGCGCGACTCGGCGTTGCGTTTCTTGGCAAGGGAGCGGCCATTCCCTGCGAAACGCGCCTTGATTCGCATCGGCACATTGACTCTGAGCGTTACCGAACTTTCCGCGTGGCCCACTAGGCCCGGCGTGGAAATCCGTCTCATCGCGATCGGGCGTTCGATGCCGGGCTGGGTGGCCGAAGGCTGGCTCGAATACGCGCGCCGGATGCCGCCCCGGCTCGCGGTGAACCTGGTCGAGGTCGCCGCGCCGCGTGGCCGGGCGGGAGAGGATGTCCGGGCGCTGGAGGCGGAAGCGCTGCTCGCGCGCTGCCGCGAGCCGGGCGTGACGATCGCGCTGGATGAAGCCGGCGGCGCCTGGTCGACGCGGGAACTGGCCGCACGCCTCGATGACTGGATGATGGACGGCGACCCGGTGAACCTGCTCGTCGGCGGTGCCGGCGGCCACCATCCGGATCTGCTCGCGCGCTGCCGTCAGACCTGGTCGCTCGGCCCCCTGACGTTCCCGCACATGCTGGTGCGCGTGCTCGTCGCCGAACAGCTCTACCGGGCCTGGACGCTGCTGTCCGGTCACCCGTACCACCGCGAATGAGCCCGGATTATTCATGACCCGGTCTACTACGACGCCGGATTCAGACCGGATTGACTCCCGATGACAGGTGGCCGCCCGATGAACGACCTTCGAACGCATTCCGACAATGTGCCGGTGCTGGCTTCGGCATCGCCGCGTCGAAGCGAACTGCTGAAGATTCTGATCGATTCGTTCGACGTGCGGCCGGCCGATATCGACGAGACGGAGCTTGCCGGCGAGGCGCCGGCCGACTACGCCGTGCGCGTGGCCGGCGACAAGGCCCGCGCAGTCGCCGCCGCCTTTCCCGACCGGCCCGTCGTCGGTTCGGATACGGCGGTCGTCGTCGACGGCGCCGTACTCGGGAAGCCGGCCGACCCCGCCGGCGCGCGCACGATGCTGGAACGCCTTTCGGGCCGCTGGCATGAAGTCTATTCGGCCGTCGCGCTGTGGCTGCCCGGCAGCGGGCTGCGCAGTGGGCTCAACGTCACCCGGGTCCGGTTCGCACCGCTGCCCGCCGCCTGGATCGACGGCTACATCGCGTCGGGCGAGCCCATGGACAAGGCCGGCGCATACGCGATCCAGGGCCGGGCCGGCGCGTGGATACCGGAAATCCGCGGCAGCCATTCGGCGGTGGTCGGTCTGCCGCTGTTCGAAACCGCCGAACTGCTGCGGGACGCCGGCCTCGCATTGGGCCCGGTTTTTGCGGTAAAAACCGGCGTTGAACCGGTCCCGGAAGAGCGGGACTCCTGATTCCGGCTGCGGAGAAGCACTTGAGCAACGAACTCCTGATCAACGTCACGCCGTCGGAAAGCCGGGTCGCGCTGGTCGAAAACGGCCTGTTGCAGGAACTGCACCTCGAGCGCACCGGCGACATCAGCTACGTTGGCAATATCTACCTCGGCCGGGTCGAGCGGGTCTTGCCGGGCATGCAGGCGGCATTCGTCGACATCGGGCTCAGCCGTACCGCGTTCCTGCACGCCGCCGAGATCGCCCGATCGCGCCCGGAGCTGGAATCCGACGCCGGCGACGGGGACGAGGAGCCCCAGATTCCGCCGATCGCCGAAATGATCCGCGAAGGCCAGCAACAGCCGGTGCAGGTCATCAAGGATCCGATGGGCTCCAAGGGCGCCCGCCTGACCACCCAGATCAGCCTGCCGTCGCGCTACCTGGTCTACCTGCCCGGCTCGAACACGATCGGGGTATCGCTGCGGATCGAGAACGAGCAGGAGCGAAGGCGGCTCAGGGGACTGATGTCGGGCATTCTCGACGCGCGCGGGCTCGAACGGACCGGGTTGATCGTGCGCACGAATGCCGAGGGCGTCGGCGCGCGCGAGCTGGAACGGGACCTGGCCTACCTGAAGCGGCTCTGGGCCAACGTCGAGAAACGCCTCGAAGAAACGACCGCATCGGGCATCTGCATCTACGAAGACCTTTCGCTGCCGCTGCGCGCGCTGCGCGACCAGATGCACGCCGGGATCGAGCGCGTGCGCTTCGACGATGTTCGGACGCTGGAAAAGGCCGGCCGGTTCGCATCGATGTTCATCGACGAATGGGCCGACCGGCTGGAACTGTTCCCGGGCCCCGGGCCGCTGTTCGACCTGTACGGCGTCGAGGACGAGATTGCGCGGGCGCTCAGGCGCAACGTGCCGCTGAAATCGGGCGGCCATCTGACGATCGACCAGACCGAGGCGCTGACGACCGTCGACGTCAATACCGGCGGCTACGTCGGCACGCGGACCTTCGCCGAGACGGTCTACAAGACCAACCTGGAGGCTGCGCAAGCGCTGGCACGCCAGCTCCGGCTGCGCAACCTAGGCGGGATCATCATCGTCGATTTCATCGACATGACCGACGACGAGCACAAGCGCCAGGTGCTGCGCGTCCTCAACCAGGCGCTGGCCCGCGACCCGTCGCGCACCACCGTGTCGGAGATCTCGGCGCTCGGACTGGTCGAGATGACGCGCAAGCGGACCACCGAGAGTCTCGAGCACCGGCTGTGCGAACCGTGCCCGCACTGCGGCGGGCGCGGCTGGCAGAAGTCCACCGACACCGTCTGCTCGGAAATTTTCCGGGAGATCCTGCGCGCGGTGCGGCAGTTCGAGACCGGCAAGCTGATGGTGCTGGCGGCCCCGCCGGTGGTCGACAAGATGCTCGAGGAGTACGCGGGCACGCTCGCCGAGGTGACCGAACAGCTCGGCACCAACATCCGCTTTCAGCCCGAGGAGCAGTACGCCCAGGAGCAGTTCGACGTGGTGCTGCTTTGAGAACTCGATGAACAGTCCCGACCAGGCCCAACCGAGCCGCGGCCGGGCCGCCTCGTTCGGGCGGGCGTTTCGCCGGTTCCGCCGCCACTGCTGGAAATTCGCGGCCTGGTTCGTCATTGCCTCGGCGGTGGTCGTCAGCATTGGCCGGCTGCTCGCCCCGTACGCCGATACCGTGCGGCCGGTGCTGGAGCAGTTCCTGTCGAACGCGCTCGGACAGCAGGTCGCCATTCGCCGGGTCGAGGCCAGCTGGCCGCGTCTTTCGCCGCAGATCGAGTTGCGTGGTCTGACCATCGGCGACGCCGACGCGCCGCTGCTGACCGTCGACCAGGCCCAGCTCGAGCTGCGGCTGTACAACCTGGTGCGCCCGGCGCACAACAGCTTCGAGCTCGCCGTGCTCGGTCTCGAGCTCGCCGTGATCCAGGACGAGACCGGCCGCTGGAGCTGGGAACTCGAGCGCGGCGGCCGTTTCGCCGAGGGCTGGGAGCGGGCCGTCGCGGCCGGCGACCTGGTCTTGCGCGATTCCGGTGTCCGGGTTGCACCGCGCGCGGTGCCGGAACTGAGATGGACGATCCCGGAGGCGACCCTGAACCGGGTCGGCGACCAGTTGCGGGTGCGCTTTGCGGCGCGTGCCGAGGACGGTGCCGACGAACTCGACGCCCGACTGCTGCTCGAGATGCCGGACTCGCGCCTGAAATCGCTCCGGGCGTTTGCCGAATCGCCGAATTTCGCCCTGACGCACCTGGCGTTCGACGATGCCGGCGGAGAACTCGCCGACCTGCGGACCCAGATGAAGTGGTGGGTGGAATGGAGCCGCACCGACGGCGGCCGTCTGCACGGGCGCGTGGACCTGCATTCGCTGGCGGCCTCGGGCGTGGCCGGCACGCTGTCGAGCCGCTTCGAACTTGACGGGGTCTGGCACGGCGGCGAGTGGAAATTCGAACTCAACGCCGGCGAGTTCGGGGAATCGGAGCCCAACCTGATCCGCGGGCTCGGCTACGGTCGCCGGCAGGGCAGGCAGGCGCTGGTCGCCGATCGGGTCCGGCTCGACTATCTGCACGCGCTCATCAAGCCCTGGCTGGGGTTCTTCGAGGTCTGGCCCGATACGCTGTCGGGCACTGCCACCGGCCTGCGGCTGGGCATCGGCGCCGACGGCTCGTTCTATCGCGCCGAAGGCGAGCTGGCGGATCTGGCGGTCCGGGTTTCGAGCCCGCAACTCGCGGTCGAGGGCATCGATCTGGCCTTGCATCTGTCCGGAGATCAGCTCGTGCTCCGGGCCGGCGGGGCGCCGCGGGTCGAGTATCCGCTGTTGTACCCGGCCGCAATCGAATTCTCGGCGGTCAGCGGCGGCGTTCGGCTTGGACGCGATCGGCTTGGCCTGGACGGGTTGATGCTGACGCACCCGGAGCTGGCCGTGCGCGTCGACGGCGAGGTGCTGCTCCGGCCGGCGGCGCCGTTTCTCGACCTGGTCGTCGATCTGCCCCGGCTCGGGCCCACCGATCCGCGCGACTGGCTGCCCGAGCGGGGCATCGCTCCGAAAACCCGCAACTGGCTGGAGGACGCGCTGGTCGCGCTGCAATCGGGCCGGGCGCGGACGACGCTGTTCGGCGACCCGACGCGCTGGAAAGACCGGATTGCCCCGGGTGCATTGAACAGCATCATGCATTTTTCCGGCCTCGAGCTGGCGTACGCGCGGAACTGGCCGGTCGCCGAGAACGCCGCCGGCCGGGTCGAATTTCACGGCGAGTCGTTGACGGCCCGGGTCGAGCGCGCAATCGTCGCCGGCGCCGCGCTGAGCGCGCCGCGCGTTCATATCGCTCAACTGCGCGATGCCGAGGTCGAGCTGGAACTCGAGTCGCTCGACGGCGACGCCGGCCGGCTCGCCAGTCTGGCGCGCGTGCTTCCGGTAATCGGTGTCGCCGGGGCGCTGGCCAGGATGGAGTGGTCGGGCGACGCGACGGCGGCGGCCCGCGTGTGGCTGCCGGTCAAGCACCGGCGGGATTGGCGCCTGATCGGGTCGGTCGAATTCGCCGACACCGATTTCGAACTTCCCGACCAGGGCATCTCGGTGCTTTCGCTCAACGGGGAAATGCCTTTCTCGCGGGCGGCGATCGGGCCGTCGGTAGTGCGCGGCCGGGTCCGCGGCGAGGCGGTGGAACTGGCGCTGGAGGCGAGCCTGGAGGGCGGTTTCGACCTGCGCCTTTCCGGCGAGCTGCCGGCTCGCGGCCTGATTCCGGCCAGTTGGTCCCGCACCCTGCCCGGCGTCGTCGACCGCGTATCGGGGCGGGCCGGATTCGACCTGCGTTTCGCGCGCCTCGACCGGCTTGGGGACCGGGCTGGCAACGAGGCTGCCGGTTTCGGGATGCGGCTTGCCAGCAACCTGGACGGCGTTGCGCTTGATCTTCCTCAGCCGTTGGCCAAGCCGGCCGGCACCGCCTGGCCGCTCGAGCTGGTGCTGCCGCTGGCCGAAAGCCCCGAACCGCTGCGGTTCGATCTCGACGGGCGCTTTTCGGGCGAATTGCTGCTCGGGCCCGATTTCTGGCAGCTCGGAATGGGGCTGGGCGGGGTCGAGGCGCGCCTGCCGGTGGCCGAGAATTTCTTCGTCGAGGGTTCGCTGGAAGCGTTGCAACTGGACGAATGGATCGGCCTGGTCGTTGCGGGTGCCGGAGATTCCGGCAGTGCTTCGGCCGCCGGCGGGGACAGCGATCACTCGGGCTGGCTGAACGTCTCGATCGCGGATCTCAGGTTTGGACAGGCCTCGCTCGGTCGGGTCGAGCTTGCGCTGGGACGCGAGGCCGAGTACTGGCGGCTCAGGAGTGCCGGCGAAAACCTGGAGGGCTCGATCCGCTTCCCGGCAACGCGTGCGGCCGACCGTGACGTCGTCATCGACCTGGCGCGTCTGCACTGGCCGGTGGTCGAGCGCGACGAGCCGGAATCGTTGTCGCCGCCGATGCGCACGCAACCTGAGGCCGTGCCGGCGTTCGACATCGCGGTACGCGACCTGCAATGGGGCGATCTGGATCTCGGCGAGCTGCGCTTCACGTCCCACAAGAGCGATCGCGGACTGGAAATCGAGCAGGTCTCGACCGAGCGCGAGGGCCTCGAAATTGCCGGCTCCGGCGCCTGGCTGGGCGGAGCTGAGCTGGCCGTGGACGGACGCGGCGACGAGGGAGTGCCGCGTACCCGGATGCGTGTGCGGGTTGCGGCCGACAACCTCGGCCGGGCGCTCGCCGAGGCCGGTTTCGACCTGGCCCTGGAAGGTGGTCGGGCCGTCATCGAATTCGACGGCAGCTGGCCCGGCAGCCCGGTCGATTTCGCGCTGCAGCGCACCAGCGGCAGGCTCGATCTGGTCATCAGCGACGGGGCGATTCCGGCCGCGAAACCCGGTGCCGGAAGACTGCTGGGACTGGTCAGCCTGAATTCGATTCCGCGCCGGTTGCGGCTGGATTTCTCCGACGTGTTCGGCGAGGGCCTGGGCTTCGATCGCCTGGCCGGCCGCTTCGAGCTCGACGACGGGATCGCGCGCACGACCGAAGACTTGCGCATCGATGCGCCGGCGGCCGAAATCCGGCTTCGCGGCACGACCGACCTGCGCGAGCGGACCTACGATCAGACCCTGATCGTGCGGCCGGGGCTCAGCGCCACGCTGCCGATCATCGGCGCGCTCGCCGGCGGGCCGGTCGGTGCCGCGGCCGGCGCGGCGCTGCAGCAGATCTTTTCGAGGCCGTTGCGCGGCGTCACCGAGATCCGTTACTCGGTGACCGGCCCGTGGGACAATCCGGTGATCGAGCCGATCGATTCCGACGCCGACAGCGGCCGTGAACGAAAGGACGGTTGAATCCGCCCGGCCCGCCCGAATATCTCTGGAGACCCTGCGAGGACGACACGCCATGCTCGAACGCGCAAGCGAAACATTGCTGACCCCGGCCGGGATCGGACCGGCCGAGCTCGAGCGCGTGCTCGGCCGGCTGGTCGGCGGCCGGATCGACCTCGGCGATCTCTACTTCCAGCACCGCCAGTCCGAAAGCTGGGCGCTGGAGGATGGCATTGTCAAGACCGGCAGCTTCAACATCGACCAGGGGGTGGGCGTGCGCGCGATCGCCGGCACCGGCGCCGGGTTCGCCTACGCCGACGCGATCACGATGCCGGCGCTGCTCGAGGCTGCCGGCAGCGCACGCGCGATCGCGCGCTCGGGCCGGACCGGCAGTTCGGCGCTGACGCGGTCGGTCGGCGCCCCGGCGCTGTACGCGCCCGATAATCCGATCGAAGCCGCCGGGGCGGCTGCCAAGGTCGACCTGCTGCGCACCATCGACGCCTACACCCGGTCGCTGGATTCGCGCATCAGTCAGGTCAACGTCTCGCTGTCGTGCGAGCACGAATCCATCGTCGTCGCCGCCAGCGACGGCACGCTGGCCGGCGACGTCAGGCCGCTGATCCGGCTCGACGTGCGCGTGATCGCCGAGCAGGGCGAGCGGCGCGAGTCGGGCAACGCCGGCGGCGGCGGGCGCTACGCGCTGGCCGAACTGATGCGCCCCGAGGCGTGGCAGAAATTCGCCGACGAGGCGGTACGGCAGGCGCTGGTCAATCTCGAGGCGATCGAGGCCCCGGCCGGCTTCATGACCGTCGTGCTCGGGCCGGGCTGGCCCGGGATACTGCTGCACGAAGCAATCGGGCACGGGCTGGAGGGCGACTTTCACCGCAAGGGCATCTCGGCGTTCGCCGGCCGCATGGGCGAGCGGATCGCGACCGAGCATTGCACGGTCGTCGACGACGGCACGCTGCCGAACCGGCGCGGGTCGCTGACGATCGACGACGAGGGCACGCCGGGCGCGCGCAACGTGCTGATCGAAAACGGCCGCCTGACCGGGCTGATGCAGGACAAGCTCAACGCGCGCGCAATGGGCATGCAGCCGACCGGCAACGGCCGCCGGGAATCGTTTGCGCATCTGCCGATGCCGCGCATGACCAACACCTACATGATGGCCGGCGAGCATGACCCCGAAGAAATCATCGAATCGGTGGACGACGGGGTCTACGCCGTCAATTTCAACGGCGGTCAGGTCGACATCACGTCGGGCAAGTTCGTGTTCGTCGCCTCCGAGGCCTACCGGA
>JAVVDX010000044.1:9166-22868 GCA_032251475.1 Wenzhouxiangellaceae bacterium | reverse complement strand
AGCCGCCGTCCATGGCCTTGTACTTCTGGTAGTCGCCGTCCAGCGCCTCTTCCATGCGCTTGCGCAAAAGACCCTTGGTGTCGCGCGCCAGCAGCGGATCCCAGTACGAGCCCCAGATCACCTTGATGACGTTCCAGCCCGCGCCGCGGAACACGCCCTCGAGTTCCTGGATGATCTTGCCGTTGCCCCGGACGGGTCCGTCCAGGCGCTGCAGGTTGCAGTTGACGACGAACACCAGGTTGTCGAGCTTCTCGCGGCCAGCCAGCGAGATCGCGCCCAGCGATTCGGGCTCGTCGCATTCGCCGTCGCCCATGAAGCACCAGACCTTGCGCTTGCTTGAATCGTGCAGTTCGCGATTGTGCAGGTATTTCAGGAAGCGGGCCTGGTAGATGGCCATGATCGGCCCCAGCCCCATCGACACGGTCGGGAACTGCCAGAAACCCGGCATCAGCCACGGATGTGGATACGAGCTCAGGCCTTCGCCGCCGACTTCCTGGCGAAAGCTGTCGAGCTGGTCCTTGGACAGCCGGCCCTCGAGGAAGGCCCGGGCGTAGAAGCCCGGCGACGAATGGCCCTGGAAGTAGACCAGATCCGGCCCGTCGGGATGCTCGGGGCCCTTGAAGAAATGGTTGAAGCCGACGTCGTAGAGCGTCGCCGCCGAGGCGAAGCTGGCGATATGGCCGCCCAGTTCGCCGCCCCGGCGCGCGGCGCGCACGACCATCGCCATCGCGTTCCAGCGGATGATCGAGCGAATCCGTCGCTCCATCGCCGGATCGCCGGGCATCCTCGGCTCGCGGTGCGGCGGAATGGTGTTGATGTAGGCCGTCGTCAAGTCGAATGGCAGGTAGGCGCCGGAGCGACGGGTCAGTTCGACCAGCTTCTCGAGCAGGAAGTGGGCGCGTTCGGCGCCTTCGCGGTCGATCACCGCGGCCAGCGACTCCAGCCACTCGCGGGTCTCCTCCGGGTACCGGTCCTTCGGGTCGGGATACTGGTCTGCCATGAATCGGGTCCGTTTTATGGTTTCTGAATCGGCGGCTGGCTGATATTAACCCGGCATGCAAGCTTGCACGCCCGGTTAATGCCCGGCCGGAACGGCCGGGAACGCGAAGCGAAGGCATTTGCGGACATGCACCGCAAATGCCGTGCATCAAATACCATAGGTATCTTGATGCCAGATTAATAATAACAGCCATGAATGCAATCCAGAACGGCTGGCGTCTGGACGGCCGCATCGCGGTCGTGACCGGAGCGTCGCGCGGCATCGGCTTCAGCGCGGCCGAAGCGCTGGCCGAGCGCGGCGCCGAGATCTGGCTCGTCGCGCGCGGCGCCGAACAACTCGATGCCGGCGTGCACGAACTCGAGAATCAAGGGTACACGGCGCACGGGCTGGCGGCCGATGTTTCCGACCCCGACGACCGGGCCCGGATCGTGGATACGATTACAGATCGGCACGCGCGTGTCGAGATCCTGGTCAACAACGCCGGCTTCAACATCCGCAAGCCGGCGCTGGACCTGGAACCGTGGGAAATCGACGCGGTGCTCAAGACCAACCTGCTGGGCGCGTTCGAACTGGCACGCGCGATGCACCCGCTGCTGCGCGCGGCGGGCCGGGCCAGCGTCGTCAACGTCTCGTCGGTCGCCGGCCTGACCCACCTCAGGACCGGGGTCGCCTACGCGATGGGCAAGGCGGCGATGAACCAGATGACGCGCAATCTGGCCGTCGAATGGGCCGGCGACGGCATTCGCGTCAACGCCGTCGCGCCGTGGTACATCGAAACCCCGCTGGCCGGCCAGGTGCTGGCCGACGACGACTACCGCAACGAGGTGCTCGAACGCACGCCGATGCGCCGGATCGGCAGGCCGGACGAAGTGGCCGCCGCGATCGCCTTCCTGTGCATGGATGGCGCCGGCTACATCACCGGACAGGTCGTTCCCGTCGACGGCGGGTTCACCGTATACGGGTTTTGAGGCCCGGTCCTACCAGATATTCAACCGCTCTTCCGGCGGCAGGTAGAGTTCGGCATCGGGCCCGACGTCGAACGCCTGGTACCACGCATCCATGTTCCGGACGATTCCGTTGACGCGGTACTCGGGCGGGCTGTGCGAGTCTCTGACCAGTCGCGCACGCACCGATTCCTCGGTCTGCAGGTTGCGCCAGACCTGGGCCCAGCCCATGAAAAAACGCTGGTTGCCGGTGAAGCCGTCGAGCGCCGGCGCCTCGCCGTCCTGCTGATCCTTCAGATACATGTGATAGGCGTGATAGGCGATGTTGAGCCCGCCCAGGTCGCCGATGTTTTCGCCCAGCGTCAGCCGGCCGTTGATGTTCATGCCGGGAATCGGCTCGAACTGCTCGTACTGCTCGACCAGCGTGCCGGTCAGTTCCTCGAAGCGGCTGCGCGACTCTTCGGTCCACCAGTTGCGCAGCACGCCGTTGGCGTCGGACTTCGAACCCTGATCGTCGAAGCCGTGTCCCATTTCGTGGCCGATCACGGCGCCGATGCCGCCGAAGTTGACGGCCGGGTCGGCGTGCGGATCGAAGAACGGCGGCTGCAGAATGCCGGCCGGGAACACGATCTCGTTGCGCGTCGAGGAATAGTAGGCGTTGACCATCTGCGGGCTCATGAACCATTCCCAGTGCCGGACCGGCTCGTCGAGCTTGGCGAGCTGATCCTGCCACTGCCATTGCTGCAGACGCTCCACATTGCCGACCAGATCGTCCGGCTCGACGACCACGCTCGAGTAGTCGTGCCACCGGTCCGGATAGCCGATCTTGGGCGTGAACGCCTCGAGCTTGGCCAGCGCCTGGGCGCGGGTCTCATCGTCCATCCACTCCAGTGTCTCGAGCCGCTCGCGGAACGCCTTGCGCAGGTAGCCGACCAGCTCGAGCATCTGCTCGCGGTATTCGGGCGGAAAATGGCGCTCGACGTAGACCTTGCCGACCTGCTCGCGCAGCCGCTGGCTGACAAACTGGACCGCGCGCTTCTCGCGCGGACGACGCTCCTCGACACCGTTGAGGCGCTTGCTGAACAGTTCCCAGTGGGCCTGCTCGAATTCGCTCGACAGCAGCGGCGCATGGTTGTTGAGCCAGTGGAACGCCATGTACGAGGACCAGGTCTCGGCCGGCGTTTCGGAAAACAGCGTCGCCAGCACCTGGACGGCCGTGTCGGTGGCGACGACCACCTCCTCGATATCGACCAGTCCGCGCTCGGCCAGGAATTTCTCCCATGGAAATTCGGGTGCGAAATCGGCGAGCTCGGCGACCGTCATCAGGTGGTAATTGGCCTCGCGGTCGCGGCGCTGGACCCGGGTCCAGTGCGCGTCGGCGATCTTCGTCTCCAGCGCCATGACGGCCTCGGCGCGCTCGCGCGGCCGGTCGACGCCGGCGCGCTCGAAGGTCGCGGCGATGTAGTCGACGTAGGCCTGGCGGTGGCCCGGGAACGGCTCGTTCTCGCGCTCGTAGTAGCTCTTGTCGGGAAGGCCGAGCCCGCTCTGGCCGAGGTGGACCAGGTAGCGCTCCGGGTTGCCCGGGTCCAGCGTCACGAACACGCCGGCAATGGAATTGGTACCCGGACGCGCCATCCAGCGCGCCACGTCGTCATGCGAATCCAGCGCCAGCAGCTGGCCGAACTCGGCACGGACCGGCTCGAAGCCGAGTTTGTCCAGTCGTTCGGTGTCGAGGTAGGCCTGGTGCAACGCCCCGATCTGCTGCATCGGGTCGCCCGGTTCCGCGTCGGCCTCGGCGGCGTCTGCGATGATCGCCGCGACCCGTTCCTCGGCTTCCAGCGAAAGCTCGGTGAACGCGCCGAAGCGCGAGAAACCGGCCGGAATCTCGGAACGCTCCAGCCAGCCGGCGTTGACATACGTGAAGAAGTCGTCGCCCGGGGCCACGGTCTCGCTGATCCCGTCGACTGCCACGCCCCATTTCCCGATTCGGGCATCGGCCTCGGCCGGCGGCGGCGCAATCGCCTCGGCCGGAGCCTCGGCGGCGTCGGATTCGACCGGCGCGGCCGGTTGTTCGCTCGGGCCGCATGCGGCCAGCACGGCCAGCGCGGCGGCCGGCCAGATCCAGTTCAGCTTCTTCATCCTCGAGTTCCAGATATTGATGCAAAAGAAAATGGTCGACGGCCGGGATGGTCCGGGCCAGTGTCGAAAGTCACGGAGTGTACCGGAATGGCCGGGCGCCGGCCTCCGGGCGCGACGCAGGGCAAGTGCCCGCGGCGGCCATCGGCAACTGCCTGGCCGGGGACGGCCGGGGCGGGTTCCGGGGACCGTACCGGTCCGCGCGCCGCGGCGAATTTCGCGCGTCGCTCCAGAATAAGGCAGAAGTTGAGCCGCATCAAGGGACGGGACGCCCGCTGGTACTATGCTGGTTTCCGCGGCAAAGGGGGCCGCGCCTGTTTTCGACCGGCCGGCACAGATGGTATTCGAGCGCATTCTGGTCCCACTGGACGGCTCTCCGATCGCCGAACGGGCATTGCGTCACGCCGCCAGACTGGCGCGCACGTTCGGCTCGCGAGTGCTGTTACTGCGGGTACTGGACACCCAGTCGGCCATATTCGAGAGCCATCCGGACTGCGCCGCCTGGCGCCTGCACAGGCTGGAGGCGCGGCGCTACATCAGCAGAATCGCGCGCAAATCGGCATCGCTGGGGATCGAGCCGGACTGGTATCTGGCCGAAGGCCGACCGGCTGAGCAGATTCACCGGTTCATCCAGGCCCACGATGTAGATCTCGTGATCCTGAACGCGTACGGGGAAGGCGAGGCATTCGAGTTTCCATTTGGCGGCACGGCCCACAAGATTGCGCTGACCCCGGGCATCTCCTGCATCGTACTGCGCAGCGATGAACGCGAAGATGTCGATACCCCGCATTACCGGAAGATCCTGGTGCCGCTGGACGGTTCGAAGCGGGCCGAGTGGGCGATCAAGGTCGCTGCGGGAATGACCGCTGATACGCCTGCCGAAGTCGTCCTGCTGCAGGTCATCCTGCTGCCCGAGATGCTCGGGCGCAAACCGCTGACCCGGGAGGACGCCGCGCTGCACGAACGGCTGGCCGACCGCAACCGTTCGGTCGCGGAAACCTATCTGCGGGAAACGCGCCGCGAGCACGCCGCGAACCTGCCCGTCCGCACCCGCATCGAGACATCGGCCAACGTCGCCCGGACGATCCTGGACGTGGCGGCCGACGAAGACGTCGATCTGATCATACTGGCGGCGCATGCGCCGGACGAGACGAGCGTGCGCATTCATAAGGCGGTATGCCAGTCCGTGCTCGCCCACAGCGACCGGCCGGTTCTGATCCTGCAGCAAACGGGTGGCGGACCGTCGCGCGGCACCACCAGGCGACAGGTCAACATCGTCGAACGCAAACTTGTCGAGACGTGACTCAGGGCCCGCTCCAGGCGCTGGCGCAACGGCACGCGGACATGCTGGAGGGCCGGCCCGAGCCGGGCTTCCGGGGCGCGCTGCGACGTCTGGAGCGCAGGTTCGACGCCGTCTACGAGCGAATCGCCGAATGCATCGAATCGGGAATGCCGGGAACGCGGGTCGAGGAATGGCTGCTCGACAACCGGCATATCGTCGAGGAAGGGCTCGAACAGGTCGGGGAGACCCTGTCTCCGGGTTATTTGCGCAGCCTTCCGCGGACTCGCGCCAGGCAGGGCGGTACAACCCTGCGGGTCCGTGAAATCGCCGATACCCTGATCGCGGCCGGGACCAGACCGATCGACCCGGCCTGGCTGGAGCAGGCGCTCCAGGAACACCAGTCCCGGGTGGTACTGACGATCGGGGAGCTGTGGGCGCTGCCGGCGTTTCTCCGGCTGGTGCTGCTGGAGAGGCTGGCAAACGACGCCTGGCATTGCCTGGTATCCGCCGACACGGAGGCCGACAGCGATGAGCGGGAAACGCTTGTCGCCGAGGTCGCCGGCGCCATCATCAGCCTTGGATTGCTCGCCGCGCACGACTGGCCGACCTGGTTCGAGCGCCTCAGCCGGGTCGACGCGATCCTCCGGCGCGATCCGGCCGGCGCCTACGCGGAAATGGATTTCGAGTCCCGCAATCACTACCGCGACGTGATCGAGGAGCTTGCTTCAGGCAGCGCATATACCGAATGGGAAATCGCCGACCATGTCATTGCCCACTGCCGGGAGCCCGCCTCGGACGACCCGCGATCCTCGCACGTCGGCTACTTTCTGATCGCCGGCGGCCGCGCGCTGCTGGAGCGCGAACTCGACTTCCGTCCCGCGCCAGGGCGCCGGGCGCTTCGCCTGGCATACCGGCGGCGCGAGTGGGTCTATTTCGGGCTGCTGGCGGGGTTCTCACTCCCGCCCCTGGCCGCGCTGGTCGCGATCCTGGTACGGGCGGAGACCGCTGCCGCGGCGGCGGCTGTTGCGGTACTGCTGGCGGCCGTTCCGATTGCCGGATTCGCAGTGACCCTCCTCAACGGCCTGATCACCTGGCTGATCCCGCCGCGGCACCTGATGAAATTGAACTTCGAGAACGGGATTCCCGGTGCCAGCAAGACCGCCGTGGCGGTTCCCGTGCTCCTTGGAAGCGGCGACGACGCCGAACAGGCATTCGGGCGGCTGGAGATCAACTATCTCAATAATGACGATCCGTCGCTGGTGTTCGTCGTGCTCGGCGACTTCGCGGATGCCGATGAGCAGTTCCGCGAGGAAGACCGGGCCGTGCTGGCGCGTGCTGAAGAGGCGACCTCGCGCCTGAACCGGCGTTACGGGACCGGCGCGGAAAGCGGGCCGTTCGTGTTCCTCAACCGGCAGCGGCTCTGGAATCCGGCCGAGGGCTGCTGGATGGGGTGGGAGCGCAAGCGCGGCAAGCTGATGGAGTTCCATCGTCTGCTCGCCGGCGACACCCGGACCGACTACACCACCTGTGCCGGCGCTGCCGACCGGCTGCAGGACATTCGTTTCGTCATTACCCTGGATGCGGACACCTTGATGCCGACGGGCGCCGCCGCCAGGCTGGTCGGCGCCATGGCGCATCCCCTGAGTCAAGCGGTCCCCGCCGATCGGCCGGGCCTGCTGCGACACGGCTACAGCATTCTCCAGCCGCGCCTGGAAATCGATCCCGACAGTACGCAGGCGAATCGCTTCACCCGGGTATTTGCCGGCGACACCAGTCTGGATCTCTACACTCACGCCTCTTCCGACGTCTACCACGACCTGTTCGGCCAGGGAATCTACGCCGGCAAGGGGATCTACGACTGGAACGCCTTCGAATATGTACTGGCCTCGCGCGTGCCGGACAATGCCCTTCTCAGTCACGACCTGATCGAGGGCGTGCACGCGCGCGCGGGCCTGCTTTCCGACGTGGTGCTGCTGGAGCAGTTTCCGCCCAATACCGTGGCCTACATGCGTCGCCTGCACCGCTGGGTGCGCGGCGACTGGCAACTGCTGCCGTGGCTGCGTCGCCGGGTGCCGATCGCCGACGGCGCGCGCGAACCCAACCCCCTGCCGGCCATCCATCGATGGAAGATCATCGACAACCTGCGCCGCAGCCTGCAATCGCCGGCCGTGCTGGCGCTGCTGCTGCTGGCCTGGAGCGGCTGGTTGCCGGGCGCGGTCTGGATCTGGACGCTCGTGTTCGCGGGTGTGCTGGCGGCGCCGTTGCTCAACGAGCTGCTGGATATTGTCGGTCGCGGTCTGGTTCAGCCTTCGACACTGCTCCGGCGCCTGCGAGCGGCGCCGCGTGCGCTCGGGGCGCAGCTGGAACGCTGGCTGCTGGGGCTGGTGCTGCTTCCGTATCAGAGTCACGTGGTGCTGGACGCGATCGGGCGCACGCTGTACCGCCTGCTGATATCGCGCCGGCACCTGCTCGAATGGGTGACCGCCGCACGCGTTCACCGCCACCTGGGCGCCGGGGTGCGGGCCGGAGCATTGTGGCAGGAAATGTGGACGTCGCCGGTGCTGGCGCTGCCGGCCGCCGCGGCCCTGGCGGCGTTGAGCCCCGGCGCGCTGCCGGCCGCCTTGCCGCTGTTGCTGGGCTGGCTGCTGGCACCGGTGATCGTCGGCGCCTACGACCGGCCGCCGACCCGGCGCCGGAGGGAGTTGCCCGCGGACGCGACCCGGAAGCTGCGCCGGATCGCGCGCCGGACCTGGCTTTTCTTCGACCGCTTCACCTCGCCGGACGACCACTGGCTGCCGCCGGACAGCTTTCAGGAAGAGCCCCGCATGATGCTGGTGCGGCGCACGTCGCCGACCAACATGGGCATGGGCCTGCTGGCGCCGCTTGCGGCCTGGCATCTCGGTTATCTGGACACCGCGACGCTGGCACAGTCGGTGCGCAATTCCCTGGAGCGAATGCACGACTTGCCGCGCTACCGCGGCCACTGGCTGAACTGGTACTCGACCCGGGACTTCAAGCCGCTGGAGCCGCGTTACGTATCGACCGTCGACAGCGGCAATCTGGCGGCCTGCCTGCTGACGCTGGCACGCGGGCTGGACGCGATTGCCCGGTCCGATATGACCAACAGCCGCCTTCTTACAGGTCTGGTCGATACCCTGCAGGTGATGCGGGAAACCCTGCCGGCGCAAGGCGCTGCCGCCCTGCATGCGGAAATCGACCGGCTTTGCTCTGAACTGGAGGCGGTTGCCGAGCCCGCCCCCGGCCGGTGTCCGGAAGCGCTTGAGACGCAGCGGATCGAACGCCTCGGCGAGCTTCTGTTGCATACCGCCGAGGAAGACGAGATCGATTTCCCGCCCGAAAGCCTCGCACACCTGCGCACCTGGCTGGAGGAACTCGAGCGACAGGCCGCCATGGCGCGGCGCCGGTTCACCGCCGGCAGCAGCCACGACGACGAACTGCGCGAGGAACTGCACTCGCTGGCCCGTGTCGCCGACGGGGCCGTCGACGCCATGGAGTTCGGCTTCCTGTATGACCGAACCCGGCAGTTGTTCCATATCGGCTACAACGTCGACGCCGGCGCGCTGGACCCGAACTACTACGACCTGCTGGCGTCCGAGGCGCGGCTGGCAAGCCTGATCGCCATCGCCGGGGGCCAGGTCCCGGTCCGGCACTGGTTGCGGCTGGGCCGCCCGTTCCGGCGCCTGGGGCACAAGACGGTATTGATGTCCTGGGGTGCGACGCTGTTCGAATACCTGATGCCCCGGCTGTTCACCGCGACCGATGACGACAGCCTGCTCGGGCGCGCCTGCCGGACGGCTATCGCCGTGCACCGCGAATTCTCCGGCAAATTCGACCTGCCTTGGGGCGTGTCCGAATCAGGCTATTACCAGCTCGACGACCATCAGCAATACCAATACCGTGCCTTCGGCGTCCCGGGCATCGGGTATCGCCGCGACCTCGGCGACCGTCTGGTGATCGCACCGTATGCCTCGATGATGGCGCTGCCGTTCGTCCCGGCCGAAGTGCTCGGTAACCTGGACCGGCTCCGGGCATACGGCGCCGTGGGCCAGTACGGACTGTTCGAGGCCATCGACTTCGGGCGCGCGCGCAAGGCCGGGCAGCGCCGGGCGCGCATCGTTCGTTCATACATGGCCCACCACCAGGGGATGGTGCTGTTGGCGATCACCAATTTCGTCGACGACGACATCATGGTTCGCCGCTTTCATTCCGACGCCCGCATCGCCGGCGTCTCGATGCTGCTGCACGAGCGTGTACCGCGAACGCCGCCGAAACTCAAGGCCCACGAACGGCCGCAGCACGCCAGACCGTTCAGGGCCGAAAGCGGACCTGGGACCTGGTTCGTTCCGGCCGGTGCGCAGGCACCGCGGCGCTACACCCTCCTGTCCAACGGACATTACAGCCTGTTCCTGAACGCCGAAGGGGGCGGCGGGAGCCTCTGGGACGGGATCGCGCTGACCCGCTGGCAGCCGGACGCAACCACCAACGAGCATGGCCCCTGGTTCTACGTCAAGGATCTGGACAGCGGGCAGAAGTTCTCGGTGACCAGCGATCCCGCGGGCGGCCGGGCCGGAGACAGTCAGGCCGAATGTCAGGCCGAATTCGGGCCCCATGTCGCCGCGTTTCAGCGGCGCTGCCACGGCCTGCATTGCCGGATGAAGGTCGCGATCTCCTCGCAGCACGATATCGAGGCTCGCAAGCTGGTCATCCGCAACGATGGCAAGCAGCCGCGCCGTTTGCTGATCGCCGCCTACGGCGAAGTGGCGCTGGCCGCGCCGGCGGAGTTCGAGCGCCACCCGGCCTTTGCCCGCCTGTTCGTGGAAAGCGAATGCCTGCAAGACGAATCGATTCTGCTGTTCAGGAAAAGGCCCCGCAGCAGCCTGGAAAAGCCGCTCTACCTGGCACACACGGTGCTGGCAAATCCGGACCTCGAATACCGCTTCGGTTTCGAGACCGAGCGCGGGCGCTTTATCGGCCGGGGGCGTGATCCGACCGATCCGCGCATTCTCGACGGCGATCTCGACGATTTTTCTGGCAGCCGGGGAGCCGTGCTGGATCCGGTCATCGGCAGCGCGATCGAATTCCGCGTGCCGGCCTACGGACAGGTCCAGATCGGCTGGCTCACCGGCGCGGCCCGGTCGCGCACGGAGCTGCTGGGCCGGCTTCGCGCCTGCCGCTCCATGCCGCGCATCGACTGGATATTCGAGCAGGCCTACATGCAGACGGGGCAGGAGTTGCACAACCTCGAGATCGATGCGCGCGAACTCGAGCAAATGACCGAACTGCTGTCCGCGCTGCTGTCGCCGTCGCGCGAATTGCGCCGACCGGACCCGCCTGCCGATCCATCGCATTCGCCGGCCCAGCTTGCGCTGTGGGCGCACGGCGTATCGGGGGACCGGCCGATCCTGCTGGTGCAGGTGCGCAGTGCCGAGGATGCCGGCATGCTCGATCCGCTGTTCCAGGCCCACACCCTGTGGACCGGGCGCCAGGCCGGGATCGACCTGGTACTGATCGACGAGTCCTCTTCGGGCTACATGCAGGCCGCGCGCGATCGACTGCGCGAGCGGGCCGAAACGGTTCGCGCCCGTACCCACCGGCAACTGACGGGAACGGTGACGATCATCCCCGGAGGCGACCTGAACGCCGGCGAACGCGAGTTGATCCTGGGCGCGGCGCAGCTGGTACTGGACACCGGCCGCGGGTCGCTGAACCGCCAGCTCCGGCGCCAGTCGGCGACCCGACTGCCGTGGTTCACGCCGACGCCGTCTGCGGATCGAACCATCGTGACGACGCCGCCTTTGGGCCGACCCGGGGACCTCATCTTCGACAACGGCACTGGCGGATTTTCCGCCGACGGCCGCGAATACGTCATTCACTTCGATGCGCGCGATCCGCCTCCGGCGCCGTGGATCAACGTGATCGCCAATCCGCATTTCGGAAGCCTGGTCACGGAGACCGGCGGCAGCTCCACGTGGGCGGGCAACAGCGCCGAGGCCCGCTTGACGCCCTGGTGCAATGACCCGGTCGTCGACCCCAGCGGCGAGGCGCTTTATCTGCGCGACGAGGAAACCGGCGAGACCTGGACCCCGACGGCACGGCCGATACCGGCGGACGGCCCGTACCAGGTCGCCCACGGCGCAGGTTACAGCCGGTTCCGCCATCACAGTCACGGCCTTTCCCAGACCCTGCGCGTTCACGTCGACCCGGAGGCACCGGTCAAGTTGTCCGAGCTTTCGCTGACCAATCATTGCACCTGGACGCGCCGCATCACCGTGACCTGTTACTGCGAATGGGTGTTGGGCAACACGCGCGCCGGGAGCGCGGCGCACGTGACCACGGAACTGGATCGCGAAAGCGGCACGCTGCTGGCGCGCAACCGGTTCGACCGCCTCTCCGGCACGGCCACGGCGTTTCTCTGCGCCAGCCAGGCACCGCACGGTTTCACCACCGATCGCACGGAATTTCTCGGCCGCGACGGCAGCGTGCGTGCCCCGGCGGCGTTGCAGTGCATCGGTCTCAGCGACCTGAGCCGGCCCGGGGACGATCCCTGCGCCGCCTGCCAGATCCACCTCGACCTGGCGCCGGGTGAGGAAAAGCGGGTTCATTTCGTGCTGGGCCGGGGACGCGATCGCGAACACGCGCTGGAACTGGCACGCGAATTCGGCAGCCGGCGGGCCGTCGAGACGAGCTGGCGGAACCTGAACGAGCACTGGGACGGACTGCTGGATGCAGTCACGGTGGAGACGCCGGAACCGGCGATGGATCTGCTGCTCAATCGGTGGCTGCCTTACCAGACCATCTCCAGTCGCCTGCGGGCGCGCAGCGGCTACTATCAGCCCAGCGGCGCCTGGGGTTTTCGCGACCAGCTCCAGGATGTCATGGCACTGGTGTGGTCGGCCCCCGGCGAGGTACGCGCACACCTGCTCAGGGCCGCGTCGCGCCAGTTCAGCGATGGCGACGTTTTGCACTGGTGGCACGAACATCCGCTGCGCGGCGTGCGCACTCGCTGCTCGGACGATCTCGTGTGGCTGCCCTACGTTACCGCGCACTATCTGGACTGCACCGGCGACCGCGGGATTCTGGACCAGGCGGTGCCCTACCTGGAGGGGCCGGACCTCGAGCCGGACGAAACCGAGCTCTACCGCGAGTTCGCGCCGGGCGCGCGCGTCGGGTCGCTGTACGAGCACTGTTGCCGCGCGCTGGAGCGGGCCGGCGCCGTTGGGCCGCACGGTCTGCCGACCATCGGCAGCGGCGACTGGAACGACGGCCTGAATCGCGTCAGCACCACCGGACGAGGCGAAAGCGTGTGGCTGGCCTGGTTCCTGGCACGCTCCCTGCGCGACTTCGCCCCCTGGTGCGAACGGGTCGGCGATGCCGAACGCGCCGTCCACTACCGGCGACTGGCCGACCGCCTGCTCCGGGCAGTCGAGGACCAGGCGTGGGACGGTGAATGGTACCGCCGGGCGTATTTCGACGACGGCACCCCGCTGGGTTCACGCGAAAACGACGAATGCCGGATCGACCTGATCGCCCAGGCATGGTCCGTGCTGGCCGCCGACGCGCCCGGCGAGCGCGCCGGCCGGGCGATGCGCTCGGCCCGGGAACGGCTGGTGCGCCACGACGACCGGCTGATCCTGCTGCTGGCGCCGCCGTTCGATCGCAGTACGCGCGACCCCGGCTACATCAAGGGCTACCCGCCGGGAATCCGCGAGAACGGCGCCCAGTACACCCACGCGGCAACCTGGGCCGTCTGGGCCGCCGCCGGGCTGGGCGACGGCGACGGCGCGATGGAGCTGTTCCGCCTGATCAATCCGATCCTGCGCACTACCACCCGGTCCGGCGTGGAGCGCTACCGCCTCGAACCCTACGTGCTGGCCGGCGACGTCTACAGCCAGCCGCCGCACACCGGTCGCGGCGGCTGGAGCTGGTACAGCGGCGCAAGTGCCTGGCTCCATCGCGCCGGCCTGGAAGCACTGCTGGGGCTGAAGCTGCGTGACGGCCAGCTGGAAGTTGCCCCGTGCCTGCCCGCTGACTGGCCCGGGTACAAGGCTCGCATACGCCGCGGCAAGGCGCATTACCGGATTGAAGTCGAGAACCCGGCCGGCTTGCACAGCGGCAGGGCCGAGATCGTCCTGGACGGCCGCAGGCTCGACGGCAATCGACTGCCCCTGACCGACGACGGCAGGACGCACCGGGTGCGGGTGCGACTTCATCAACGTTCGTGAACTGGAAATCGGCGGCGCCCGGGGCGTCGCGGATGCGCGGCCACGCATTCGGCATGCCGCCGGCGGGCCCGCTTGCACCGGACCGGCACGGCCAGAG
>JAVVDX010000044.1:0-9066 GCA_032251475.1 Wenzhouxiangellaceae bacterium | reverse complement strand
AAGCGTGTTGCGGCCGATGCCCAGTCGGCGCGCGGCTTCGGCGCGCCGGCCCCCGGTGGCGCGCAGCGCCTCGTCGATCAGGCATTGCTCGAGCTGCGCCACCGCCTCGGCCACCAGCCCGTCGGCGCCTTCGCGCAGACGTTCGCGCGCCCAGGCGCGCAGCAGATCCTGCCAGCGGCCGGTCCGGCCGGCGTCCCGCCCGGCCATTGGCAGATCCGAGGCGCGAATCACCGGTCCGGGCACCAGCGCGCTCAATCGGCGGCAAAGGTTGACCAGCTCGCGCACGTTGCCGGACCAGTCATGTTCGCGCAGCACGCGCGCGGCCTCGTCGTCCGGCCGCTTCGGTTCGACGCCGAGTTCGGCGGCAGCGGCGTCCAGGTAATGCTCGAGCAGCAGCGGGATGTCGTCGCGCCGTTCGCGCAACGGCGGCACGTGCAGTTCGACGACCGCGAGCCGATGGTAGAGATCGTCGCGGAAGCGGCCCGTGGCCACGGCATTGTCCAGGTCGCGGTTGGTCGCGGCGATCAGCCGGACGTCGGCGTTCAGCGGCCGGCTTCCGCCGAGGCGGTAGAAGTCGCCGTCGGCGAGCACGCGCAGCAGTCTGGCCTGAAGCCCGCCCGGCATCTCGCCGATCTCATCGAGGAACAGCGTGCCGCCGGCGGCCTGCTCGAAATAGCCGGCGCGGGCTTCGGTGGCGCCGCTGAACGCGCCCTTCTCGTGGCCGAACAGCTCGGATTCGAGCAGCTCGGCCGGGATCGCGGCGACATTGATCGCGACGAACGGCCCGGCCGCGCGCGGCGAGGTCTCGTGCAGCGCACGCGCAATGCGCTCCTTGCCGGTACCCGACTCGCCGGTCAGCAACACGCCCAGCTCGGTCGAGGCCAGACGCCCGATCAGCCGGAAGACTTCCTTCATCGCCGGAGCCGACCCGATCAGCGACGGCGTGCCGCGCCGTGCTGCGGCATCGGGACGCGCCGGCGCAGCCGAATCCCGGCGCACCAGCGCACGCTGCACCAGCGCGACCGCCTCGTCGAGATCGAACGGCTTGGCCAGCAGGTCGAACGCGCCGCCGGCGAGCACCGCGACCGAGTTGTCGAGATCGGCGTAGGCGGTCATGACGATGACCGGCAGACCCGGCCGCCGCTCCTGCACGGCTTCGAGCAGGTCCAGTCCGCTCGCGCCGGGCATTCGCAGGTCCGATACCAGTACTGCCGGTCCGGAGATCTCCAGTGCGCCGAGCGCGTCGGCGGCCGCGGCGAATTCGCGCGCCTCGAGGCCCTCGCGTTCGAGTGCGCGCGCGAGCACGCGACGTATCGAGGCGTCGTCGTCGACGATCCATACCTGTTCCGGGCGCCTGTTCATTCGGGCCTCCATCCGGCTCCGATTATCCCGGATCATGCCGGCACCGGCAGCAGCAGGCGAAACACCGTATGGCCGGGCCGGCTGTCGAAATCGATGTCTCCGCCGTGCCGGTCGGCGAGTTCCTGGGCCAGCGCAAGCCCGAAGCCGGTGCCGTCGGCGCGTCCGGTCACGAACGGGAAGAACAGCGATTCGGCCAGCTCCTCGGGCACGCCCGGGCCGTCGTCGACGACCTCGACGGCAATCGCCAGCCGGTGCCGATCGCCGCCCCACGTCGCATTGCGCGCGATGCGCGTGCGCAGCACGACTTCGCCGGCACCGGCCTGCACCGCGTTGCGTCCCAGGTTGAGCAGGATCTGCTCGATACCGTCGGCGTCGAATTCGACTTCCGGCAGGCTCGGGTCGTAATCGCGGACGATTCGCGTCCGGTCGCCGGCCTCGGCCTGAAGCAGCGCCCGTACATGGTCGACCGGCGTGTGGATGTTACCGGGCCGCATGTCGGGCCGACCGGCCGGCCCCAGCACGCTTTCGACCAGCCGCTGCAGCCGGGCGACCTCGCGCTGGACGATCGCGGCCAGTTCCCGCCGCTGCGGATCGGGCTCGTCGCACTCGAGCAGTTGCGCCGCGCCGTGCAGGCCCGCCAGCGGATTGCGGATCTCGTGCGCGAGCTGGCGCGCGACCCGCCGCGAAAGCACCCGGCGCTCATGACGCCGGGCTTCGGCCTGCGCGGCCCGGCGCAGGCTCGCATCGTGCAGCTCGAGCAGCGCTTCGCCGTCCGGCAGCGTACCGACATGAACGTCCAGCCAGAGCTCGCGATCCCCGCGGCGCCAGCGGATGCCGGTCGCCGAGATGTCGCGATTCTGGTGACGGGCCTTTTCTATCAACGCGTTGACGCCGCTTTCGTCCAGACCCCGACGAACCGCGTCCGGGGCACCCGGAGAATTGCGGGCGACCCCCAGCAATTCCTCGGCCGCGGCATTGACAACACCCAGACCTCCAGAGCCGTCGACGACCACCACCGCGGTCTCCAGTCGGTCGATCCAGTCGTCCTCGATGGCGGTCCGGGATGGGGGATTCACGCTGCCAGCATACGACGGAATATTGCACTGGAACGACGAATCTGCAACGATGATGCGATGAACACTGTTCGCCGTTCACGGCCGGGACCCGCCTGGCTGCTCGTCAACCTTGCGCTGGTGGTTCTGGCCTGCCTGGCCTGGGGCTGGCTGGACTGGCGCTATGTGACGGGGTACTGGACAGCCGCGGAGATGGCGCATGCCGATGACGGACTGTGGCTGGCAATACCGATTCTGGCATTGCTCGCAAACCTGTGGCTGCTGCGCCGACAGCCGGCGGTGCTGCACCTGAGCGGCGCGCTTGCCAGCGCCTTTGCGGTGACCGCGGCCTGGTGGCTGATCATCCGGCTGGCCGCCGAACCATTTCACCTGGCCATCGGCGGAACCCCCGCATCGTGAGTCTGCGGTGAGCGCTGCGGGCCGGGGGCAGGCCCCGATCCGCTTCTCGGGCCGGGTCGGCATGCTGCTGACGATGATCGGGCTGGCCGTGGGCCTCGGCAACGTCTGGCGATTCCCGTACATGATGGGCAGCTACGGCGGCTCGGCGTTTCTGCTGGTCTACCTCGCCTTCACGCTGCTGCTGGCCGTGCCGGTGCTGAGCGCCGAATGGGCGCTGGGCCGAGCCACCGGCCGGGGACCGCCGGGCGCCTACCGCGCGGTGCTCGGCCCTCGGGCCGGTTGGCTGATCGGCGGGTTGCTGCTGATCACCGTGCTGGTCGCCGATGCGTACTACCTGGTCGTCATCGGGCAGATCCTGATCACGGCCGGCTGGAGCCTCGGGCCCGGCTTCGCCGAAGGCCGGGTCGCGGATTTTGCCGGCACGCTTGGCAGTGGCGCGCTGCAATTCGCGGTCGCGGCCGGCCTGCTGGTATTGAGCCTGTGGATCATCGAGCGCGGCCTGAAACGCGGCATCGAGGCCGCCAGCCGCTGGATCGTGCCGGGGTTCGCGGTCGTGATGGCCTGGCTGATCGTGGTCGCGCTGAACCTGCCGGGCGCGTCCGGGGCGCTGGCCGACTTTCTCGAGCCCGACTTCGCCGCGCTCGGGGCCGGCGACGTGTTCGCCGCACTCGGCCAGGCCTTCTTCTCGCTCGGACTGGGCGGCACCTTTCACGTCGTCTACGGCAGCTACCTGGACCGGCGGGGCCCGCTGGTCGGCAACGCCGTGCTGGCCGCGGCCGGCGACGCGGGCGCGGCGCTTCTGGCGTCGCTGTTCATCGTGCCGACGGCGCTAGTGTTCGCACTGGACCTGGCCCAGGGACCGGGCCTGATCTTCGACACGCTACCGCGCCTGTTCGCGCAACTGCCCGGCGGCGGCTGGCCGGGCGGAATTTTCCTGCTGGCGTTGACCGCGGTTGCGCTGCTGTCGAACGTCGCCGCGCTCGAGGTCGCCCGGGCCGCGTTCGCGCGCCGCTGGCCCGGCCGCGACCGGCAGATCCTGTTCGCGCTGCTGGCGATCGAACTGGCGCTGATCGCGCCGGTGGCGTTCGACAACGACCTGATCGCCGTGCTCGACCTGGTGTTCGGCTCCGGCATGCAGCTTCTCGGCGGCCTGGCGGCCGTGATCGCGCTGGGATGGGGGCTGGGCACCACGGCGGCCGCCCGGGCGATCTTCGGCGAACAGCTGCCGGCCCCGGCCCGCCTGTACGTCCGGTGGCTGCGCTGGGTCGTGCCGCTGGGGCTGCTTGCCGTGCTGGCCGGGTGGCTGGAAGCCATCTCATAAACTACTGCGCGCACGGCTACCTCCCTGCGCAAACCCCGCGCCAAATGGACCGTAGGAGCCGCTTCCAAGCGGCGATTCAATGCCAGGCCCAAACGCGACCCAATCGCGACCTGGAGGTCGCTCCTACGGCAATCCCGGCTCGGGCGCAATGCGGTGTGCTTCGGATGGATGCATAATGGACCGTCGGTTCCCGAATATTCGAGCGGCATGATGAGCGATGCGAACCCCAATTACCGCGACCAGCAGCGCGCCGAAGGCATCAACTCGGTCAACCAGCAGTACCGCCGCTACGAGCAGGTCGAGAAGAACCAGACCTACGGCCTGTCGGAAAACGCCGATGTCGACCGCTTCGACGACGAGTTCGAGATTCGGGTCTGCGACATGGCCGACTGGTTCGACGGCGGCGAGGCCGGAAAGGCGCGCTTTTCCGCCTCGCTCGGCGAAGCGCTGGAGGAAATCGGCTTCGCGATCCTGGTCAACCACGGCGTCGACCCGGCGCTGTACGAGCAGGCCGACCGCAGGATCCGCGAGTTCTTCGAGACTATCCCGACAAAAGAGCGCGAGCCCTACCTGGCCCGGCGCCACGGCTCGGTCAACCAGGGCTACTTCCCGGTCAACGAAACCACCATCATCCACCCCGACCAGGTCGAGGGCTGGGTGTTCTGCCGCCGGGCGTTCGATCTCGACGGCGACCCGGACTACGACGAGCACCGATTCTGGCCGCGCCCGGGCTTCGAGCCGCGTTTCCGCGAGCTGATCCGGGCCCAGGAGCCGCTGATCCTGCCCATCATGCAGGCCGTCCTGCGCCATCTCGGCTGCGACCCGCACCTGTACGACGAGAAACTGACCGGTACCAATTTCGGCTTCCGGCTCAACTACTACCCGCCGATGGACCCGTCCGCCGCCGGCGGCGGACGGATGCTCGGGCACGAGGACGTCGACCTGTTCACGATCCTTCCGGCACCGGGCGAGGAAGGGCTGCAGGTTCTCAACCGCGCCAGCATGAAATGGATCCGGCTGAATCCGCCCGAGGGCAGCATCATCATCAACACCGGCGACTACATGCAGCGCATTTCCAACGACCGCTTGCCATCGACGACCCACCGCGTGGCCCGCCCGCGCGACCCGGAAGCGATGACGCGCGCCCGCACCAGCTTTCCGATGGCGATTTACGTATGGGAAGATGAAATCCTCGAAGTGCTGCCGGAAACGGGTGAGCCCAAGTACCCACCGATCCTCGCCGAGGACTTCCACACCCGGATCACCAGCAAGTACTACGGCGACGACTACGCCTCATCCTGATCGCGTGACAGGGACGGCGGCCGCAGCGGGTCGGAACCGGACCTGAACGGCGACCGATACGATGGCGCCGCCGATCGCCAGCGCCATATCCTTGTGCCCGTCCCATTCGTCCCCTTGGGTGCCGAGGTAGGCCATGCCGAGATCGCCACCGAAGACAATCGCGGCGAACCACTCGATCAACTCGTAGGTTGCCGACAACGCGGCAAGAACGCTGATCGGGACCAGCAGCCGCCAGACGCCGTGCGTCATAACCTTGACGGCGAGCAGTTCGACGACTGTCGGTGCGAGCAGTACGCCGAACAGGAAGTGCACGAGGCGATCGAAGTGGTTGCGTTCGAACCCGAGCAGTTCGTTGACTGAAAACCCGAGCCACTGCCGCGACCAGGCGTCGTACGGCACCTCGGCGTAGGTGAAGTGCGAACCGAGCACGTGCAGCGACAGAAACACGAACAGGCAACCGTAGGCCAGGTCCGAAAACCGCAGCCGGCGGTAGCCCCAGATCATCAGCGGCACGATCACTGCGACGAGCGCGTTCTCCAGCGCCCAGTCGGCCCGGAATCGCGGCGACCAGGCCATGGCGAGCCAGAACGCGCCGAACAGCGCCAGCAGCAGCGCTGGCAGCCCGCGCCCGTCCGCGTTGCGGTTCTCGGAATCCATCACCCGGCCGGCCCTCGCTCCCCGCTGATCATTCGCACGTCCGCGCAGCGCCGCTCTGCCCGGCAGATCGGTCTATCCTACGCCAACTCCCCGGTTCATCCGGGCGGTGCCAGCGAGCCGACACGCTCCCGCGCCGCACCGACCGAATGGCAGGCGAAGTGACCCGCCCACGACTCTGGCCAATGCCCGAACCCGAGCTGCCCATCACCGGACTGCTGCCGACGCTGCTGACCACGCTCGAACAGCACTCCGTCGCAGTGCTGCAGGCCCCGCCCGGCGCCGGCAAGACCACGACGGTGCCGCCGGCGTTGCTCAAGGCAGGGTGGCGCGCCGGACGCAGGATCGTAATGCTGGAGCCGCGCCGGCTGGCAGCCCGCGCCGCAGCCTGCTTCATGGCCGGCCGGCTCGGCGAGCCGGTTGGCGCGACAGTGGGGTTCCGTACGCGCCTCGAAACCCGCGTCTCCGATACCACCCGGATCGAGATCGTCACCGAGGGCATTTTGATCCGGATGCTGCAGCGCGATCCGGAGCTGTCGGGCCACGCGGCCGTGCTGTTCGACGAATTCCACGAACGCTCACTCGACGCCGATCTCGGCCTGGCGCTTGTGCGCGAGGTCCAGCAGGCGCTGCGACCGGACCTGCGCGTGGTCGTGATGTCGGCGACGCTGGACACCGCGCCGCTGGCAAAACTGCTCGGCGACGCGCCGGTACTTTCCACCGAGGGTCGGAGCTTTCCCGTCGACATCGTCTATCGCCCGCCGCGCCGCGAACGCAACCTCCCCAACGAAGTTGCGGGCGCGGTCCGGCACGCGCTCGATCAGGAATCCGGCTCCATCCTGGTCTTTCTGCCCGGCGCGCGCGAGATCCGCGCCGTCGCCCACCGGCTCGAGGCGCTGGTCGCGCCGGATCTGCAGGTCCGGCCATTATTCGGGGCGATGAAGCCGGAGGCGCAGGACGCCGCGATCGCGCCGCCGCCGGACGGTACGCGCAAGGTGGTGCTGGCCACGTCCATCGCCGAGACCAGCCTGACCATCGAGGGTGTGCGCGTCGTCGTCGACGCCGGCCGCGAGCGGCGGGCGCGCTTCGATCCGGGCTCCGGCATGACCCGGCTGGTCACGACCCGGGTCTCGCAGGCAGCCAGCGAACAGCGACGCGGCCGTGCCGGCCGCATCGAGCCCGGGGTTTGCTACCGGCTCTGGAGCGAGGCCGAGCAACGTCGTCTGCCAAAGTTCACGCCGCCGGAAATTCTCGAGGCCGACCTCGCGCCGATGGTGCTCGAACTGGCCCATTGGGGCGCGCAATCGCCCGGCGAACTGGTCTGGCTGAACCCGCCGCCCGAGGCGCACTGGCAACAGGCGGTCGAGCTGCTGCAATGGCTGGATGCGCTCGACGGCAGCGGCGCAATCACGGCCGCCGGCCGCGAGATGCTCGCCGCCGGCGTGCACCCCAGGCTCGCGCACATGCTGGTACTCGCCCGGGCACATCGCGAACAGGCGACCGCGGCGCGGCTGGCCGCGGTGCTGAGCGAACGCGACCTGCTCGAATCAGGCGAAGGCGCGGATCTCGAGGCCCGCCTGGCGCTGCTCGACCGACCCGGCCGCGGCCGGGTCGAGCAGGTCCGCAAGCTCGCGCGCAGGCTCGGAGCGGACGAGCGAACGCCCGCCGGAACACCCGAGCCCGCCGAAGGCCCGATCGGGCCGCTGCTGGCGCTGGCGTTTCCGGACCGCGTCGCCCGCCGCCGACCGGGCGGCCGGCCGCGCTACCTGCTGAGCAACGGCCGCGGCGCGTGGCTGCCCGGCGACGATCCGCTCGCGGCAAGCGAGTGGCTGGTCGCCGCCGACCTCGATGGCGAGGCCCGCGAGGCGCGGATCTTCCTGGCCGCGCGAACCGGGCAGGCCGAGATCGAGTCGGTACTGCACGAGCACATCGAAACGACCGAGCATGCGCTGTGGGACGATGAGCGCGGCACCGTCGTCGTCCGGCGCGAGCGCCGGCTGGGCGCGATCGTGCTCGAAAGCCGCGAGGCCGGCAGGCCGACGCCGGAACATCTCGCGGAAGGACTGCTGGATGCGATCCGGCAGCGCGGGCTGAAGGCCCTGGACTGGAACGACGCGGCCCGCCAGTTCTGCGCCCGGGCCGAACTGGTCCGGGCCGAACTGCATCCCGACTGGCCGGCGTTCGACCGCGCGGCGCTGGCGCGCGAACTCCCCGACTGGCTGGGTCCGTTTCTGGCCGGGCTGACGCACCTGCACCAGGTCGAGAAGCTCGACCCGATGCCGGCGCTCACCGCCCGGCTCGGATTCGAACGCGCGCGCGAACTCGACCGGCTGGCGCCGAGCCGGGTCGAGGTTCCGGCCGGGCCGCGCGTGCGGCTCGACTACACCGCCGAATCCGGTCCGGTGCTTGCGGTCAAGTTGCAGGCGGTGTTCGGCTGGCGCGAGACGCCGCGCATCGCCGGCGGCCGGGTGCCGGTCGTGCTTCACCTGCTCGACCCGGCCGGGCGGCCGCTGGCGGTCACCTCGACGCTCGAAAGCTTCTGGCGCAACGCCTATCCGGACATTGCCCGCGACATGCGCGGGCGCTATCCGAAGCATCCGTGGCCGGAAGAGCCGCTGGCCGCGAAACCGACCCTGGCGACGAAACGTCAATAGCGGGGGGCGGCCGCGACTGAATTCAGAAGGTCGACATCCCGGCGGCCTCAGCGAAGCGGTAGGCCCAGTATTTAATCCAGCCGTCTTCGGCGTACTTCCCGTATGGCAGGCTGTAGCCGCGTCCGCCGCGATTGTGCCAGCGCCGTTCGAAGTAGGCCAGTGGGTCGACGACGATCGCGGCGTCCGCCGGGGCGACGACGCGCACGTCGGTCTCGAGGTTGAGGTCGTCGAGGTTGCGACGGGTGAAGTTGGCCGAGCCGGCGATCAGCTCGGCGTCTCCGGCGGCGCGGCGCACCAGCAC
>JAVVDX010000043.1:9765-23129 GCA_032251475.1 Wenzhouxiangellaceae bacterium | reverse complement strand
AACCATGCCAGGATGTGGCGAACCTTGGTCACGAGCTGGCTGGGCCGCCCCGCGATGCCGTGCGGGGCTTCCGGAATGCGCACCAGCACCGTGTCCACGCCGCGCAGCTTGAGCGCCTGGTAGAACTGCTCGGACTCCCACATCGGCGTGCGCCAGTCGGCCTCGCCGGTCATCACCATCGTCGGCGTCTCGACGTTGCCGACCCGGCTCAGCGGCGAGCGCTGCCAGTAGTGCTCGGGCGCCTCCCACGGGAATTCCGGGAACCAGTACTTGTGGAAGAACGGCGTGAAGTCGCCGGTCAGCACGAAGCTGGTCCAGTTGATGACCGGTTTGACGACGGCCGCGGCGCGGAAACGCTCGGTGCTGCCGACGATCCAGGCGCTCAGCACGCCGCCGCCCGAGCCGCCGGTGACGTAGAGCCGCTCCGGATCGGCGATGCCGCGCTCGACAAGCGCGTCGACGCCGGACATAAGATCGTGGAAGTCGTTGCCAGGATAGGCGTGGTGAATCTCATTGGCGAAGTCCGCGCCGTAGCTGGTCGAGCCGCGCGGATTGGCGTAGAGCACGACGTAGCCGGCCGCGGCCATCAGTTGCACTTCCATCGAAAAACGCGGGCCGTAGTCGGCGAACGGGCCGCCGTGGATCTCGAGAATCAGCGGATATCTCTCGCCCTTCTCGTAGTCCGGCGGGTAGACGACCCAGCCCTCGATCCCGAGGCCGTCGTGGCTGGACTGCCAGGTGATTTCCTCGACCCGGGCCAGGTCACGATGGGCCAGCAGTTGGGCGTTCATCGTCGTCAGCCGCGTCTCGCGGCCGCGGCGGTCGACGTGCACCAGGTCGGCCGGGTGGGCCGGGTCGGTCTTCGTGAACACGACCCGTCCGTCGCCGGCGTCGAAATCGCCGCTTGAGTACGGCCGCCCCAGCGTCGTGCCGCCGACGTGCCCGGCGAGGCGGGTGCGCGTGCCGTCGAGCGAGAGCCGGTCGATTACTCCGGTACCCTCGTCCGAATAGCCGATGTAGATCGACTTGCCGTCGTCGGCCCAGACCATCATGTCGACGTTTCGATCCAGGTCTGCGGTCAGGTTGCCCGGCTCACCGCCGTCGACCGGCATCAGCCAGACGTCGGTGTTCGTGTAGCTCATCAGTTCGTCGTCGAAGCCCAGCCAGGCCAGGCGCCTGCCGTCCGGGCTGATCGCCGGCGACTCGTCGGGACCGTACCGGTCTGTGAGCTCGGCAAGCTCGCCGCTTTCGAGATCAAACCGGTACAGCTCGGTGTCGCGGCTTTCCAGCTCCCAGTCGTCCCTGCGGGTCGCGGCGAAGATCAGCGCCTTGCCGTCGGCGGTCCACGCGGCCGGGCCGTTGTTGGGCCAGGGCCCGTCGGTGATCTGGCGCGCCGGCCCGCCGTCGGCCGGAATCACGAAGCGCTGGGTCTGCCCGTGCGGCAGCATGCCGCGGCCGTCGATGCGGAACACGGGCCGGTCGACGACCGTCGGCGGCGGCGCCCAGTCGGCGCCCTCCGGGGCCTTCAGCGGCTTGACCATTTGCGGCGGCTCGGCCGGGACGAAACGGTTGAACGCGATCCGGGTGCCGTCCGGCGACCAGCTCGGGTCGGACGGCGCGTGGGCACCGCGCGTGATCTTCGCGACCCGGCCCGAGACCAGCCACAGCACGTGCAGTTGCGCGTCCCCGTCGCCGTCGTGCCCGGTGAACGCGATTCGCTCGCCGTCCGGCGCCCAGACCGGCGAGCCGAAGCTGCCGTCGCCGGTCGTCAGCGGCTGCTGGCGCCCGGTATCGAGGTCGATCAGCCATAGCTGGCCGAGGTTGCGGTCGGTCTGAATGTCCATGTGCCGGCGCACGTAGACCACGCTCTTCCCGTCCGGCGAAACCGCGGGTGAATCGGCGTATTCGAGCCCGAACACGTCGTGATAATCCAGCGGCCGGGCTTCGGCATCGAAGGCCGGAACCAGCGCGAGGACAAGCGAAACCGCGAAAGCATGAATTTTCATCTGATACCCCGTGAATTCAATTTTTTACCGCAGATGAACGCAGATTAACGCAGATAAAAACGTACAACCACGAACCCGCGATCCGGAACCTCGTGACGCGATTGATTTCCAGAACCGTGGCCCATGTCTCGAGATCCCGGATATCGCCTTGCGGCGATTCCGGGATGACGCCGTGTTTTTTCTCCCTGCTTCGTGCTCTTCCTGTCCGTCGTGGTTACTCGCTTTTTGTTCCATCTGCGTTCATCCGCGTTCATCTGCGGTTTCATTTCCGATCGTCGTTTCGAACAGTTCGAGAATCCGCCGATACTGGTCCAGCCAGCTCTCCGGGTGCTCGTAGCCGTGCGGTTCGAGCGGGTACGAGGCCAGTTCCCAGTTTTCCTTCTTCAGTTCGATCAGTCGCTGGGCCAGGCGCACCGAGTCCTTGTAGAACACGTTGTCGTCGAGCATGCCGTGGCTGATCAGCAGGTGGCCCTCGAGGTTTTCGACGAACTCGATCGGCGAGGAGCGCCGGTAGGCCTCGGGATCGACCTGGGGCGTGTTGAGGATGTTGGAGGTGTAGCCGTGGTTGTAGTGGGCCCAGTCGGTGACCGGGCGCAGCGCCGCACCGGCGGCGAACACGTCGGCGGCGTTGAACATCGCCATGAAGGCCATGAAACCGCCGTACGAGCCACCGTAGACGCCGACCCGCTCGGGATCGGCACCGTGGTTCTCGACCAGCCAGTTGACGCCGTCGACCAGGTCCTCGAGCTCCGGCTTGCCCATGTGACGGTAGATCGCGGTGCGCCAGTCGCGGCCGTAGCCGCGGCTGGCGCGGTAGTCCATGTCGATGACGTGCCAGCCGCGTTCGGTCAGCAGGTTGTGGAACATCTGCTCGCGGAAGTAGTACGGGAAGCGGTGGTGGGTATTCTGCGTGTAGCCGGCCCCGTGGACGAACACCACCATCGGGCGCGGGCCCTCGAAGTCGCCCCGGGCCGGGTAGAACTTGGTCCAGATCGGGCGGTCGACGTGGCTGGACGGGATGCCGACGAACTCAGGCTGCTGCCACTCGATTGCCGCATACGCCTCGGTGCGCGTGTCGGTGGCCGCGATTCGCTCGCCGCCGCTCGTCAGCACCGAGGCCTGGGCCGGGATGTAGCTGCCGGAGTGGCGCAGCAGGATATCGCCGGTGCTCGGGTGCAGCGCGTAGCCTTCGATGCCGGCCAGTTCGGTCAGGCGCGTCAGCGTGCCGGAAGCGAGCTCGAGCCGGTAGAGATCGTACTCGGTCGGGTGCGACCGGTTGGCGATCATCCAGGCCTGCGCGCCGTCGGCCGAGAACCGGATGTCGTAGACTTCGAAATCGCCTTCGGTGAGCTGCCTGGCGTTGTCGCGTTCGCCGATCGTGTACAGGTGGCTGTATCCGGATTCCTCGGACAGCAGCCAGACGCGATCGCTTTCCGGCACCCAGCCGAACTCGTTGAACGTCCAGTTGATCCACGCCGGGTCGGTCAGGCGGTGGATTTCGGACAGCGACTGCGATTCGGCCGCGACCAGCGCGGTCCAGCGGTCCTTGTTGTCGATTGCGCGCACCTGGACGATGGCGCGCGGCTGTCCGGGGTGCCATTCGATGCCGGTGATGCGCACCGGGCGCGGATCGTCGGCGTCGTGCGGCTCGATGTCCTGCTGCTTCTTCAGCTCGGCCAGCGGGTCGCTGTCGCGCCCGCTCAGGTCGAGGCCGATTTCGTGCTTTTCGCGCTTTTCCAGGTCGAGCAGCCACAACGACTGCGGCGTCGACGGGTCGCGCCCGACCAGCGTTCGCACGTCCTCGATCTCGACGTAGCCCGACCGGGTCACGAACTTCGGCATCTTGTCGGAACGGCCGTCGTCGTCGCCGGCCTTCTCGACCACGGCCAGCAGCCAGCGGCCGTCGCGCGACAGCGCCGAGGCGGCGATCTCGTGGCCCTTGCCGAGATACCACGGCGCCGGGCCGCGGCTCGGGTCGGCGTCGGTATCGGCGACCGCCTCTTCGTGCATTTCCTGCTGCCGGCTGCGCTCGCGCTCCAGCGTCTCGAACAGGCGCAGCTGGTCGCGCTCCAGCGCGTCGTCGCCGGCCTGGTGCGGTGCATCCTCCATCCTCAGGTCGGTCACCGGCACCGCGACCTCGAGGTCGAGGTCGTAGCGCCACCAGCGGTTGCCGGCCTCGAAGAACACGCCGCTTTCGTCGGTCGAGAAGAACGGGTTGCGCACCTCGTCGGGGCCGCCGGTGAGCTGGCGCAGCGGGCCGCCGGCAAGGTCGCGCAGGAACAGATTGCCGTCGCGCACCATCAGCGCGCGATTGCCCTCGCGATCGAACACCGGGTCGGGTCCGTCAAGGCTCGCCTTGTCCGCGGCCGACAGCTTCACCGGCCCGTCCCCGTCCAGTTTCATCCGGTACAGGTCGCGCACCCGGCTGTCCGGCCGCTTGACCCGGTAGACGTAGGATTGTCCGTCGAGCTGCCACCAGGCGGCTTCGACCGGCGGTCCGATCCAGTCCGGATCGGCCATGATCTGTCCCAGGTCCGGCGCAGCGGTTGCCGTGCGGACCAGCACGACCAGCGCCACCAGCAGCGAAGATGAAACGATGTTCGAGCGCATCGGCGAATCCCTCCTGAAGATTGCGGGCAAGGATAACGGTTCGGGGTTCGCCTCGCGCGCGGCGTTCCGCCCGGCGCGGCGGACCGGGTTCAGGCGGCCTGACGCAGCCGCCCGAACGCCTGGATGATGTGATCGATGTGCGCCGGGGTGTGCGCGGCGCTGAGGCTGATTCGCAGCAGGTTCAGGCCCTTGGGCGTGGCCGGGGGAACCATCAGGTTGGCGTAGACGCCGGCCTCGAGCAGGCCGCGCCAGTGGGCCAGCGCGGTCTGCCGGTCCGGCAGGATGATGGCGGCGACCGGGCCGGGCTTGTCGCTGCCGAGCCGGTAGCCCATTTCGGCCAATGCCTGGTAGAGCCGTTCGATGTTCTCCCACAGCCGTGCGCGCAGGCCGGTGCCGGCAAGCACCTTTTCGAGCGCGATGCGGGTGCCGGCGATTACCGCCGGGGAAGGCGACGCGGTGAAGATGTACGGCCGGGAGGCCAGCCGGATCAGCTCCAGTTCGGGGTGCGGGCTGGTGCAGAAGCCGCCGATGCCGCCGAGGCTCTTGGAGAATGTGCCGACGACGAAATCGACCTCGTCCAGCACGCCGGCCTGTTCGGCGAGACCCAGTCCGCGTTCGCCGAATACGCCGAACGAGTGCGCCTCGTCGACCAGCAGCCACGCATTGTGCCGGCGCTTGACGTCGACGAATTCGGCCAGCGGCGGCTGGTCGCCGAGCATCGAGTAGAGCCCCTCGACGACGATCAGCGCCCGGCCGGCGTCGTCGCCGAGGCGCCCGAGCCGGCGGTCCAGGTTGGCCGGGTCGTTGTGCCGGAACACGAGCGTCTGGGCCTGGGCGAGTTTCGCGCCGTCGTAGATGCTGGCGTGCGAGTCGCCGTCGAGCAAAAGGTAGTCGCCCGGGCCGGCCAGCGCCGAAATCGCGCCGAGATTGGCCTGGTAGCCGGTCGAGAACACCAGCGCGGACTGCCAGCCGTAGCCGCCGGCGATCTCGCGTTCCAGCGCCCGGTGGGCGTCGTAGCTGCCGTTGGCCATGCGCGAGCCGGTGGTGCCGGTGCCGTAATGGCGCAGCGCCTCGGTCGCGGCCGCGACGACGTCCGGGTCCAGCGTCAGCCCGAGGTAGTTGTTGGTGCCGGCGAGCACGACCGGCTTGCCGTCGATGACGCCTTCGGTCGCCGAGCGGATGTCCTCGATCGGCGTGGCGATCGGCGGGACGCCTTCCGCACCCAGTCCCGCGCGTGCCTCGGCCAGCGGCCGGAACTTGTCGAACAGGCTCACGAGCGCGTCTCCACCATCGGTCGCAACCGGGCGGCGAGCTGGTTGAGGGTCTGCACTTCGGCCAGCACTTCGACCGGAATCGACACGTCGAGGCGGTCCTCGATTTCCATCACCAGGTCCATGACCTGCACCGAGTCCAGACCGATGTCGCCGGTCAGCGCGGCGTCGAAATCGATCGAATCGATCTGCGGAAGCGCCGTCGCCACGGCATCGCGGATCGCGCCTTCGACCTGCTCGGCGGGGTTAGTCATGGGTCGCTCCATCCCGGTAACGTGGGCAGCACTGCTTCGAGCCGCGTATTCGGCTGCCAGGCGAGCAGCCGCTCGAGCTGCAGATTATCGCAGACCCAGTCGTGGTGCAGCAGCTCGCGCGCCTTTCCCGGCGACAGCATCGCACCGGCGCCGCGCAGGCGCGCGGCGATCGGGCCGACGGCGGCGACTGCCTTCAGCGCCGTCGACGGCACTGGTACGGTTCGCACCGGTGCGCGGCGGATCCTGCTCGCGGTTTCGGCGACGGCCGGCCAGTTCCAGCCGCCCTCAGGGTGGGGGCCGGAGACCGACACGACCTGTCCGGCCGGCCCGTGCGCGATCAGCCGGGCGACGGTTTCGGCCAGGTCGCCTGCGTACAGCAGCGAGAAGCGTGCGCTTGCCGGTCCGAGCCGGATCAGCCAGCCGCGCGCCAGCGCGCGCCAGAAACCGGCCAGAGCCGGATCGCGCGGGCCGTATACGGCCGGGGGCCGCACGACGGTGAATCTCCGGGCCCGGGCCTGCACGAGCTCTTCGGCGGCGCGCTTGGACGAGGCGTACCACGACAGCTCCGGGTAGCGGGCGGCGAGCGACGACAGCTGCACCAGATGCGCATCCGGCGCCGCGGCGGCCAGCGCGTCCAGCAGCCGGCGGGTGCCGGTGATATTGGTGGCCTCGAAATCGGCCGCGAGATTGCCGGCCACGGCGGCGGCGATGTGGATGACCGCATCGGCATCGGCGACGAGCCGCTCCAGCGCCGCGCGGTCGGCGAGGCTGCCGGACACGGTTTCGTGGCGGGTCAGGGATTCGGGCAGCATGCGGCCCGGTCGTTCGCGCACGAGCAGGCGCAGTCGGGCGCCCGTTCCGGCGCTCTCCAGCGCCTCGACGACAGAGGTTCCGATGAACCCGGTGGCGCCGGTCAGGGCAATGACCGGCATGTTATTCGAAGTCATCCTGGAATGTAGCGAGCGGGCGACTGACGGTGGCCGCCGGAGCGCAGGAACCGGAGTGTATATGGCAATACATGAGGATTCCGAGCACCGCCGGACGCCGGCAGTCGCACGCGCAGTAGTTCCGGGATGGCTTCTAGCTCGCTTGGTTCAGGGCCTGCGTGTGGGGCGTGCGGTTGACCAGGTCGCGCGGCAGCACTTCGGTTTTTTCCAGACCGTTGCGCTTGAGGAAATCGAGCCGGGTGCCGCTGCGCGACAGCTTGCCCGACGACGTGCGCGGCAGCGTGTGCAAGGGCACCAGTTCGATCAGGCAGGCGATGCCGAACTCGGACTGGATCTGCTGCTTCAGGCGCTCGACCAGCCGCGCCTGCCGGAACGGATCCTGTTCGCGGCACTGGACGACCAGCACCGCGACCTCGGTACCGTCCTCTGCCGGGATCGCGAACGCCGAGGCGTCCTCGGCCCGGACTTCGGGCTGCTGTTCGGCCAGGTACTCGAGATCCTGGGGCCAGATGTTGCGGCCGTTGATGATCAGCAGGTCCTTGGCGCGTCCGGTGATGAACAGCGAGTCGCCGGCGCGGTAACCGATGTCACCGGTATTGAGCCAGCCGTCGGCGGTCAGCGCCGACCGCGTGGCGTCCGGGTTGTTCTCGTAGCCCGACATCACGCTCGGGCCGCGCACAAAGATCGTGCCGCAGTGGCGCTCGGGAAGAACCTCGCCGTGCTCGCCGCGGATTTCCACTTCGTAATCGGGCAGCGGACGGCCGCAGTTGACGAACTCGGTGATCCGCCCGTCGAACGATTCGGCGGACACCGGTTCGGCGCGTCGTCCGCGGGCCAGCCGGTCGGCGTCGAGCCGGTCGACTTCCAGCCGCTGCCCCAGCGGGGCGAAGCTGACGGCGAGCGAGCACTCGGCCATGCCGTAGCACGGCAAAAACGCCGAATCGGAAAAGTTGGCCGGCGCCAGGGCCTCGGCGAAGCGTTCGAGCCAGCCGGCGCGGATCATTTCGGCGCCGACGCCGGCGACCCGCCAGGCCGACAGGTCGTAGCGCTCGACGTCGCCGGGGCGCAGCCGGCGCGCGCACAGCGCGAAACCGAACGGCGGCGCGAACGAGATCGTCGCCTGGTTGCGCGACATCAGCTCCAGCCACAGGCGCGGGCGCATCGCGAAGTCGCGCGTGCCCAGGTAGTCGACCGAAAGCTGCGACACGACCGGTCCGAGGATCAGCCCGACCAGGCCCATGTCGTGATAGAAGGGCAGCCAGGACACGAGGCGGTCGCCGCGCCGGATCTGCACGCCGTACTGGAGGATGCCGGCGAGGTTGGTCAGTACGGCCTGCTGGGTAATCATCGTGCCGCGCGGAAAGCGCGTCGAACCCGACGTGTACTGCAGATAGGCCAGCTCGTCGGGCGCCGGCGGCTCGGGCAGGCCGGCGGCCGGTTCAAGCGCGTGGAAATTCTCGAGCGTGCCGCTGACCGCGAGGCCCAGCCCGTCAACCGCCTCGTCCAGGAAGCCGACGAAATCGTTCGAGGCGCAGGCCGCACGCGCCCGGCAATCCCTGAGCAGCGCGCGCAGGTGCTTGACGAACGCCCCCTTGCCGCCGAGATGCACGGCCGCCGGCAGCGGCACGGGCACCAGCCCGGCGTACTGGCAGGCGAAGAACATGACGTGGAAATCGGGGTGCGTGTCGGCGACCAGCGCAACCCGGCTTCCGCGCGGCAGGTCCAGGCCCGCCAGACGATGGGCGATCGCGCGGGCCCGCTCGCGCAGGTCCCGGTAGCTCATGACCGTGGTCAACCGGCCACGGCCGTCGTGGAAATTGCAGCCGGTCGTCCCCTTGGCCGCATAATCCAGTGCCTCCGCCAGGCTCCGGTATCCGGAGGTCTTGAGCGGTAGCGAGTTGTTTGTCGGGGTAGGCAGGTGGCTCAAACCGAATTTCCCTTGTTGTTCTGTCTTCTCGCGTAAAATCCGGCGTGCGGATTACGCGCGACTGGTTTGGTTAGTCCAAACGCACATTATAAAGCGATGACGCATCGAATAAAACTATGCGAGGCCGCCTCTTTTGTGAACAAAATAAGCCTTTTGGGCTTCAATTTGTGTTAATCACGTCATTTATACAACATTTCGTGGCGCGGACGCCACAACGAGACAGGATAATCGATGCCGGGTCCGGATAGTCACGCAATTGAAATCTGCCCGGTCAGGACCCGGCGCGAGTGGAAAAGCTTTCATGCGTTGCCGGCCCGGATCCAGTCCGGCCTGCCCGGCTGGATCCGGCCGCTGGCACTTCAGGCCCGCCAGACCTGGGCGCCGCGTCATCCCTGGTTCCGGCACGGCCGGGCTCAGGCCTGGCTGGCCAGCCGCGGCGGCGTCGTGGTCGGCCGCATCAGCGCGCAGATCGATTCGCTGGTCGCCGGGCAGGGGCGGGCCGGGGTCGGACATTTCGGTCAGCTCGAGGCGCTGGACGACCAGCAGGTATTCGATGCGCTGTTCGCGGCGGCCGGCGAGTGGCTGACCGCGCAGGGCATGGACGTGATCGAGGGGCCGTACGACCTGTCCATCAACCAGCAATGCGGCCTGCTGGTCGACGGTTTCGAGCACGCGCCCATGATGATGATGAATTACAACCCGCCGTGGTACGTGGACCGGGTCGAAGCGGCCGGCTTCGAAGGGGTCGCGGACATGCTGGTCTATCGCGGGACGCCGGACTACCGGCTGCCGCGTTCGGCCGGCCGGCTGCTGGAGCGGGTCGCCGGCCGGCTGGAGATCCGTCCCGTCAGCCGCCGTGCATTGCGCTCGAACGCCGAGTTGATGCGGCGTATCTTCAACGAGGCGTGGGCCGAAAACTGGGGTTTCGTACCGTTCACCGAGGTGGAGTTCGCGCACATGGCTGCCGACATGAAGCCCTTGGTCCGGCCGGGTTATGTGCATACGGCGTGGCTCGACGGCGAACCGGTCGGCTTCATCGTGGCGCTGCCGGATCTCAACGAGATGGTTGCCGATCTGAATGGCCGGCTATGGCCGACCGGCGCGCTGAAGCTGTTGTGGCGATTGGCGCGCAAGAAGAGTACGCGCGTACGCGTGCCGCTGATGGGCGTGGTGCCCGCCCATCAGCAGTCGATGATCGGGGCGGCGATCAGCTATGCACTGATCGAGGGCATCAAGCATCCGCAGGTCGCCGACGGCATCGAGGTCTGCGAGGAGTCCTGGATTCTCGAGCAGAACCACGGCATGCGCTCGATCGTCGAGTCGCTGGGATTCCGGGAGGTGCAGCGCCTGCGGATCTATCGCCGGGAAATCGACGCGTGAACGGCGCGGCCCGCTGCAACGTCATCGTGCTCGCCGGCGACCGCGGCCCGGACGATCCGCTGGCACTCGACGCAGGCGTGGCCGGCAAGACCCTGGTGCCGCTGCATGGCAGGCCGATGCTCGACCGGGTCATGCACGCCGTGGCCGGCCTGGACGGCGTCGACCGAACGCTGCTGGTTGCCCCGGACCGGGCCGAATACGCGGATGCGGTCAGCGCCGAACTCGAATGGCGGCGGGTCGACCCGGCCGCGGGCCCGGCCGCGAGCGTCGAGCGCGCGCTCGCGGCGCTGGCTTCCGACCAGCCGGTGCTGCTCGTGACCGGCGACCACCCGCTGGTCACCGCCGGCTGGCTCGAGCAGTTCCGCAGCGCCGCGCTCGACAGCGGCGCCGACGCCGTCGTCGGCGTGGTCGACCATGCTGCGGTGATGCAACGGTTTCCCGACAGCCGGCGAACGCGCTACCGGTTCGCAGACGTCGCGGTGTGCGGCACCAACCTGTACTGGTTCGGGTCGCAGCGCGGGGCTGCGGTCGCGGGGCTGTGGCGCCGCTTCGAGGCCGACCGCAAGCGGCCGTGGCGGATCGTCTCGCGCCTGGGCTGGTGGAACCTCGCCCGCTACCTGGCCGGCCGGCTGACGCTGGCGCAGGCCATGGCGGGGCTGTCGCGGCGACTCGGCCTCCGGCTGGCGGCGGTTTTCGTCGACGATGCGGCCGCGGCCGTGGACGTCGATTCGCGCGCCGACCGTGACCTGGTCGCCCGGATTCTGGCCGAGCGCGCCGGCGTCGAACGTCGCACCGACCCACGCACCGGACGATGAAACGGGTCGAGCGTTATATCGCCGGGCAGCTTCTGCGGCCGGTCGTCGGGGTTTTCCTGGTCGTGCTGGTGATCGTGCTCGCGTTCTATTTCAGCCGATACCTGGCCGACGCCGTGGTCGATCGGCTGTCGATCGGCGCCGTGGCGCAGCTGGCGTTCCTGAAACTGGGGCTTTTCTTCGACGTGCTGATCCCGGGCGCGATCTTTCTCGGCATCATTCTCGGACTCGGAAGGCTCCAGGCCGGTTACGAGATCACTGCGCTGGCGTCGGCCGGGGTCGGACGCAGTTCGGTGGTGCGCGCGGTGCTGACGATCGCGCTGGTCGGCATGCTGATCGTCGCCGCCGTGACCCACGTGTTCCGACCGTGGGCCTACGACCTCCTTTACCGGTTCGAGGGCGAGATGGCCGTGCGCGTCGACCTCGACCGGGTCGAACCCGGCAAGTTCGAGATCGGCGACGAGCAGTGGATGATCTTTGCCGAGCGGCGCGAGGGCGAGGCGCTCGCCGACGTTCTCGTGCACCAGCGCACGCCCACCTACCGCAACGTGTTGCGCGCCGAGCGGCTGGAGCAGCGCAACCTGACCGACGGCACCATCGCGCTGGATTTTCTCGGCAACGTGCGTTTCTACCGGCTCGAGCAGGGGGGAGACGCGGACCTGGTCAGTCGCTCCGAACTCCTGACCGTGCTGCTCGACCAGCCCGATCCGGTCGAGCGCAACCGCATCCGCCGCGCGCTTCCGCTGCCGAGGCTGCTCGAGGCGGCCGGGCCGCTGGAATGGGGCGAGTTGCAATGGCGCACGATCATGCCGCTTTCGGTCGTGCTGCTCGCGCTGACCGCGCTGGGGCTGGCCCGGATCCGCCCGCGCGGGGCGCAGACCAGCAAGCTCATCACGGCCAGCATCGTCGTGGCCCTGTACTTCAGCATTCTGGGGATGCTGTCCGATCGCGTCGACTCCGAGACGATCGCGCTGTGGCCGGGCCTTTTCTGGCTGCCGCTGGTGATGATCCCGCTGCTGACGGCCAAGCTGTGGAAGCAGTGGCGCGGGCCGGGAGCGCCGCTGTGAAGGTTCTCTCCCGTCACCTGCTGAGCCGGCTGTTCAAGGGCTACGGCGTCATGTTCGTGGCGGTCGGGGCGTTGCTGTGGGTGACCACGCTGCTCGAACTGCTGGGCGACTCCGACGGTTCGGCGCTGGAGAGCGCCGTACGCGCGCTGTTCCAGATCCCGGTCAACCTGATCGACATGCTGCCGGTGGTCGCGGTACTGGCCACCGCCTCGGTACTCTCGGCGATGCAGGCCCAGCGCGAGATGACCGTCATGCGGGCCTCGGGCGTGTCGCTGCTGACGATCACCCGGCTGGCGCTGATTCCGGGCATCGGCATCGCGCTGGCCGCGCTGCTGGCCCTGCAATGGCTGGCCCCGGCCCTGTACGAATCGCCCGAACGGGTGACCACCAGCGCCGTGGGCGAGAACAGCCTTTGGCACCCGTGGCACGGGCTCTGGGTGCGTTCGCAAAGCGAGTTCATGAACGTCGGCCGGTTCGAGCCGGGTCAGCTGCCGGGCGAAATCGCGATCTACGAGTTCGACGATTCAGGCCGCCTGAAGAACCAGATTCGGGCCGAGCGGGCGGTGCCCGCGCCCGACGCCTGGATGCTCGAGGATGTCGTGATCAAGCGCGTCGACATCGACAGTCCGGAGCGCATCAGCCACTATCAGCGCTATTTCTGGCCGTCGTTTCTGACCGAGCGCCAGCTCGAGCTGTTCCGGCAGCCGCCGGCCAGCCTGCCGCTGACCGACCTGTGGACCTACGTCGAAAGCCTGAAGCTGCGCAACCAGGATTCGAGCGAGTTCGAACTGGTGCTGTGGCGCCGGGTCGCGCTGCCGCTGGCGTGCATCGGCATGGTGCTGATCGCAACCGCGCTGTCCGCGCGGCCGATCCGGAACCGGGCCGTCAGCGCCAAGGTCACGATCGCCGTCGCGGTCGGGCTCGGTTACCACCTGCTGGCCGGCATGGCCGGCTTCTTCGGCCTGGTGGCCGATCTGTCGCCGCTGGCCGTGGCGCTGGCGCCGCCGGTCGGCCTGGCGGCGCTTTCGTTATGGCTGCTGCTGACCAGCAGGTAGGCGATGCATGGCACGGCTCGGCGCGGCGTCGCCGA
>JAVVDX010000043.1:0-9665 GCA_032251475.1 Wenzhouxiangellaceae bacterium | reverse complement strand
GCGTCGCCGACGGATGGCTTATCCCTGCGCCTGAACCCAGGCGCTGCACCAGCCGTTGCGGTTGACCAGCTTGCCCGGGAAGATCGAGCATCCGATCCATTCGCCTTCGCCGCCCTGGGCGAGCTGGCAGTTGGCGCACTTCTGCGACGGGTCGTGCGCGGTCCATTTGCCTTCGTCGACGGTGGTCGTGTCGTGGACGTAACCCAGCGCCTTGGCCTGGGCGTTCTGGGGATCCAGATGTTCCTGCGCGAACGCCGAGCCGAACTTCGTGGCCGTCGGCAGCAGCAGCGCCAGCGATCCGGCACCGGCCAGCTTGAAGAGGTTTCTGCGCGAACAATTGCTCATGTCGAACTCCGGTAGGGGGATGAAGAAATCCTTGCAGCCTCGGATTATACGGAAGGCACGCGAAAACCTGCAGAAATCCCTTCACATCATGCAATTAGGTTTGATTATCGTTTTTATTGGCGGATGGACTGATGACGTCGTGGGGGACGGGCGCATGTGCACCCGTCGCCCCGGGCGGTTCCGAATTACGGCATGATGACGGCGTCGATCACGTGAATCACGCCGTTGCTGGCCTCGATGTCGGTGGCGACCACATTGGCCCCGTCGATCGTCACGCCCGAGCCGGAAGCGCTGATCTCGACGTTCGAACCCTGGACCGTTTCGGCCGAGTCCAGCCCGGTTACATCCGCGGCCATGACCTTGCCCGACATCACGTGGTAGGTCAGCACCTGCGCGAGCTGTTCCCGGTCGGCGAGCAACGCGTTCAGCCGCTCTTGCGGGATCGCCGCGAACGCGCTGTCGGTCGGTGCGAACACGGTGAACGGCCCGTCGCCCTTGAGCGTCTCCACCAGTCCGGCGGCCTGGATCGCGGCAACCAGCGTGCTGAAATCGCCGGCCGCGACGGCGGTCTCGACGATATCCTTGCCCGTCGCGCTCTTGCCGTGACCGCTGCCGTGATGATCTGCAATCGCGATCTGCGTCGTCGCGGCGGCGAGGGTGAACAGCGAAATGGCGGCGAAACTTCTCGACAATGCTTTCATTGAAAATCTCCTTGGGTTGAAATGACGTACCGATGCGGCACGCGCAAAGCTTGCGCGCGCCGCTGTCGCGGCGATGTCAAGCGAAAATGAACGGTGAGTCAATGACGGGTGAGGGTTTTGTCAAGACGTTGCCCCCGGGCGGACGGCTGGAATACTCGCCGCATTGGCTGGAGCGGCCGGGCGCCGATGCGTTGCTGGACACGCTGCTGCGCGAAATCGATTGGGAATCACGCACGATCCGGATGTTCGGGCGCACGTTCGCGCAGCCGCGGCTGTTGTGCTTCATGGGCGATGCCGGCATCCGCTACCGCTATTCGGGAGACGAGTACCGGGCCCGCGCCTGGCATCCGGACGTGCGGGCATTGCGCGAGCGCCTGGCGCGGTCGACCGGCGTGCGATTCAACAGCGTATTGCTGAATCTTTACCGCGACGGTTCCGATTCGATGGGCTGGCACGCCGACGACGAACCCGAACTCGGGCCGGACCCGACGATCGCGTCGGTCTCGCTTGGCGCCGAGCGGCGTTTCGTGCTGCGCCGCCGGGCTGAGCACGGTTGCAAATTCGAAATCGTGCCCGCCCACGGCAGTCTGCTGGTGATGGGCGGCGACCTGCAGCATCACTGGCAGCACGCGCTGCCGAAGACCCGCCGCCCGGCCGGGGCGCGGGTCAACCTGACGTTTCGCCGGATCGGGCAGGAAGCAACCCCGGGGGAATTCTCGCCGTAGGAGCGACGTCCACGTCGCGATTCATCCTCGTGCATATCGCGGCCTGGAGGCCGCTGCTACGCAACCCCGGGGGAATTCTCGCCGCAGGAACCGCGTCCGCGCAGCGATGCCGGCCCGGCTATTCCTCCGGCTCCGCCTCGCCTTCGCCCTGTCCTTCGTCCGAAAGCTGCTCGACGGTCTGCTGCGCCTCGTCGAGCATGGCCCGGCAGCGCTTGCTCAATTCGATGCCGTGCCGGAATTTCTCGAGCGAATCGGCCAGTTCCAGTTCGCCCGACTCGAGCGCTTCGACGACCGACTCGAGGTCGTCGAGCATCCGTTCGAACGTCGGTTCGGTCGTCTGGTCTTCTGGCGTGGGGTTTTCGGCCGTCACGGGATCACTCCGGAATCGATTGCGGAAATGGTAGCAGCGCCGGACCCGGGCCGTGCCAGGTCAGCCGACAGTCGTTAGCGCGCATCCAGTCGGCCAGTTCGGCGTCGACCCAGCCGGTGCCGACCGTGCGCAGCACGCCGTCGATGCGGATGCACGGCACGCCGCCGCGCCGCCACGGCGGCACGCCGGCCTCGCGCAGCAGTTCGGGCACGCGCCGGTGCGGGCGCGCCGGGCCCGGCCGCAGACGGTCGCCGGGCGCCGGCGAACCGACCAGCCAGCGGCGGCCGAAACCGGCGCGCCGCGCGCCGGTCCATTCGAGCCGGTCGGGCTCCGGCGCGCCCGGCGGCAGTGCCAGCGTGCCGGGGTCGTCCCAGTCGATCTGCCAGTCGATCTGCCAGTCCCTGGGGGGCGGCGGGCCGGCATCCAGCCAGAGCCGCCCCTGCCAGGCGTGCAGCCGGGCGCTGCCCCAGGCCAGTTCGGGCTGCCGGTCGGCCGCGCCCTTGCAGCATTGCGCACGGAAGCTCTCCAGCGAGGCGATCGGCGGCGGCTGCAGATCCCGGGACTCGCACCAGGCGCGGACGACGGCGAGCGCGCGTTGCCGGTCGAGCGCGAGCCAGCGCCGCGCGTCCAGCGTGACTTCGCACGGTCCGGAGCCGGGCCGGGAAAGGGCGGCCCGGTCGGCCGCCGCCCGATCGTCGATCGCGGCGGCCGCGTCGTGTTGCCAGCTCGCCGCGCGCACGATGGATGCGCGGTAACCCGGCCAGCGCCGTTCGATTTCGGGCAAGACCCGGTGGCGCAGGAAGTTGCGGTCCAGGCTGAGGTCGCGGTTGGTCGGGTCGTCGATGAACGGCAGGCGATGACGTTCGAGGTAGTCGGCGATGTCGGTGCGCGCCCAGCCGAGCAGCGGCCGGCCGAGCCGGCCCGGGCCGAACGGCCGGAGGGGCTGCATGCCGGCCAGGCCGCGCGGCCCGGCGCCGCGCAGCAGGCGCAGCAGCACCGTTTCGGCCTGGTCGTCGGTGTGGTGCCCGGTCAGCAGGTGGTCGCCCGTGCCCATCAGCGCCTTCAGCCGCGCGTAGCGCGCGTGGCGGGCGGCGGCCTCACGCCCGCCGGGGTGTTCGAGATCGGCCGGCGACAGACGCTCGATCCGGCAGTCGGCGGCGAGCCGTTCGGCGAGCTCGCGCGCCCGCCTTGCGCGCTCTGTGCTGCCGGCATCGAGCCCGTGGTCGACATGGATGGCGAGGCAATCCGGCGGCGGTTCGAGCGAGGCAAGCTGGTGCAGCAGGCAGACCGAATCGGGCCCGCCGCTGAAAGCGACGATGTTGCGGCGGCCGCCGGGCGCGAGCGTGCGTGCATCCAGGCCCGGCCGCCGGCGGCGGTTCACGCGCGTTCGAGCGCGCCCATGGCCATCAGGCGCTTGTAGCGCGCGGCGAGCAGCTGTTCGGTGGTAAGCGCATCGACCGCGGCGAGCTGGTTGACCAGGTGTTCCCTGAGCCGGCCGGCAACTTCTTCGACGTTGCGGTGCGCGCCGCCCAGCGGCTCGCGGATGACCTGGTCGATCAGCCCCAGTTCCTTGAGGCGCTTCGCGGTGAGACCCAGCGCGCCGGCCGCGACTTCGGCCTTTTCGGCGCTCTTGTACAGGATCGACGCGCAGCCTTCCGGCGAGATGACCGAATAGATCGAATACTGGAGCATGTTGGTTCGGTCGCCGACGCCGATCGCCAGCGCGCCGCCGGAGCCGCCTTCGCCGATCACGGTGCACAGGATGGGCACGGCCAGGCGCGACATGACCGCGAGATTGCGCGCGATCGCCTCGGACTGGCCGCGCTCCTCGGCACCCACGCCCGGATAGGCGCCGGGCGTGTCGATCAGCGTCAGCACCGGCAGGCCGAAGCGCTCGGCCATCTCCATCAGCCGCAGCGCCTTGCGGTAGCCCTCCGGCCGCGGCATGCCGAAGTTGCGGTGGATCTTTTCGCGCGTGTCGCGCCCCTTCTGGTGGCCGATGACCATCACCGAGCGGCCGTCCAGCGACGCCGGTCCGCCGACGATGGCGTGGTCGTCTGCGTAGTGGCGGTCGCCGTGCAACTCCTCGAAGCGGTCGAAGATCAGCGGGATGTAGTCCAGCGTATACGGGCGCTGCGGATGGCGCGCGAGCTGCGAGATCTGCCAGTCGGTCAATCCGGAGAAAATCGTTTCCATCTGTTCGCGGCACCTGGCCTCGAGGCGCTGGATCTCGTCGTCGAGGTTGAGCTCGTGGTCGCTGCCGACGTTGCGCAGCTCGGCCAGCTTGGCTTCCATCTCGGCGATCGGCTGCTCGAAATCAAGATACGTGTCGCCCATGTCTCCCGGAGGTTCGTTGTGCAATTCCCGAGTATATCGCCGTCTCGCGCGACCGGTCGCGGCCGCGTTCCCGGTAAATCCCTTCGAGATCCCCGTCGGCGACGCCGCGCCGACCTATGCCTCGGGTATGGCGGTTTGCCGTAGGTCGGCGCGGCGTCGCCGACGTTCATCCTCACACCTCGAACGGCTCGCGCGGGATGCGCGCGACGTCCCAGTTCGCGATTGCCCAGCGCCAGATCGACTCCAGCGTCCGCCTGCCCGCCGGCGGGGCGTGGCCCAGCGCCTGCAGCACCATGCGCAGCGTGCGCGCCGGCGGCAGCGCACCGACCGGGTCGGCCGCGCCGGATTTCGACAGCTTGCGCCCGCTCGAATCGACGACCAGCGGCAGGTGCAGCCAGCCGGGCACGGGCGCGTCCAGGGCCTGGTACAGAGCCTGCTGGCGCGCCGATGAGTCGAGCAGGTCGCGACCGCGCACGACCTCGGTGATGCCGGCGGCGATGTCGTCGACGACGACGGCGAGCTGGTAGGCGTACAAGCCGTCGGCGCGCCGGATCACGAAATCGCCGCATTCGGCGATCAGGTCGGCCGTCACGGTCCCGAACACCCGGTCGACGACCGCCACCGGCGCGTCGGGGATCCGGAACCGGATGCTGCGCCCGGTCCGGCCGGGCGGGATGCCGTCGCGGCAGGTACCCGGATAGACGCCGCCCGGGCCCAGGTCGCGGCGGGTGCAGGCGCAGTCGAACGCCAGCCGGCGATCCCGCAGTGCCGCGATCGCGCGTTCGTGCAGCGGCGCCGAACGCGATTGCCAGACGACCGGTTCGTCCGGCCGCATGCCGAAGCGCGCCAGCGTCCCGATCTGGGATTCGCCGGCCCCCGGGACCTCGCGCGGCGGGTCGATGTCCTCGATCCGCACCAGCCAGCGCCCGCCGGCTGCGCGCGCCTGAGCGTAGCTGCCGACCGCGGCCAGCAGCGAGCCGAAGTGCAGCTCGCCGGTCGGCGAAGGCGCGAAGCGGCCGCGGTAGCCGTTTCCGGGATGCTTGTTTCGACGGGATGCGGTAACCATATACAAGGCCCGTATACAACACAATTTATATCGGATTCGGAACCATGCGTCGAGTCGGACTCTTTCTGCTGACCAACCTGGCCGTGCTGGTCGTGTTCGGCTTCGTCATGAACCTGCTCGAGCCGTGGCTGCGTGCGCAGGGCATCGACGTCAACAATGCGGCCATCCTGCTGTTCGCGCTGATCTTCGGCATGGGCGGCGCGCTGGTCTCGCTGCTGATGAGCAAACGCATCGCGTTGATGACCACGCACGCGAAAGTCATCGAACGGCCCTCCGGCGAGGCCGAGCGCTGGCTGGTCGCGACCGTCGAGCGCCAGGCGCGCGAGGCCGGCATCGGCATGCCCGACGTCGCGATCTTCGACGCTGCCGAGCCGAACGCGTTCGCGACCGGCGCCTCGCGCAACAACGCGCTGGTGGCGGTCAGCACCGGCCTGTTGCGCTCGATGCGGCCCGAAGAGGTCGAGGCCGTGCTCGGCCACGAAATCTCGCACGTCGCCAACGGCGACATGATCACGATGACGCTGCTCCAGGGCGTGCTGAACACCTTCGTGTTGTTGCTCTCGCGCGTGCTCGGGCAGCTGATCGACCGGGCCGTGTTCCGGAGCGAGCGCGGCTACGGCCCGGGGTATTTCATCACCGTGATCGTGCTGCAGATCGTGCTCGGCATCCTCGCCAGCATGATCGTGATGGCGTTCTCGCGCTGGCGCGAGTTCCGCGCCGACGCCGGCGGCGCCCGGCTGGCCGGAAGGGCGAAGATGATCGCCGCGCTCGAGCGGCTGCGCGCCAGCCGGCAGCCCGGCCAGCTTCCCGAGGCGGTCGAGGCGTTCGGCATCCGCGGCCGCGTCGGCGGCGGCATCAAGCGCCTGTTCATGAGCCACCCGCCGCTGGCCGAGCGCATTGCCGCGTTGCACCGGGGTTAGCCAGATACGATCTCGAATACGCCCGGTGTCGTCGGATTACGCTTCGCTAATCCGACCTACGGCGGGTTCCTTTCGACCGCTCTTCATCACTCCGCCTCTTCGGTTTCGTCGCGGACGAAGTCGTCCTGCACCAGCGTGATGCCGAACTGCCACAGCGCGGCCAGGTCGCTGGTGTTTTCGACCTGGGGCGCGATGACCCGGACCTCGCGCTCGTTCGCGGCTTCGGCCAGGCCCGCGAGCGCCTCGCGCGCGAGGCCCTCATGGCGCAGTGCAGCGGTGATCTCGCCGTCGAGCTTGAGGAAATTGATGTCGATGTTCTTCAGCAGCAGGTCGACCCGGGCCGCTTCCGGCTCCACGCCGAGCAGCGCGAAACGCACCCCGCGCGCGCCGAAGCGGCTGATCGCGCGTTGCAGTTCGCGCACGCTGTCGCGCACCTCGGGCTCCCGGAACCCGAGAATCAGCGCGCGTCCGTCGAGACGGCCGTCGTCGATGGCCTGCTGAAGCCACTCGATGAACGCATTGTCGGTCAGGCTTTGCGCGCTGAGCGGCACCAGCATCGACGCGGCCTCGCCGTCGGCGGGGTTGGCCGAACGCCACTCGATCACCTGGCCGACCAGATCGCGGTCCACCTCGCTGGCCAGCTCGGCCGCGATCGCCGCGGGCTGGAACGTGGCCGGGGTGATGATTTCCTCGCTGCCCTCGAGCCGCAGCCGGGTTTCGAACTCGTTGATCAGGAACTCGTCGTCTTCCATGCTGGTGATGGGCAGCCGGACCAGCCGGAAATCCTGATTGTTGAGCGCGTGCCGGAGCTGCTCGGTCCACTGCTCGGTTTCGCCGCTGTCGTGGGCCCCGGCGGCGGGGCGGTACCGCATGTAGCTGTTGCCGCCGGTGCGCTGGGCCTCGCGCAGCGCGCTTTCGGCCTGGACCAGCAATTCGTCGGCGCTGAACCGCTGGCTGCCGCTGATTGCCAGTCCGACGCTGGCGGTGATCGACGGCGACTTGTCGTGGATTTCGAGCACACGACCGGAAAAGTTGTCGACGAGCCGGGTCGCGAGTTTTTCGACCTCGGAGCGGTCGTCGAACCGGAGCCGGGCGGCCAGGATGTAGTCCGACAGCCGGGCCGGGAGCATGCTCTCGTCGATCACCTCGCCGAAGATGTCGGCGGCCTGGCGGATCAGCAGGTCGGTCGCCGCGGCGCCGACCTTGCCCTGCAGGCCGGCGTAATCGTCCAGCGAGGCCAGCAGCACGGCGGTGTGCCGGGCGTCGTCGGCGTTTTCGAGTTCGTCGTGCAGGGTCTGGATGAAGGCCTGCCGGTTGTGCAGCCCGGTCAGCAGATCGTGCGACCGCAGCTTTTCGATTTCCTGCTCGAGTTCGGCGCTGCCGGCCGCGGCCTGGAGGCGTTCGTGAATCATGATCTGGGTGCACCGCTCGCCCTCGAAGCGCGCCGGTGCGAACTCGGCGACGGCGCGAAACTCGCTGCCGTCGGCGCGCACGGCCCCGAGCTCGACCGGCTCGTCGGGCAGGTCGCCGCGCGCCAGCGATTTCAGCAGCCGCTTGAGGTCGGGACCGTTGTCGGTCGGCGTCAGCAGATCCAGGATCGAGAACCCTTCGAGGTCCTCGAACGCCGGATATCCGAACAGCTCGAGGTAGCTCGGATTGGCGTAGATGTGCAGCCCCTCGTGCAGGTAAGCAATCGCTTCGCTCGAGCTTTCGAGCAGCAGGTTGTAACGTTCGTGGATGTCGCGAACCTGCCTGAGCGCCTCGCCCTGCGCCCGGCTTTCGCGAATCTGGCGCAGATGCCGGCCGATGATCCGCCCGGCTCCGAGCGGATCGTCGACGCGCGCGCAGCCGTCGACGCCGGCCGCGGCCGCCGCGGCCGCCGAATCCGGGTCCGGGTCGACCAGCGCGATCAGCGCGACCTCGCGGTTGCGAAGGGCCTTGGTCAACGGGTCGAGCAGCGGCACGCTGCCGGAGTGGACATGGATGATGCCGAGGTCGACCGGTTCGGCGTCGAGCGTGCGGGTGAATGCATTGGTCGTGTCGGCGAAATGGAATCGCAGGTCGGGATCGGAGAGCAGCGTCTCGACCTCGCGCATCGTCGCCGCGTCATCGTCGACGGCGAGCAGGTTCAGCGTGGCTGCGCCTTCGGGCATCCGGATCTCCTTGACGAATTTGGCGTCCCCCTTTCGGTCGAGTATGTTACGTGCAACGGCGCGTCAATAACAGCACCTCATCGTCAAAAGACCGGCAGCTTGTACGGGGCGCCGGCACGCTCGCGCACCAGCCGCGGCACCAGGTAGCCGGGCAGGCGTTCGCGCAGGTCGCGCATCAGCGCCAGCGCCCCGGCGCGGCCGACCTCGAACCCGCGGCTGCCGGAGACGCGGTCGAGCAGGTGCAGGTAGTACGGCACGGCCCCGGCCGCGAAGCCGGTTTCCATCAGCCCGGCCAGCGCGTCGGCGTCGTCGTTGACGCCGGCCAGCAGCACGGCCTGGTTGAACACGTTCGCGCCGCGCGCTTTCAGCCTGGTCAGCGCCGCGGCGACCGATGCATCGAATTCGCTGGCGTGATTGGCGTGGATCACGACGACGACTTGCCACGGCAGTCCCGCCAGCCATCGCCCGAGCCCGTCGTCGATCCGGGCCGGCAGTGTGATCGGGACGCGGCTGTGGATGCGAAGCCGCCTGAGGTGCGGGATCGGGCGCAGTGCGTCGGTCAGGCGCCGGAGCTTCGAATCGCCGAGCATCAGCGGGTCGCCGCCCGACAGGATCAGTTCGGAAATATCCGGGCGGCGGGCGAGCCAGGCCGCGACCCGGTCGATCCCGGACGCGGACAGTCCGTCGCCGGCGTAGTCGAAGTCGCGGCGGAAGCAGTAGCGGCAGTGGATCGGGCACGCGCCGGTTGCGATCAGCAGCGCGCGGCCGCGGTACTTGTGCAGGATGCCCGGCGCGGCGCGGCTGGCCGCGTCGCCGACCGGGTCGCTGCCGAAGCCGGGCACGTCGGCATCCTCGCCGGCCAGCGGCAGCACCTGCCGAAGGAGCGGGTCGTCCGGGTCCCCGGGCCGCATCCGCCGGGCAAACGCGCGCGTGACGAGAAAATCGAAATCGGCGCCGGCGGCGAGCTCGAAGCCGGCCGGGTCGAGGTCCAGCCAGGCGAGCAGCTCGCGCGGGTCGCGGAACGCCGCGCGCATCTGGCTGCGCCAGT
>JAVVDX010000042.1:0-23268 GCA_032251475.1 Wenzhouxiangellaceae bacterium | reverse complement strand
CAATGAATGTTTTCATCACCGGAAACTCCAGCGGGCTCGGCCTCGGGCTGACCCGCAGACTTCTCGACCAGGACGCCATCGTCTGGGGCCTGAGCCGCAGCGGATGCCCCGTCCACGACAACGACGGCCTGCGCGACCGCAAGGTCGATCTCGGCAATCTGAACACGCTCGAGCAGGACCTCGACCGGCTGCTGTCGGACGCGCTCAGGCTGGACCTGGTGGTGCTCAACGCCGGCATCCTCGGCAAGATCCACGCGATCAGCGAGACCGACGTCCACGACCTCGAGCACATGATGCGCATCAACGTCTGGGCCAACAAGGTCATTCTCGACTGGTTGATCGAGCGCCGGCTGCCGGTCACCCAGGTCGTGGCGATTTCGTCGGGCGCGGCGGTCAACATGAACTACGGCTGGGGCGGCTACTCGCTGTCCAAGGCAGCGCTGAACAACCTGATCCGGCTCTACGCGCCCGAGATGCCGGACACGCACCTGACCGCGCTGGCGCCCGGACTGGTCGACACCGCGATGCAGGACTACCTGTGCGGCGAGGTCGACAGCGACGAGTTCCCGTCGGTGCAGAAGCTCAAGGACGCGCGCGGCACCGGTGACATGCCGGACTCCGACACCGCTGCCGCAACGATACTCGGCCTGCTCGAAAAACTGCGCGAGGGCGAGAGCGGGCAGTTCGTCGACGTGCGCAAATTCGGGTAGGAAACCGCTGAAAAACTACCTCGCGGGCGGCGGACGTGGCGCGTTTTCCGGCCCTGTTGCGTAGTAACGGGACAACAGTCGCTGGAAAGGGAGTCACGCCCGATGATGGATTTCAAACTCGGCGAGATCGTCTCGCTGCTGGCGCGAACGCTGCCGTTCCTGGTCTTCAGGTTCCTGATCTACTTCAGCATCACGCTGGCCTGGGTGCTGGTCACCGGCATCGGCGCCGGAATCGGCTACGGCATCGGCACCATCGGCGGAGAACCGGAAGCCGGCGGCCTGTGGGGCGGGATCGTCGGCTTCGGGCTTGCGGGCGCGGCGATGTATTTCCTGCGCGAGTACCTGCTCTACCTGGTCAAGGCCGGCCACATCGCCGTGCTGGTCGAGTTGATGGAAGGCCGCGAACTGCCCGGCGGCAAGGGCCAGATCGACTACGCCCAGGGCATCGTGCGCGAGCGCTTCGCCCAGTCGTCGGTGCTGTTCGGCGTCGACCAGCTCATCAAGGGCGTTCTGCGTGCGTTCAACCGCACGTTCTTCACGATCACCAGCTTCCTGCCCGTTCCCGGAATCCAGGGCATCGCGAAGTTCGTCAACACCATCGTCAACCTGTCGCTGACCTACCTCGACGAGGTCATCCTCGCCTACAGCATCCGGACCCGGGCCGACAACCCGTGGGCGGCCAGCCGCACCGCGCTGGTGCTGTACGCGCAGAACTACAAGGCGTTCCTCAAGAACGCATTCTGGCTGGCCTTCGTGATCTGGGGCCTGACCTTCCTGGTGTTCCTGCTGGTGCTCGCCCCGGTCGCCGGGCTGGTGTCGCTGTTCCCGGGCGCGGCCGGCCCGCTGGCGCTGATCATCGCGGTCGTGTTCGCCTGGGGCATCAAGCAGGCGGTGATCGAGCCGGTCGGCATGACCGCGCTGATGCAGGTGTTCTTCAGGGTCACCGAAGGCCAGCAGCCGAACCCGGAATGGGAAGGCAAGCTCGACCGGGTCTCCGGCAAGTTCTCGAAACTGAAGGAAAAGGCCGCGGACTGGAAGCCCGGCCAGGCCGATGACCGGCCTGCCCCGCAACCGTCGGAAAGCTGATCCGGGAGCCGGCGGCGCGAAAGTTCGCGTGCCGACACGGCCGGCCGGCAGTGTGGGACTGCCCCGGATCGGAATCCGGGGCAGGTTGACGCCGCCGCAGTCGATACGGTGGCGAACAAGGCGGGCTCAGAAGCTCAGGCGCGCGTTGGCCCGGTAGATCGTGGTGTCGAACTCGAAGGTCTCGACGCCGGCGCTCAGGCCCAGGTTGCGGTTGAGCTTGAACAGCAGATCGCCGCCGAGTATGCCCTCGGCATCGGAGCCGTCGGCGAGCACGCCGCCGAACACCCGGCCCTCGATCCGGCCGTCGAAATCGGTTCGCACCCCGATATCGCCGCGAATCCCGTCGTCCTCGGCCGAGCCGACCTCGAGTTCGGTGTACGAGCCTTCGACGAACAGGTCGGTGTTGGGCTGCAGCGAATGCCGCCAGCCGCCGCCGAACTTGAACAGGTCCGAGTCGACGTCGAACGGGCCGACGTCGACATCCCAGCTGTCCCAGCCACCCTGCAGGTAAAAGCCGCGGACGAGGTCCAGCGAGCCGCGGAAGTTGAACCCTGCCTCGGTTTCGGAAAAACCCCGCTCGTCGATATCGAGCACCGACAATCCGCCCTCGAGCCAGGTGTAGTTCAGACCGCTGGTCGGCTGAGACGCGCCCCGGGACGTACCCTGGGCCGCGACATCGCCGGCAGCGGCCATCCCGGCCGCAAGGGTTGCTGCAATGATTACGTTCAGATTGTTGCTTTTCATTGGATCACTCCTTCACATGAACAAATGAATGTCGTGATCCGGCGGGCCGCTCGTCACGCAATGGCGACAGCACCTCCCGACGTGCACGCCGGATTGCTGCGCGAAATCTGCATGTCAAGGCAAATGCGCAGCCCCTCGTCCATCCCCGCGGCCAATCATACCCGAAACGAAGGCGGCGTCAATCCCGCCCGGAACGATCGTTCAGCGGCCGCCCAGTTCGCGAATGGCGGACGGCAGCGGTACCGGCTCGCCGCTCTTCTTGTCGATCCACACCAGCGTCACCGTCGAATCGGCGAACAGCACCGGCTTTTCCTTGTCGCTGCGCGGCAGCGAGCGGATCTCGCTTTCCAGCTTGATGCTCGAGCGGCCCGGCGAGGCCGGCTTGAGCGTCACTTCGAGACGCTGCGGCCAGTGGATCGGGCGGCGGTAGTTGATGTTGACGTTGGCCACGATCGGCCCGTTGTCGGCCTCCTGCCAATGGCACGGCACCGAGCTCATCCACTGGCTGCGGCACTCCTCGAGGTAGGCCAGGAAGACGGCGTTGTTGACGTGTCCGAACGAATCGACATCCCCCCAGCGGACGTCAATCTCGACGCTGAATTCCGACATATGCGACTCTCTGCGGCTCGCGGCTCGAAAGATTGCGTATTGTACGCCCGCGGCCTGTCCGCAACGGTCGGAAAACCGCCGTTCAGCCGGCCTTGCGCCGGCCGCGCCGGAACCCGGGCATCTGCGCCAGGTACCGGCCGGTCCACGAACGCTTTTCGCGCGCGATCTGCTCCGGCGTGCCGGTGGCGATGATCTCGCCGCCGCGCACCCCGCCCTCGGGCCCGAGGTCGATGATCCAGTCGGCGGTCTTGATCACGTCGAGGTTGTGCTCGATGACGACCACCGTGTTGCCGTCGTCGCGCAGCCGGTGCAGCACCGCCAGCAGGTGCTTGATGTCGTGGAAATGCAGGCCCGTGGTCGGCTCGTCGAGAATGTAGAGCGTGTTGCCGGTATCGCGCTTGGACAACTCGCGCGCCAGCTTGATGCGCTGGGCCTCGCCGCCCGACAGCGTGACCGCCGACTGTCCCAGCGTGATGTAGCTCAGGCCCACGTCCATCAGCGTCTGCAGCTTTCTGGCCACGGCCGGCACCGGCGCGAAAAAGCCCAGCGCATCCTCGACCGTCATTTCGAGCACCTCGCTGATGTTCTTCCCCTTGTAGGTCACGGTCAGCGTCTCGCGGTTGTAGCGCTTGCCGTGGCAGACGTCGCAGGGCACGAAGATGTCGGGCAGGAAATGCATCTCGACCCGGACCATGCCGTCGCCCTGGCAGGCCTCGCAGCGCCCGCCCTTGACGTTGAACGAGAACCGGCCCGGCTTGTAGCCGCGCGAGCGCGCTTCCCGGGTGCCGGCGAACAGTTCGCGGATCGGCGTGAACAGTCCGGTATAGGTGGCCGGGTTCGAGCGCGGCGTGCGGCCGATCGGGCTCTGGTCGATGTCGACGACCTTGTCGAACAGGTCGAGGCCGGCGTGGCGCGTGAATGGCGACGGGTTCTCCGACGCACCGTTGAGCTCGCGCGCCATCAACTTGTAGACCGTCTCGTTGATCAGCGTCGACTTGCCCGAACCCGAAACCCCGGTGACGCAGACGAACAGCCCGGCCGGAAGCTCGACGTCGACCGACTTGAGGTTGTTGCCGGTCGCGCCCTCGAGCCGAAACACGCGGTTCTTTCGTGCCCGGACCCGGCGGGCCGGAGTCTCGATCTGCCGGCGGCCGGACAGGTAGTCGCCGGTCAGCGACCCGTCGCACTCTTCCACCCCGTCAGGCGGGCCGGAATAGACGATCTGCCCGCCGTGCACGCCCGGGCCGGGGCCGATGTCGACGATGTGGTCGGCGGCACGGATCGCCTCCTCGTCGTGCTCGACGACGATCACGGTGTTGCCGAGATCGCGCAGCCGCTCCAGCGTCTCGAGCAGCCGTGCGTTGTCGCGCTGGTGCAGACCGATCGACGGCTCGTCGAGCACGTACATCACGCCGACCAGACCGGCGCCGATCTGGCTGGCGAGCCGGATGCGCTGGGCCTCGCCGCCGGACAGCGTGTCGGCCTGGCGGTCCAGCGTCAGGTAATCCAGCCCGACGTTGATCAAAAACGTCAGCCGCTCGCGCACCTCCTTCAGGATTCGGCCGGCGATCTCGCCGCGCCAGCCGGCGAGCTCGAGCCCCGAGAAGAAATCCAGGCACTGCTCGATCGACCAGGAAGCGAGCTCGGGCAGCGAAACGCCGTCGATCAGCACGTTGCGCGCCGCCGCGTTGAGCCGCTGCCCGCCGCATTCGGGGCACGGCTGCTCGGAAATGTAGCGCGACAGTTCCTCGCGCACGATGCGCGAATCGGTCTCGCGGTAGCGCCGCTCGAGGTTCGGGATGATGCCGACGAACGGGTGCTTGCGCGTCTGCGTACCGCCTTCGGCAAAGTAGCGGAACGCGATCTTCTCGTTCCCGGAACCATGCAGGACGACGTCGCGGACGGCCTCGGGCAATTCGCCGAACGGCGTTTCCGGCTCGAAGCCGTAGTGCCGGCCCAGCGACTGGATCATCTGGAAATAGTAGGCGTTGCGCCGGTCCCAGCCGCGGATGGCGCCGCCGGCCAGGCTCAGCTCGGGGTTGGCGACCACGCGCGCCGGGTCGAAGAACTGCTTTCTGCCGATGCCGTCGCAGGCCGGGCACGCGCCGTTGGGGTTGTTGAACGAGAACATCCGCGGCTCGAGCTCCGGCAGGCTGTAGTCGCAGACCGGGCAGGCGAAACGGGCCGAGAACAGGATTTCGGCGATCTTTGCCCCGGGCTCGTCCGAATCGACCTTGCCTTCCGCCGGCGGATCGGGGTCCGGGAAATGCATCGGCGCGACCAGCGCGATGCCGTCGGCGATTGCCAGCGCCGTCTCGAGGCTCTCGGCCAGCCGCTGGGCCAGGCTCGCCCCGGCCTCGGTATCAGGGTCACGCACCCGGAAGCGGTCGACGACCGCCTCGATCGAGTGCTTTTGCCGAAGCGAAAGCGCCGGCAGCTCGCCGTCCAGGTCGTAGACCGTGCCGTCGATGCGCACGCGCACGAAGCCCTGTGCGCGCAGGTCGCGCAAAAGGTTGGCGTGTTCCCCCTTCCGATTGCGCACCACCGGCGCGAGCAGCATCAGCTTCGTGCCCTCGGGCAGGTTCAGGATCGTGTCGACCATCTGGCTGACGGTCTGGGCGTCGAGCGTCACGCCGTGTTCCGGGCAGCGCGGCGTACCGACCCGGGCGAACATCAGCCGCAGGTAGTCGTGGATCTCGGTGACGGTGCCGACGGTCGATCGCGGGTTGTGGCTGGCCGCCTTCTGCTCGATCGAAATCGCCGGGCTCAGCCCCTCGATATGGTCGAGATCGGGCTTTTGCATCATCGAAAGGAACTGCCGGGCGTAGGCCGAAAGCGATTCGACATAGCGCCGCTGACCCTCGGCGTAGATGGTGTCGAACGCCAGAGACGACTTGCCCGATCCCGAGAGCCCGGTAAAGACGATCAGCCGGTCGCGCGGAAGTTCCAGATCGATATTGGCGAGGTTGTGCGTGCGCGCACCGCGGATGACGATCTTGTCCACGAAGCCCTCCGCCTCGAGGCGGCATCGGAGAAACTTCCAACTATACCGTGCCGCGTGAATGCGGCGCAAACGAATCAGTGCCGTCGGCAGCAAGAATCGTTCGCGGGCACGCGTCGGCGAATCGGCGACGGGAGCGTCGCGGACGCCGTCTATTGACTGTTTACTGCCTTTTCCAGCGCCAGATCCGCATCGGGGGGATATTGAGCGTGACCATTTCAGTCCTGTCGGGGTCGCCAAACAGCGGGAACGCGAGCCGGGCGACCTCGGCGCGGAACTGGTAGGCGACGAAGGCGCCGTCGCCGGACAGGCTGGCGCAAACGCCGGCGAGGATCGCGGTGCCGGTCTCGCGCGGCATCGTCGAGAACGGAATCCCGGAAATGACGACGTCGGCGGCCTCGAGCCCGTGCTGAGCGAGGATCGCGGCGAGCTCCGCGGCGCTGCCGGTGTGCGCGATCAGGCGCGGATCCTCGATTGCGGCGACGATTTCGGTGAACGCCGGGTCGAGGTCGATCGCCAGCAGGCGCGCGTCCGGCCGCATCGAATCGAGCAGCGCGCGCGTCGTGCCGCCGGTGCCGGGACCCAGTTCGACCACGACCCGGGCATCGGCCAGACGCGCATACTCGATGATCTTGCGCTCCATGAAGCGCGAACTCGGAATCACCGAGCCGACCTGCTTCGGATCCTTGAGAAATCCCCGGAAAAAGTCCAGGTTCCCTCTCGACCGCGCCCGTTCGCGCTGCTGCGTCTTCTCCAAGCCGTCGTTCCGTTTTGGGACAAGTCCATCCCGGTATCGGAGTCGCCGCGGCGTCCGATGCCGATTCATTTGCGGCCCACGGCCGCGCGCGAGCGCACTCGCAAGCCGGCCCGCGGCAATGCCCGCATTGTACCCGGTCGCAAGGCGAAAGGCAGGCCCCGCAGGCCCGGCCGCCGAAAATCGCTGTTGACCGCAACGCTGCAATCCGGTAACATTCCCGCTCTTCAGATTCTATGTTTTCATTCCGGAGCCAGATCCATGTACGCGGTATTCAAGACCGGAGGCAAGCAGTACAAGGCCTCCACCGGCGAAATCGTCCGGGTCGAAAAGCTCGATGCCGACAACGGCAGCTCGGTCGAACTCGACGAAGTGCTGATGGTTGCCGACGGCGACGACATCCGCGTCGGCTCGCCGACTCTGGACGGCGGCAAGATCACCGCCGAGGTCGTCGGTCACGGCCGCGGCGACAAGGTCCGCATCGTCAAGTTCCGGCGGCGCAAGCACCACATGAAGCAGATGGGGCACCGCCAGTACTACACCGATCTCAAGATCACCGGCATCGAGGGCTGAGACAATGGCACACAAAAAGGCAGGCGGCTCGACCCGAAACGGCCGCGATTCGAATCCCAAGTTCCTCGGCGTGAAGCGTTTCGGCGGCGAAGCGGTCAGCGCGGGCAACATCCTGGTCCGGCAGCGCGGCACGCGCTTCCATCCCGGCAGCAACGTCGGCGTCGGCCGCGACCACACCTTGTTCGCGCTGGTCGACGGCAAGGTCGTGTTCGGCGAACGCGGCAAGCCGGCGCGCAAGTTCGTCTCGGTCGAACCGGCCGAATAGCCGGCGCCGAAATCCGGACCCCGAAAAGCCGGCCGCGTGCCGGCTTTTTTGATTCGAGCCATGAAATTCGTCGACGAAGCCACTATCGAAGTCCGCGCCGGGCGCGGCGGGCACGGCTGCGTCAGCTTCCGGCGGGAGAAGTACATTCCGAAGGGCGGACCCGACGGCGGCGACGGCGGCGACGGCGGCAGCGTCTGGCTCGAGGCCGATCCGGGACTGAACACGCTGGTCGACTTTCGCCACGCACGGCTGTTCCAGGCCAGCAACGGCCAGCCGGGCACGGGGCGACAGCGCACCGGCAAGTCCGCCGGGGACGTCGTGATCCGCGTTCCGCTGGGCACGGTCGTCCGAAATGTCGAGACCGACGAGATCATCGGCGACGTCACCGCGCCCGGCCAGCGCCTGCTGGTCGCCCGCGGCGGCACCGGCGGCAAGGGCAACATCCATTTCAAGTCGTCGGTCAACCGGACGCCGCGCCAGTTCACCGAGGGCACGCCGGGCGAGGAGCGCCGGCTCCATCTCGAGCTCAAGGTGCTGGCCGACGTCGGCCTGCTCGGGTTTCCCAACGCCGGCAAGTCGACGCTGATCGCGGCCGTTTCCCGCGCCCGACCGAAGGTGGCGGACTACCCGTTCACGACGCTGCACCCGAACCTCGGCGTCGTTCGCGTCGGCCCCGAACAAAGCTTCGTCATCGCCGACATTCCGGGCCTGATCGAGGGTGCCGCCGAAGGTGCGGGTCTGGGGCACCGCTTCCTCAAGCACCTGCAACGCACCCGGCTGTTGCTGCACCTGGTCGAAATCCAGCCGCCCGACGGCGGCGATCCGGCCGATCAGGTGCGCGCGCTCGAGCACGAACTCGCGCGCTACGACCCGGCCCTGGCCCGGGTCCCGCGCTGGCTCGTGATCACCAAGCTGGATCAGCTCGAAGCGAGCGTGCGCGAAACCGCGACCCGTGAACTGGTCGACCGGCTCGGCTGGGCGGCCCCCTGGTTCGGCATCTCGTCGCTGGCCGGTGACGGGCTGAAGGAACTGACGGGGGCCGTCGCGCGAACGCTGGAAGACGCCGAACACGCCTGACCGCCTCTCCGCTGCCGGCCGGCGTTGGCCTGCCCGGCAGCGATTGCTATACTTCGGGTTCTGTCGCAGCCCGGGCGTTTCGACCCGGCCGGGGCGGCGTCGCAAGTGCGGGAGTGCATGAGGGAGCGCATGCCAGTCCGAAAACCGACATCACGCCTGACGCCGGCGCGCCGGCGCGCGCTCGATCGGCTGCTCGACGAAATTCTCGATCTCGAGCCCCGGCGGCGCGAGCAGCGGCTCGCCTGCATCGGCGACCGCCATCCGCGCATTCATGCCCACCTGGCACGGCTGGTCGAGGCTTCCGAGGCCCCGACCCGCTTCCTCGACGGCGTGCTCCGGCGCGCCGCGAGCGCGGCGATCGACGAGCGGGTCGGCCAGCCCGACGAGCCGCTGCCCGGCGGCACCCGAATCGGCGACTGGCGGCTGATCGAGCCGGCCGGTGCCGGTGGAATGGGTCAGGTCTACCGGGCCGAACGGGCCGACGGTGCCTTCGAGCTGCACGCGGCGATCAAGTTCATCCGCACCCGCCACAACGCCATGATGGCCGAACGGCTGGCGATCGAGACCCGCCTGCTGGCGCGCCTGGACCATCCCAACATCGCGCGCATCCTGGACGGCGGCACGCTGCCCGACGGGCAGAACTACCTGGTGATGGAATGGATCGACGGCGAAGACCTGTCGCAGTGCCGCGACCGCACCAGTCACAAGTGGACCTCCTGCCTGCACCTGTTTCGGCAGATCGCCGCCGCGGCCGCGCACGCGCACCAGCGCGGCGTCGTGCACGGCGACATCAAGCCGGCCAATGTGCGGATCGCCGCCGACGGCCGGCCGCGGCTGCTCGACTTCGGCGTCGCGCGCCTGATCTCGCAGGATCCGGAAGCGCCCGACGGCGCCGCTGCCGTGACGCCCGCTTTCTGCGCGCCCGAACAACTCGCCGGCGAGCCGGCCTCGACTCAGAGCGACATCTATGCGCTCGGCGCCCTGCTCGGCTGGATGTTCACCGGCCGCGCCAACTTTGCCGAACGTCCGGCGACGACGACCGATTTCGATACTCCGCGTCGGCGGGCTCTTGCGGCAGTGGTCGGCAAGGCCACGGCGCCCGAACCGGCCGACCGCTACGCCTCGGTTCCGGGCCTGATCGACGATATCGACGCGCTGGCCGCGACCCGGCCGGTAGCTGCGCTGCCCTATGGCGCGGCCGGCCGGCTCGCGCTGTGGGCCCGTCGCCACCAGCTCAGCGCCGCGCTTGCCGGGCTTACGCTGTTTGCCGTCCTGGCCGCCGGCGCCGGCGTCTGGTGGCAGGCCCGGATCGCCGCCGCCGAACGCGACGCGGCCCGGTTCGAGGCGCAGCGTTCGGCGATGCTGCGCGAGCAGCTCGTGATGCTGTTCCGCGAGGTCGGACAGAACGCGGCCGGCGACCGCGACGGCCGGGAGCTGACCACCCGCGAACTGCTGACCGAAAGCGCCGAGGTCGCCGAGCGCATGTACGCCGACGACCCGCAGATGCAGGTCAACCTCAAGGCCATGCTCGGCGAACTCCACATCGCGATGAACGACTTCACCGGCGCCGAGCCCCTGCTGGCGGCGTTCGTCGAGCACAAGCCGAATCTCGCCTCGCCGCTGATGCAGTCGCTGGTGCGCGCCGACCTCGCCCAGATCCGGCTGCGCCAGGGGCGCTCGGAGCAGGCGCTGGCGCTGCTCGGCGATGCGCTGGAGATGCTGCGCCGGCGGCCAGGAGAAAACTCGACCCGAATCGCCGATGTGCTGCAGATCCGCGGCCAGGCGCTGCGCGGCCTCGGCCGCTGGGACGAGGCGGTGGCCACGCTGGAGGAATCACTTGCCATGGCCCGGTCGACCCGATCGACCCGGTCGACCAAACCCGGCCCGACGCGGCTGCTCGCGACGATCAACAACAATCTGGCCACGACGCTGATGTACGCCGGCCGCGACAGCGAAGCGATGGCGTTCTTCGACACGTCGCTGGAAAACTGGCGCGCGCTCGGACTCGAAGACGGCTCGAGTGCGTTGACGGTGATGGGCAACCTCGCCGGTCTGCTGCACCGGCGCGGCGACCTGCAGCGTGCCGAAACCCTGTATCGCGAGGCGATCGAACGCAGGCAGCGGCAATTCGGCGATTCGGGCGCACTCGGCGCGCTGCGCCTGAACCTCGGCTCGCTGCTTGCGATCCGGCACCGGATCGACGAGGCCCGCAGCCACGTCGCCGCCGGTGTCGGGCTGATCCGGCGCTTCGAAGGCCCCGACAGCGTCAACCATGCGCAGGCCGTGCTCGTGCGGGGGCGAACCGAACTGGCCGCAGGCGAACCCTCAGCGGCACTGAAAGACTTCGAGTCGGCCGAACGGCGCTTCGGCGAACTGGTCGGCCCCGAGCACCTGTTCGTCCGCATCGCCGGCTTCTATCGCACGCTGGCCGCGGTCGAGGCGGGCCGGGCCGATCCGGATTCGGCATTGACGCCGGCCGTGGCCGCGCTGGAAGAACAGCTGCCGGCCTCGGCGCCGTACGTCGCGGTCGCGCTGTGCGAGCAGGCCCGGCTGCTGATCGAGACTGATCCGCGACGCGCGTCAGATCTGGCAGGGAGATGCCTGGAACTGCGCCGCGACCGGCTCGAGCAGGCCGAATGGCGGCTCGCCGAGGCCCGGGCCATCGGAATCGCGGCGCGGATCGCCGCAGGCGAGAACGACGCGGTTGCCGCCCTGCGCGCCGCGCGCGCCGAGATTGCCGGCGTGCTGGGCGAGAATCACCCGATGCTGGCGTGGTGCGACCGCTGGCTGCGCGCCTGAAACCGGCCGCGCAGGATCCTTGTTACAAAGATTGGATGTGCCGGTTCAACCGCGACTTGTGGCGCGCGGCCTTGTTGGCGTGCATGATGCCCTTGCTGACCGACCTGTCGATGGCCGGCACGGCTTGCTTGTAGGCCGCCTCGGCGGCGGGACGGTCGCCGGCCTTGACGGCGTTGACGACCTTCTTGATCATGGTGCGGACGTACGAGCGCTGCGCCGCGTTGTGCCGGCGGTTGTGCTCGGCCTGGCGCGCACGCTTGCGGGCGGATGAGCTGTTGGCCACGAAATGCTCCTGAAAAATCTGGCGAAAATTCGAACGACAATGACAAAAATCAAGCCGCGTAGTATCCCCGATTCCGGGCCTTTCGTCAAGGCGAGCGGCGGTTCGGGCGCCGCCGGGCTCGGGCGCGCGGCTCGCCCGACCGGCCCGGCGGCGGGCACGCCTGACGCGCCGCCGGCATGAGCCTGCTCCGATCGCTCTCGTCGTTTTCCGGCATGACGCTGGTCTCGCGCGTGCTGGGGCTGGTGCGCGACATCGTGCTCGCCCGCTGGTTCGGCGCCTCGGCCGCGACCGATGCGTTCTTCGTCGCGTTCAAGATCCCGAACTTCCTGCGCCGGCTGTTCGCCGAGGGCTCGTTCTCGCTGGCGTTCGTGCCGGTGCTGGCCGAGTACCGCGAGCGCGGCGACGACCGGGCGCTGAAATCGCTGATCGACGCGACCGCCGGCAGCCTGCTGGCGGTGCTGCTGGTCGTCACCGCCATCGGCCTGCTCGCCACGCCGATGGTCGTCGCACTTTTCGCGCCCGGCTTCCTCGACGACCCGGTCCGCCACCCGCTGGCCGTCGACATGCTCCGGGTCACGTTCCCGTACTTGCTGTTCATCGCGCTGACGGCGCTGGCCGGCGGCATCCTCAATACGCTCGGCCGGTTCGCGCTGCCGGCGCTGACGCCGGCGCTGCTCAATATCGCGCTGATCACTGCCGCGGTGGCGTTCAGCGGCCGGTTCGACGAGCCGGTCAAGGCGCTGGCCTGGGGCGTGCTGGCCGCCGGAGTGCTGCAGCTCGCCGTGCAGCTCCCGGCGCTCGCCCGCCACGGCGTGCTGCCGGTGCCGAGACCCGATTTCCGGCATCCGGGTGTGAAGCGGATCATGAAGCTGATGCTGCCGACGCTGTTCGGCTCGTCGGTGCAGCAGGTCAACCTGATGCTCGACGTGCTGATCGCGTCGCTTTTGTTCGAGGCCAGCATCTCGTGGCTGTACTACGGCGACCGGCTGATGGAGTTCCCGCTGGGCATGTTCGGCGTCGCGCTGTCGGTGGTGATCCTGCCGACGCTGGCGGCGCTGCACACGCGGGCCGAAAAGGGCCAGTTCCGCGCCACGCTGGAATGGGCCGTGCTGGTCGGACTGGCGATCGGCCTGCCGGCGGCAACCGGGCTGGCCGTGCTGGCCGAACCGATCGTCGCGACGCTGTTCGGCTACGGCGAGTTCGGCGGCCGCGACGTCGACATGGCGGCGCTGGCGCTGGTCGCGTACTGCCTGGGCCTGCCGGCGTTCATCGGCGTCAAGGTGCTGGCGCCGGCATTCTTCGCGCGCCAGGACACCCGAACGCCGGTCCGCATCGCGCTGATCGCGCTGGCCGTCAACATGGGGCTCAACATCGCGTTCGTACTGGCGATCACGTCGTATCGGGTCGATGGCGATTTCTCCAGCGGCCTGTTCGCGGCGCTGGCGGCCCGGCCCGGGGCGCACGCCGGCCTGGCGCTGGCCTCGAGCGCCTCGGCCTGGCTCAACGCCGGGCTGCTGTGGCGGCATCTGCGCGCCGAGGGCATTGCGCCGCCGTTTCCATGGCCGGACGCGCTGCGCATCGCGCTGGCCTGCGCCGTCATGGCCGCGCTGCTGCTGGCGTTGGCGCCGGCGGCGGACGCGTGGCTGGAAAACGGGCCCCTCTGGCGCAGCGGCGCGCTGACCGCGGCGGTTGCAGGCGGCGCACTGGTCTACACGCTGGTGCTGCTCGGCGCCGGGCTGCGGCCGGCCCGCCTGGCCCGCCCGCCCCGTCACCCGCCGTCCGACGGCGGCCGGTAGACTTCCGGCCCCATGCGAGTGGTCCGACATCTGCCGGCGCCGTCGATGCCCGATGCCGCAGGCCGGCCGCGCCGGCTGGCGGTCGCGATCGGCAACTTCGACGGCCTGCATCTGGGCCACCAGGCGCTGATCCGGCGCGCCGTCGATGCGGTCCCGGCCATGAGTCCGGCGGTGCTGTGCTTCGAGCCGCTGCCGCGCACGTTCTTCGCGCCCGCCAACCCGGTCCCGCGGGTCATGAAACTGCGCGACCGGGCCGACACCTGCGCCCGCCTCGGCGTCGAACTGCTCGCCCAGCTTCGCTTCGACCGCACCTTCTCGCGCCAGAGCCCCGAGCAGTTCGCCCGTAACGTGCTCGCCGACGGCCTGCGCACCGGGCGGGTCGTCGTCGGGGCGGACTTCCGCTTCGGTCACCGCGCGGCCGGCGACGTCGCCGCGCTGGAGGACTTCGGCCGCCGGTTCGGCTTCGACGTCGAAATAGTGCCCGAGGTGCTGGATGCCGACGGCGAACGGGTCTCGTCGAGCCGGCTCCGGCAGGCGCTGGCCGACGGCGAGCTCGCGCTGGCCGGGCGCCTGCTGGGCCGGCCGTACGCGATCTCCGGGCGCGTCGTGCGCGGCAACCGGCTCGGCCGCACGCTCGGCTTTCCGACCGCGAACCTGCGCGTGGCCGAGCCGCCGGCGCTGTCCGGCATCGCCGCGGTGCGCGTGACCGGCGACGGCCTCGAACGTCACCCGGGTGTCGCCAGCCTGGGCCGGCGCCCGGTCATCGCCGGGCGCGACTGGCTGCTCGAGGTCCACCTGTTCGACTTCGACGGCGACCTCTACGGCCGCCACCTCAAGGTCGAATTCGTCGAACACCTGCGCCCCGAGCGGCATTTCGGGTCGCTGGAAGCGATGACCGGGCAGATGCGGCGCGATGCAGAGCGGGCAAAGGCGGTGTTAGGGAACCTCTGAACAACCCTGAGCGGGCGCGACGGCGCCTCTGCGGGAGGCTCCGGTTCGGCTTGAGCGAGCGTGGTTTGGTTGTTCCAAATGAGCGAGCCCAAACGAAGCAGAGGCCCCGCAAAGAGCCTGCCCCGGACTTGATCCGGGGACCGTCCCGTAAGGGTTTCGCTTTCGAGCCCGCATCTCGCACGCGACACGCCTCGGCCGTAGCGACGGCTACTGTCACTCGGCGCGGCACGCACGATCTGCGGGCTCGAAGGCAGAAACGCGCTCCGCGCAGGGTTGTTCAGAGGTTCCGTAGGGCCAGGACGTAGGTCGGGTCCGGCCAAAGGCCGAACCCGACGATTCCAGGATCACGTCGGATTACGCTGGCGCTAATCCGACCTACAGCCTTTTTTCTTTCTCCGCATTCCGTTTTCTTCCCGGATCCGCACCGCATTCGCCCCGTCCCTGCCGCCTTTTCCATATACCATTCACGATTCACCGCTGAAACCGACACCGCACGCCGTCCCGGCCCATGGATTACAAGAACACGATCAACCTGCCGCAGACGAACTTCCCGATGAAGGCGTCGCTGGCGCAACGCGAGCCGCAGATGCTGGCCGACTGGTACGCGCGCGACCTCTACGGCCACATCCAGCGCGAGACCGCCGACCGGCCGGAGCGCTTCATCCTGCACGACGGCCCGCCGTACGCCAACGGCGACATCCACATCGGACACGCGCTCAACAAGATCCTCAAGGACTTCATCGTGCGCTCGGCGCTGCTGGCCGGCTACCGCTCGCCGTACGTCCCCGGCTGGGACTGCCACGGGCTGCCGATCGAGCTGCAGGTCGAGAAGAAGATCGGCAAGGTCGGCCGCAAGCATGCCCCGGACTCCGATCCGGGGGTCGACGCGCGCACGTTCCGGCAGAAGTGCCGCGAATTCGCCGACCGGCAAATCGACCGGCAGCGCGAGGACTTCAAGCGCCTGGGCGGGCTGGCCGATTGGTCGAACCCGTACCTGACCCGCGATTTCCGGTACGAGGCCGACATGCTGCGCGCGCTGGCCGTGATCATCGAGCGCGGCCACCTCAAGCGCGGCGTCAAACCGGTGCACTGGTGCTTCGACTGCGGCTCGGCGCTGGCCGAAGCCGAGATCGAATACGCCGACAAGACCTCGACCGCAGTCGACGTGCTGTTCGAGGCCGCCGACCCGGCCGCGCTGGCCGCGAAATTCGGCGCCGGGCCGGACGAGGCGACCGTCGGCGTCGTGATCTGGACGACGACACCGTGGACGATTCCGGCCAACCAGGCCGTGGCGCTGAACGCGGAGCTCGACTACGACCTCGTCGCGGCGACACACGAAGGTCGCGCGCTGGCGCTGGTCGTGGCCAGCGAGCTGCGCGATGCGGTCGCCGGACGCTGCGGCCTCGAAGATGTCAGGGTGCTAGGCACCGTCAAGGGCGCCGAGCTCGAACACCTGCGACTCAAGCACCCGTTCAACGACTACGACGTGCCGGTCATTCTCGGCGGGCACGTCACGACCGAGACCGGCACCGGCGCCGTGCACACCGCGCCCGGCCACGGCCAGGAGGACTTCGAGGTCGGACGGCAATACGGCCTGGAAGTCGTCAACCCGATCGACTCGAAAGGGGTGTTCGTGCCCGAGACGCCCGGAGTCGGCGGCCAGTTCGTCTGGAAGGCGAACGAAAGGCTGGTCGAGATCATGCGTGAAAACGGCACGCTGCTGGCCGCCGAACCGTTCGAACACAGCTACCCGCACTGCTGGCGTCACAAGACGCCGACCGCGTTCCGCACGACGCCGCAATGGTTCATTTCGATGGATCAGGCCGGCCTCCGGCGCGACGCGCTGGCCGCGATCGACAAGGTCCGCTGGGTGCCTGAATGGGGCAAGGCGCGCATCCGCGGCATGGTCGAGAACCGGCCGGACTGGTGCATCTCGCGCCAGCGCACCTGGGGCGTGCCGCTGGGGCTGTTCGTCGACCGCGAGACCCAGGAGCCCCACCCCGACTCGGCGGCAATCCTCGGACGGCTCGCGAAGCTGGTAGAAACCGAAGGCATCGACGTCTGGTACGAAGACGACATCGCCGGGAAGCTCGGCGTCGACGGCGAGCGCTACGAGCCGATCCCGGACATCCTCGACGTCTGGTTCGACTCCGGCGTCACCCACTACTGCGTGCTCGACCGGCGCGACGAACTCGAGCGCCCGGCCGACATCTATCTCGAGGGCTCGGACCAGCACCGCGGCTGGTTCCAGTCGTCGCTGCTGACGTCGGTGGCGATGCACGGCGACGCGCCCTATCGGCAAGTGCTCACGCACGGCTTCACGGTCGATCCCGAAGGCCGGAAGATGTCGAAGTCGCAGGGCAACGTGATCGCGCCGCAGCAGGTCATGAAGACGCTGGGGGCCGACGTGCTCCGACTGTGGGTCGCCGCGGCCGATTACCGCCAGGAAATGACCGTCTCCGACGAGATCCTCAAGCGCGTCTCGGACGCCTACCGCCGCATCCGCAACACCGCGCGCTTCCTGCTCGGCAACCTGCACGATTTCGACCCGGACGCCCATTCGACCGATTTCGACGACATGCTGCCGCTGGACCGCTACGCCGTCGACCTGGCCCGGCGGCTGCAGGCCGAGGTCACCGACGCCTACGCCAACTACCGCTACTGGCAGGTCTATCAGCGCGTGCACCATTTCTGCTCGATCGACATGGGCGCGTTCTACCTCGACATCATCAAGGACCGGCTCTACACGCTGCCGGCCGACCACCCGGCGCGGCGCTCGGCGCAGACGGCGATGTTCCGCATCCTCGAGGCGCTGGTACGCTGGCTGGCGCCGGTGTGCAGCTTCACCGCCGAGGAGATCTGGGCCGAGATGCCCGGCGAGCGTCCCGACACGGTCATGCTCGCGACCTGGTACGAAGGTCTTGACGACCTCGACGACGAGACCCGCGCGCGCATGCAGCGAATCCGCGCCGTACGCGACGTCGTCGGCCCGCGACTGGAGGCGCTCAGGCGCGACAAGGCGATCGGCTCGTCGCTGGCCGCCGAGGTCACGCTGGATGCCGACGGCCGGTTGGCCGAGGACCTGGCCGCGCTGGGCGACGAACTGCGATTCGTGCTGCTGACCTCGGAGGCGCGCCTGGGCCCGGTCGAGGATGCCGTCGAGGCCGCCGAGATCGACGACTGCCGCCTGCGCGTCGCGGTGCAGCCGGCGAGCAATGAAAAGTGCATCCGCTGCTGGCACCACCGCAGCGATGTCGGCAGCGATCCGGACCACCCCGAGATCTGCGCGCGCTGCGTGACCAACGTCGCCGGCGACGGCGAGCAGCGTCGCTGGGGCTAGCGACCATGGATAGCGGCCATCCGCGCATGACCGTGCAGCGTTACGCGGCCTGGCTGCTGCTGGCGGCCGTGATCGTGGCGCTGGACCAGTGGACCAAGCACCTGGCGGTCGCCAGCCTCGAACTGTACCGGCCGGTGGAGCTGACCTCGTGGGCCAACCTGACGCTGGCGCACAACACCGGCGCGGCGTTCAGTTTCCTGGCCGACGGCGACGGCTGGCAGCGCTGGTTCTTCATCACGTTCGCCTCGGCGATCGGCATCTTGCTGCTCATCTGGCTGTGGCGCCTGCCGCTGACCGCCCGGGCGCTGCCGGTGGCGCTGATGCTGCTGCTGGGCGGCGCGGTCGGCAACCTGATCGACCGGATCCGGCTCGGCTACGTCGTCGACTTCGTCGACCTGCACTACGCCGGCTGGCACTGGCCGGCCTTCAACGTCGCCGATTCGGCGATCGTGATCGGCGTCACGTTGATGCTGATCGAGAGTCTTCTGCCTCCCAGATCGCCGCCGGCCGGGCATCCCGAATGACGCACAAGGCGTTGTAATCGGAGCACAAGTTGATGACAATGGCGCACTGAGGGGACGACGTACAAGGAGAGGAGGAGGACCGTCATGGCGACGACTCGCGAAGAGCTCGAAATCTTTCTGTGGGAGGGCAAGGACAAGCGCGGCAAGGTGCTCAAGGGCGAGCGCTCGGCGCGCAATCAGACCCTGGTTCGGGCCGAATTGCGCAAGCAGGGCATCACCCCGTCGCGCGTGCGCAAGAAACCCAAGCCGCTGTTCGGCGACACCGGCAAGTCGATCAGGCCGCGCGACATCGCCGTGTTCACGCGCCAGCTCGCAACCATGCTCAACGCCGGCATTCCGCTGGTGCAGGCCTTCGGCATCATTGCCTCGGCGGCCGAGAACCCGCGCCTGCAGAAGCTGATCAACACGATCCGCATCGACGTCGAATCCGGGTCGACGCTGGCCGAAGCGCTGGCCAAGCACCCGGCCTATTTCGACGAGCTCTACGTCAACCTGGTCGCCTCCGGCGAAAGCGCCGGCGTGCTCGATCACGTGCTCGACAACATCGCCACCTACAAGGAGCGCATCGAGTCGATCAAGGGCAAGATCAAGAAGGCGCTGTTCTACCCGGCCACCGTCATCGGCGTCGCCATCCTGGTCACCTCGATCCTGCTCGTGTTCGTGATCCCGCAGTTCGAGGCCATCTTCCAGAGCTTCGGCGGCGACCTGCCGGCGTTCACCCAATTGATCGTCAGCATTTCCGAATCGATGCAGCAAATGGGTTGGCTGTACCTGGCCATCATCGTCGGCGGCATCTTCGCGATCATCCAGGCGAAGAAGCGCAGCAAGCCATTTGCGCATTTCATTGACCGGATGAGCCTCAAGCTCCCGATCATCGGCGGCGTACTCGAAAAGGCCGCGCTGAGCCGGTTCGCCCGCACGCTGGCGACCACGTTCGCCGCCGGCGTGCCGCTGGTCGACGCGCTCAAGACCGTCGCCGGAGCCACCGGCAACGTCGTCTACGGCGACGCGACGCTGCAGATCCGCGACGACGTCGCGACCGGTCACCAGATGCAGCTCGCAATGCAGCAAACCGGGCTGTTCCCGCCGATGGTCATCCAGATGACGGCGATCGGCGAGGAAGCCGGTTCGCTCGACGCGATGCTGCTCAAGGTCGCCGACTTCTACGAAGAGGAAGTCAACAACACCGTCGACGCGCTGTCCAGCCTGCTCGAGCCGTTCATCATCATTCTGGTCGGCGTGATCGTCGGCAGCATCGTCGTGGCGATGTACCTGCCGATCTTCAAGATGGCGGCCGTGATGTAACCGGTGGAGTATCTGACAAACCTTCATCCGGCCGCGCTGCTGGCGCTGGTCGCCGTCGTCGGCTTGCTCGTCGGCAGCTTCCTGAACGTGGTGATCCTGCGCTTCCCGGCCCGGATGCTCCACCAGTGGAAATGCCAGTGCCGCGAGCTGCTGGAACTGGAGCCTGCGGCGGAAGCCGAACCGGCCGGCGTCGCCACCGGCCGCTCGCGCTGCCCGAAGTGCGCCCAACCGATTGCCTGGTACGACAATATTCCGCTGGTCAGCTGGCTTTTGCTGCGCGGCCGGTGCCGGCACTGCGACGCGCCGATCTCGCTGCGCTACCCGGTGGTCGAGGCGCTGACGGCGATCCTGTCGGTGGTCGTGATCTGGCGGCTCGGTCCCGGTGTCGAGGGCCTGGCCGGGCTGGCGTTCACGTGGACGCTGATCGCGGCCTCGGGCATCGACCTGGACCACCAGCTTCTGCCCGACCAGTTCACGCTGCCGCTGGTCTGGGCCGGCCTGCTGCTCAACCTGTTCGGCGTGTTCACCGACCTCGAGTCGGCCGTGATCGGCGCCGTGGCCGGCTATCTGATCCTGTGGCTGGTGTTTCACGCCTTCCGGCTCGCGACCGGCAAGGAAGGCATGGGCTACGGCGACTTCAAGCTGCTCGCCGCGATCGGCGCATGGTTCGGCTGGCAGGTGCTGCCCAGCGTGATTCTGCTGGCCTCGGGCGTCGGCGCGATCGTCGGCCTGGTACTGATCGCCGCCCGCAAGATGGGCCGCGAGGTGCCGATCGCATTCGGCCCGTTCCTGGCCGCGGCCGGCTGGCTTGTTCTCGTTGGCGGCGAGCGTGTAACCGATCTGTGGCTGTTATTCTAGAATCATGCCGCAGGCCTGCTGTTCGTTCCTTCCCCCGCGCGCGGGGGAAGGTCAGGATGGGGGCAGGCGCAGTCAGAATCCTCCACCTTCATGGAACCCAGGCAACGCGATGACCCGAATGGTTCAATGCAAATACCTCGGTCGCGAGGCCGAAGGACTGGCGCGCAAGCCGCTGCCGGGGGAGCTGGGCGAGCGCATCTACAACGAGATCTCGGCCGAGGCCTGGAAGAAGTGGCTGGCTCACCAGACCATGCTGATCAACGAGAAGCGCCTGTCGCCGATCGACCCGGAGCACCGCAAGTACCTCGAGCAGCAGGCCGAAGCCTTCCTGTTCGGCGGCGAGGTCGACCGGGCCGAGGGTTACGTGCCGCCGGACTCCTCGAACGAATCCCCGGACAGTTCTCCCTGACCGGGCAGATCGCCGGGCGCCGCCGGATCCTGCGTGAACGCGGCGTAGTCGATCGGCCGCATCTCGCGGATCCGGCAATCGCGGCCGTCGACACGCACGTGATCCAGCCGATTCAGCCGATCGGTCATGCTTTCGACCAGGCGCAACGTCTGAACCTCGCGCAGGTCGGCCACGCACGGATCGTCGACCTCGAGGACGTAGTAGCGGTCGTTCTCGAAGCGCAGCAGCATCCATTCCCGATTCAGCGGGTGCCACTCGATGAAGTTGCGGTAGCGGATGTCTTTCACCGGCTCGTCGGCGTACTGCAGGAACCGGCCGCTGTCCATCGCCGGCGACGGTATGTCGTCGGCCGCGCACCCGGCCAGAACCGCGACGGCCGGCAACGTTGCAGCGACCACAGTCAAACCCCGCCGGCGCGGCGCGCCGATCCGCGGCCGGAAGGTCGATAGAATGAACCCGACAAATTTCATAACAAGCCACCCCGCCATGTTTTCAGTCCACCGGACCGCAGTTTCCCCGTTTCCATTGCCGGCTGCGTTCCTGCTGCCGGCGCTGCTGCTGCCGACCATCGCCTCGCCCGCGGCCCCGGCGCCGGAGCCAATGCAGCCGACGCCGTTGATCGACGTCGCGACACCGGCGGCGCCGGGCAGCCTCGCGCCGGGCTTTGCCGTCGATTCTTTCAACAATACCATCGTGATGAGCTGGCTGGAACAGGTCCCCGGCGGCCATGCGCTCCGGTTCGCCCGCTTCGACAGCGAGTCGTTCGGTCCGGTACGCGAAATCGCGCGCGGCGAAGACTGGTTCGCGAACTGGGCCGACACGCCGGCCGTCCGCATCGGCGACAACGGCGTCTGGCTCGCCCACTGGCTCGAAAAATCGGCCGATGCGACCTACGCCTACGATATCCGGCTGGCGCGATCGAGCGACGGCGGCAGGACCTGGACCGCCGCCACGACGCCGCACGACGACGGCACCCCGACCGAGCACGGTTTCGTCAGCTATTTCCCGGCCGCCGCCGGCGCCGGCATGACCGACCCTGACGCGGTCGGCATGGCCTGGCTGGACGGCCGCCGTACGGGCCGCGGGGGGCCGATGACGCTGCGCACGGCGACCGTCCGCGCCGACGGCACGATCGAGTCGCCGGAAGTGCTCGACGAACGCGTCTGCGACTGCTGCCGAACCGCCGGCGCCGGCACCGCACTCGGGCCGGTGGTCGTGTTCCGCGATCGCACCGAGGATCGGGACGGCAACGAGATCCGCGACATCTCGATCGTCCGCCGGACCGACGCCGGCTGGAGCGACCCGGTACCGGTCCACCGCGACGGCTGGAACATCGCCGGCTGCCCGGTCAACGGCCCGGACGTGATCGCGAATGGCATGAAGGTCGTCGTCGCGTGGTTCACGATGGCCGGCGGGGTCCCGCGCGTCCGGCTCGCGCTCTCCGACGATGCCGGGGCGACGTTCGAGGCGCCGGTCACGCTGTCGGAAGGCAGCGCACTCGGCCGCGTCCGGCTGGCGTGGCTGAACGGCGGCTTCGCGCTGGCGTGGATGGACCAGCCCGACGGCTCACGCGCGCTGATGCGCCTGGCCCGTTTCGACGCGCGCGGCGAAAAGCGCGACGAGCGGGTGCTCGGCGAGCTGTCGGCCGGCCGGATCAGCGGCTTCCCGCAGATCGCGGTCGCCGCAAACGACCGGCTCCTGGTCGCCTGGACCGGCACCGAGCGCGCTTCCGACGGGTCCGCCGCTCCCCGGGTCCGCACCGGCCTTCTGCAATTCGCGGATTGACGACACGAACCACCGGAAGCGGCCGCGGTTGACCCCGAAATGGCCCGATCCGGTTGACTTTCTGGCCGGTTCGCGGTCTAATACGCGGCTTGCGGCGCCCCACCGCGGCCGCCCGATCCAACCAAGTCCAAGCGCACGGCCAGGTAGCTCAGTTGGTAGAGCAGGGGACTGAAAATCCCCGTGTCGGCAGTTCGATTCTGTCCCTGGCCACCATTCCCCCAGCATCAAGGATCACGACCTCGAACGAGGCCCTCGAGCGGACCGCCTGCCCGGCTTCGCCGGGCGGAGGTCGCTCACGTACAATGCGGCCAGAAGCTTTCGCCACATCGCCAAAGAGACTGCAGCCGTGCCCAGCCATTACATGTCGCGCCTGTTCGGGCGCTCGCCGGTCAAGCCGAT
>JAVVDX010000041.1:20194-23637 GCA_032251475.1 Wenzhouxiangellaceae bacterium | reverse complement strand
CGCATCGAACATTCCCGCACGCGCATCACCAAGCTGGTGTTTCCGCAGGACACCAACCCGATCGGCACGCTGTATGGCGGGACGGCGATGAAGTGGATGGACGAGGTGGCGTTTTTGACTGCGACGCGGTTTGCGCGGCGGCAGGTGGTGACGGTTTCCATGGACCGGGTGGATTTCAAGGTGCCGATTCCGAAGGGCTCGATCGTCGAGCTGGTCGGCGAGGTGACGCGGGCGGGGACGACCAGCGTGACCGTGACGGTCAAGGTCCTGCGCGAGGATCCGCTGTCGGGCGGGCAGGAGCTGGCGATCCAGGGCGAGCTTGTGATGGTGGCCGTTGACGAGCAGATGCGGCCGGTGGAGGTGCTGCCGGGGGATTGAGCGACAGGTGGGCGTCGGATTACGCTAGGGCTAATCCGACCTACGCGGATTCGCGGTTGGGTGCCGCTTCCACAAGGCGCCAGGTCGCCGGGGAAGTAAGAATTCGGGCCAATTCACAATTCCGCCGGGGATGCAACCCCGGCCTACGCGATGTGCTCGCGGCGTAAAATAGCGCTTTTGCATTTCCGGCACCTGAACCCATGACCCCGCCCGCGAGCCCGTCCATAAGCAATCGCCGCCGCGTCCTGACCGGCATTACCACCACCGGCACCCCGCATCTGGGCAATTACGTCGGAGCGATCAAGCCGGCCATTGCGGCCAGCCGCGATCCGTCGTTCGATTCGTTCTATTTCCTGGCCGACTATCACGCACTGGTCAAGTGCTTCGAGCCCGAGCGGGTGCACCGTTCGACGCTGGAAATCGCCGCGACGTGGCTGGCGCTGGGGCTGGATACGTCCCGGAGCATCTTCTACCGTCAGTCCGATATTCCGGAAATCCCCGAGCTGACCTGGCTTCTGAGCTGCGTGACGGCCAAGGGGCTGATGAACCGGGCGCACGCGTACAAGGCGCAGGTGGCCGAAAATGAATCCGCCGGCGAGGATCCGGACTGGGGCGTCACGATGGGGCTGTTCGGCTACCCGGTGCTGATGGCCGCCGACATCCTGATGTTCAACGCCCATTCGGTGCCGGTGGGCAAGGACCAGATCCAGCACCTGGAAATGGCGCGCGATATCGCCGCGCGATTCAACCACCGCTACGGCGAGCGGTTCGTGCTGCCGGAGGCGGCGGTCGACGAGTTCGTCGCCACGCTGCCGGGCACCGACGGGCGCAAGATGTCGAAGAGCTACGACAACACGATTCCGCTGTGGCTGCCGGAGAAGAAACTGCGCAAGGCGATCATGAAGATCAAGACCAATTCGCAGGAACCGGGCGAGCCCAAGGACCCGGATACCGCCACCGTCTACGCCGTCTACGCCGCGTTCGCCAATGAGCAACAGCGCGCCGAAATGCGCCGGGCGTTCGCCGACGGGATCGCCTGGGGCGAGGTCAAGCAGCAGTTGTTCGAGCTGATCAATGCCGAACTCGAGACCCCGCGCGAGCGTTACGAGGCGCTGATCAACGACCCGGCGCAGATCGAGCGCGAGCTGAAACTCGGCGCCGAGCGCGCGCGCGCCATCGCAACTCCATTCATCGCCGAACTGCGCGACGCGGTCGGCATCCGGGCGCTGGATTGACCCGGTGGCTTTCCCCGCCTGGCAGCCTCCGCGACTGAAGCGCGCCGATGGCGGCGAGTTGGCGGTCCGGCACGCCTGGTGCGTCGGCCGCAACTACGCCGAGCACGCGCGCGAGATGGGCGCGGACCCGGACAAATCCGATCCGATCTTCTTTTCCAAGCCGGCCGCGGCGCTGGCCCAGCGTGCGGCGATCGAATTCCCGCCGCGGACCGGTGAATTGCACCATGAAGTCGAACTGGTCGCGTTTCTCGGCCGCGGCGGGCGCGATCTCGACGGCGACGAGGCGATGGCCTGCGTTGCCGGTTACGCGGTCGGCTGCGACCTGACCCGCCGCGACGTGCAGGCCCGGGCCAAGGCCGCCGGACAGCCGTGGGCGCTGGCCAAGGGTTTCGACCAGTCCGGGCCGATCGGCGCGGTTGTTGCCGCCGGCGCGTGGAGGCCTGAACCGGACTGCCGGATCGAACTGGCGGTCAACGGTCAGACCCGCCAGCGCGCCGTGCTCGGCGACATGATCTGGCCGGTCGGAGAGTTGCTCGCGCAGCTGTCGCGCGAGGTCACGCTGCATCCGGGCGATGCGGTATTCACCGGCACGCCGGCCGGGGTCGGGCCGCTGGTTCGTGGAGACCGGATTGCGTGCGCGATCGACGGGCTGCCGGCGCTGGAGTTCGCGATCGCCCCGGCCGAATGACGGCGGCCGCGGCATACACGCCCGTCGCCTGGCTGCTGGTTGCCGCCGGCAGCGCGGTGGGCGGTGCGCTTCGCTACTGGATATCCGGCCGATTCAGCGCCGGCCCGGGCGAACGCTTTCCGCTCGGTACGCTGGTCGTCAACGTTTCCGGTTGCCTGCTCGCGGGGCTGGTTCTGGCCTTGCTGCACGCGGCGCCGGCCGGTTCGTGGGCGCACGATTGGCTGCACAATGGGCTGGCGTTCGGCCTCGTCGGCGTTCTGGGCAGCTACACGACCGTCAGCTCGTTCAGTTTGCAGACGCTGCAACTGATCGACGACGGCAACTGGCGCGGCGGACTGCTCAACATCGTGCTGTCGTTCAGCGGCTGCCTCGGCGCGGTCGGGGTCGGTTATTGGATCGGGATGGGGATCGGCATCGGCATCGGGCTCGGGACCGGACTTCGGGGCGGGCCTGGCTGATGCCGGGGCGCGCCTTTCCGATCTGGGCGTGGGTCGCGGGCGGTTCCGCGCTGGGCGGCGTGCTGCGGCATGCGGCCGGGCTGATGGCGGCTCCGCCGTGGCCGACGCTGGCCGTCAACGTGGCCGGCTCGTTTGCGATCGCGATATATTGGGCGCTGACCGGTCCGGACGGCCGGGTTCTGGTCGCGCCGCGTTACCGGTTTGCGGTCATGGCGGGGCTGTGCGGCGGCCTGACCACGTTTTCGATGTTCGGCATTGAATTCTGGTCGATGATGCTGGAAGGCGCGCGCGGCGCGGCCGGTGCGTACCTGCTGGTCTCGGCGACGCTCTGGCTGCTTGCCGCAGCCGCCGGGATGTTCGCAGGAAAATGGATCAATGGAGCCAGGCGATGAAACTGCCGGAAAAGGCATTGCTGCTGAGGATCTTCATCGGCGAAAGCGATCGTCACGACGGCCGCGCGACGTACGAGCAGATCGTGCTCAAGGCGCGCGAGGCCGGGCTGGCCGGCGCGACCGTGCTGCGCGGGCCGATGGGCTTCGGCCGCTCGAGCCGGTTGCACACCGCGAGCATTCTGCGGCTTTCGGAAGACCTGCCGATCGTGATCGAGATCGTTGACGAGGAAGACAAGATCGAAAAGTTCCTGCCCGAACTCGAACAGCTCGCGCCGAGCGGGCTGGTGACGCT
>JAVVDX010000041.1:0-20094 GCA_032251475.1 Wenzhouxiangellaceae bacterium | reverse complement strand
TCGAAAAGTTCCTGCCCGAACTCGAACAGCTCGCGCCGAGCGGGCTGGTGACGCTTGAGCGCGTACGCGTGCTGCACTACGGCGAACGCCAGGGCTAGCGAATGTGGATCGACCTGCTGATCAGCGCGCCGGTGACGCTGTTCCTGCTCTGGTTGTACTGGTACTCGGCGCCGCCCGGGCGAACGAGCGGCGTGAGGATTGTCGATTCATGTCTTTTGGCACTGGCGCCGGCGGCGGTCGTGGCGATCATCGTCATCGGTCATGCCCGGATCGATGACGCCGGCGAATGGACAGGTATGGGCCTGAACGTGATGCTGGTCGCCGCCGCCTATCTTGCCCTGATCGCGCTGCTGGGACTGGGATGGTTGCAACGAATGTGCGTTGGCCGCGGTCCCGATTCCGAGGACTGAACGAAAACCGAAAGGAAACATGACATGCTGATTCGTGCCTTCGGCTGGCTGGCGCTGGCTTTGTTGATCGCGGCGTGCGACCCGTCCCCGCCATCGGGACAGGGCTCGCCGGACAGCCTATCGCCGTCCACATCCGAATCCGGCAGCGAGTCGAAGCCGCCGCCGATGCCGGCCGGGCAGCTCGGCGATGCGGTCGTGCCGGTGCGCTACGTGCTGGACCTGACCATCGTGCCGGAACGCGAGCGTTTCTCCGGCACGGTCGAGATCGAACTCGACATTCGCGAGCCGGCCGGGGTGATCTGGCTGCACGGCAACCGCCTGGACGTGCGTTCGGCGTGGCTGGAGCAGGGCGAGACGCGCATCGAGGCCGGTTACGAGCAGGTCGACGAGACCGGCATCGCGCGGCTGGACCTGGCGGCCACGCCGATGCCCGGGCACGCGCGCCTGCACATTGAGTACGACGCGCCGTTCGACACGTCGCTGGAGGGCCTGTACAAGGTCACCGAGGACGGGCGCGACTACGCGTTCACGCAGTTCGAGGCGACCTCGGCCCGGCTGGCGTTCCCCGGTTTCGACGAACCGGCATTCAAGGCGCCGTTCGAGATCCACGTGACCGCGCCCGGCGACCAGCGCGTGATCACGGCCACGCCCGAGATCGCGCGCAATCCGGTCGGGCAGCGTCTGGTGCGGCGCAGTTATGCGGTCACGCCGCCCCTTCCGACCTACCTGATCGCGTTCGCGGTCGGGCCGCTCGACGTGGTCGAGTGGCAGCCGGTGGAGGCCAACGAGGTGCGCGACCGGCCGCTGCCGCTGCGCGGCGTTGCCGTCGCCGGCAAGGGCGGGCAACTGGAATTCGCGCTCGAGAACACCGCGCGCATCGTGCACGCGCTCGAGCGCTACTTCGACTATCCGTTCCCGTACCCGAAGCTCGACATCATCGCGGTGCCGGATTTCGCCGCCGGCGCGATGGAGAACGTCGGCGCGATCACCTACCGCGAGCCGCTGCTGCTGCTCGACGAAAATGCCTCCATTGGCCGCAAGCGGGCCTACGCCAGCGTGCACGCGCACGAACTCGCGCACCAGTGGTTCGGCAATCTGGTCACGCCGAAGTGGTGGGACGATATCTGGCTGAACGAGTCGTTTGCGACCTGGATGGCGTACAAGGCCGCGGCCGCGGCGTTCCCGGACTACGGCTTCGAGGACCGGATGCTGGGACGGGCGATCGGCGTCATGGATTCCGACGCACTCGAGTCGGCGCGCCAGGTGCGCCAGTCGATCGAATCCAACCACGACATTGCCAACGCGTTCGACGGCATTACCTACGCCAAGGGCGGAGCGGTGCTGTCGATGTTCGAGTCGTGGCTGGGCGAGGCGGCGTTCCGCGCCGGCGTCCGGCTGCACATGCGCCGGTTCGAGCACGATGTTGCCGACTACCAGGATTTCCTGACCTCGCTGGCCGAAGGCGCCGGCAAACCGGAGGTCGTCGAGGCGTTTTCGAGCTTCCTGTTCCAGCCCGGTGTACCCCTGATCTCGGCCGAACTGGCCTGTGGCGAAGATATCGAACTGATCGTCACGCAGAGCCGATACCTGCCTCTCGGTTCCACGGCCGAGCGTGGCCGGATATGGCAGTTGCCGGTGTGCGTGCGTTACGGCAGCGGTGATGAAAGCGCCCGTCACTGCGAATTGGTCGAAACCGCGATGGGCGCACTGAAGCTCCCGGCCGACTCCTGTCCGGACTGGGTCATGCCGAACGACGACGGCGCCGGCTACTATCGATTCTCCCTCGACGAGGCGGGCTGGGACGCGCTGGTCGCGAACCTGGACCGGCTCAACGAACGCGAATCCCGCGTACTGCTGGATTCGATCTCGGCGTCGTACCGTTCGGGCGACATGACCACCGAAGAGCTGGTCGACGCCGGTCGCATGCTGGCCGGCCATCCGGACCGCGAAGTGGCGACGGCCCCGATCGACGATGTCACGTTCCTCTACGACCGGCTGGCCGAAAGCGAAGCCGCCCGGGCCGGCGTGGCGGAAATGCTGCGCGAGCTGTATGCCGAGCGCCTCGCAGCGCTGGGCGTGGCCGCGCGCAAGTCCGATTCCACCGACGATGCGCTGCTGCGCGCCTCATTGGCCGGCGTGCTGATCGACGAGGGCGAAGATGCCGCGCTCCGGGCACGGCTGGCGGACATGGCGGGCGCCTACCTCGACGATCTCGCCATCGAGCGCGAAATGCTGGACCCGGGCCTGGTCGGCACGATGCTGACCGCGGCGGTGCGCGAGCGCGACCCCGTTTTCGCCGAAGAACTGTTCGGACGCATGATGAAAAGCACCGACTCGACGTTTCGCCGGCGCGCGCTGGGTGCGCTGGGCGCTTCCCGCGACGCCGAGGTCGGCGCGATGCTGCGCGCCCACATCGGTGACGAGCGGCTGCGCGACAACGAGGCGATCGCGATTGCGTTCGGCCAGGTCGGCAACGCCCACCAGCGCGAGGCGATGTGGGACTGGGCGCAGGACGAGGACAACCTCGAGACGCTGCTGGCACGGATTCCGACCTGGCGCAAGGGCGCCATCGTTGCGCTGGGATCCGGTTTCTGCAGCCACCGCCGCGCCGAAGAGGTCGAGGAGATGTTCGGCGAGCGAGTCGAAGACCTCGAGGGCGGCCCGCGGTCGCTGGCGCAGACGCTGGAGCGCATCCGGCTGTGCGCGGCACTGAGGACCGAGTATGCCCAAGAGGTCACGGCGATGTTCTCGCCTTCGCCCGAGGTCACGGAGGCGCCGGAACCGGGCGAAGCGGCCTCCGGCTGATCGGGTCGGCCGCGTCCGGCGCTGCAGTCAGATCACGCCCTGGGCCAGCATCGCGTCGGCGAGTTTTACGAAGCCGGCGATATTGGCGCCCTTGCGGTAGTTGACGCGCCCGCCGTCGCCGTCGCTGCCGAGTTCGACGCAGCGGTCGTGGATGGTCTTCATGATCGAGGTCAGTTCCTGCTGGACCTGCTCGCGGCTCCACGGCATGTGCTGCGCGTTCTGCACGCGCTCCAGCCCCGAGACCGCCACGCCGCCGGCGTTGACCGCCTTGCCCGGGGCGAACGTGATCGAATCGCGCGCCTCGAAACACTCGATCGCGGCCGACCGGCACGGCATGTTGGCGCCTTCGGCGACGATCCGGCAGCCGGAATCGCACAGCTTCCGGGCCGCGTCCTCGTCGAGCTCGTTCTGGACCGCGCACGGCAGCGCGATGTCGCACTCGAAGTCCCACGGCCTGGCGTCCTCATGGTAGTGGCCGCCGATCTCGCCGGCGATGTCGGCCAGCGGCCCGCCGCCGTCTTCCTTGAGCTCGTGGATGCGTTGCAGCCGTTCGCGGTCGAGGCCGTCCCGGAAGTGGACCAGCCCTTTCGAATCCGACAGCGTGATGACCTTCGCGCCGTCTTCGATCGCCTTTTCAGCCGCGTAGCGCGCGACGTTGCCGGCCCCGGAGATCGCCACGCGCTTGCCGGCCAGGTCGTCGCCCATCCGGTCGAGCACGTGGCCGATGAAATGGATGACGCCGTAGCCGGTCGCCTCGACCCGCAGTTCGGAGCCGCCGAAGGCGACGCCCTTGCCGGTGATCGCGCCGACGAACTGGTGGGTCAGGCGGCGGTATTCGCCGAACAGGTAGCCGATCTCGCGCGTGCCGACCCCCATGTCGCCGGCCGGGACGTCGCGGTGCTCGCCGATGTACGGGTACAGCGAGGCCATCAGCGCCTGGCAGAAGCGCATGATCTCGTCGTCGCTCTTGCCCTTCGGGTTGAAGTTGGCCCCGCCCTTGGCGCCGCCGATCGGCAGCCCGGTCAGCGCGTTCTTGAAGCACTGCTCGAAGCCGAGAAACTTGAGCACGGATTCGGTGACGCCGGCGTCGAACCTGAGGCCGCCCTTGTACGGCCCGGTGGCATTGTTGAACTGGACGCGCCAGGCACGGTTGACCCGGGTGTTGCCCTCGTCGTCGTTCCAGCACACGCGAAACGAGATGATCTTGTCGGGCTCGGTCATGCGCTCGAGCAGCATCCGGGCCTGGTAGCGTTCGTTTGCGGCAATGAACGGGACGATGTCGGCGGCCACCTCGCGCACGGCCTGGTGGAATTCGTCCTCGCCCGGGTTGCGCCGGACCAGGCCTTTCATGAAGCATTCCAGGTCGTTGCAGTCGGCGCCGGAAAACGCGTTTCGCTGGGGCATTGGCATCTCCTGTTTCGATCGGAAACGGGGTGATGCACCCAGCATACACAATGGATCGAACGTGCCGCCCGGCAGCGGATGGATCCTGACCCCGGGCGAGGGATCAGCGATTCGCCGGATTGTTCGCCAGCCCGTCGAGCGCGCGCACCAGCGCGTCGTAATCGGGTTCGAGCGAGTCGGCCCGGGACGGCCGGCCCAGCAGTTCTGCCAGCGCCTCCGGCGGCTCGATCGTGCGGCCGACGACGGGCTCGATGACGGTCTCGAACTTGGCCGGATGGGCCGTCGCGGCGACCAGCACGGGCCGGTCGTGGCCGCGCTTGCGCAGCCGCCCGAGCAGCGCCATCGCGCACGCCGTGTGCGGGCACACGATCCGGTCGTGGCGCTCGAACTCGTCCCGGATCGTGGCCCGGATCGTCTCGTCATCGATGCTCTCGGCGCCGATGCGGCTCGCCCGCGGGTCGTCGCCGCTCTTCAGCACGCGGTACAGCCATTCCAGCCGCTCGAAATTGCTCGGGTCGCCGACATCCATCGCGTTGGCCAGCGTGCGGATGCCGGCGCGTCCGCGGTAGCGCCCGCTCTCGAAGTACTCCGGCAGCGTCCGGTTGGCGTTGGTCGCCAGCCAGATCTCACCGATCGCGAATCCGCTCTCGCGCGCGACAATGCATGCCAGCGCGTTGCCGAGGTTGCCGGTGGGCACGATGACATCGATAGGGCCGCCGCCGGTGGCACCCGGCACCAGCCGCAGCGACGCCTGGGCGTAATAGGCGGTCTGCGGCAGCAGCCGGCCGATCGAGATGCTGTTGGCCGAGGTCAGCCCGAGGCGCGCGGCAAGCCGACGGTCGGCCAGCGCCTGCTTGACCAGCCGCTGGCAGTCGTCGAAGTCGCCCTGCACCCGGTACGTGTGCACGTTGCCGCCGAACGCGCCGAGCTGATGGGCCTGGCGGGCCGAGACCCGGCGGTCGGGGTAGAGCACGACGACGCGGAAGCCGGGCCGGTCGTGGAACGCGGCGGCGACGGCCGCGCCGGTGTCGCCCGAGGTCGCGACCAGCACGGTCCGATCCGGGCCGGCCCGGTCGTGCAGCGCCGCCAGGCAGCCGGCCAGGAAACGTGCGGCGAAATCCTTGAACGCGGCGGTCGGGCCGTGGAACAGTTCGAGCATCCACGCCGGACCGGCGTCGTCCAGGCGGGTCACGGGCAGCGGAATGTCGAATGCCTCGCGGCAGATCGCATCAAGCCGGGCGGCCAGCGAGCTGCCGTCGAAATACGGCGCCAGCGCTTGCAGCGCGCACTCGGGCAGTCCGAGGCCGGGCTCGAAGCCGGCCGGATCGAAATCGGGCAGGCGGGTCGGCACGTAAAGCCCGCCGTCCGGGGCCAGGCCCGAGTTCAGCGCCTGTTCGATGCCGACGCGCAGCGCGTCGTCGCGGGTACTCGTGAACTCCATCAGCCGCGCTCCACCATCAGCCACGATCCAGAATCCTCGCCCCCGGCGCGGCCACCGGCGAGACGTGCGCCGTGGCGGCGAGGCCGGCTTTGCCAAACGCCGCCACCATCGCTTCGCCGGCCCGGGCGGCGCGGCTGTGCGCGTCGAACCAGCCGAATACCGTGGGCCCGGCGCCGGAGATCGACGCACCGAGCGCGCCATGGTCCAGCGCCGCCTGCTTGACCTGCGCAAAGCCCGGAATCAGCGCCGCGCGCCGCGGTTCGACCAGCACGTCGCGCAACCCGGCAGCGATCAGCCCGAAGTCGGAGCGGAAGCAGCCGGCCAGCACCTGCGCGAGGTTGGCCGACTGGGCGACGACCTCGTCGATCGCGAACGGATCGGCCAGGCACCTGCGCGCCTTGCGCGTGGCCACCCGGCAGTCGGGATGCACCGCGACCGCGGTCAGATTGTCGGGCACCGGAATCGGGATGATTCGCTCGGCGGTCGCCAGCACCAGGCCGCCGACAAGCTGGCAGCCGACGTTGTCGCCGTGTGCGGCACCCGACGCGACGGCTTCGCCGGCCAGCGCGAACGGGTAGAGCTCGTCCGGCCGCATGCCGAGGCCGAGCAGGTCGTTGGCCGCGACGACCGCGGCGACGGCCGAGGCGGCCGAACCGCCGAGCCCGGAAGCCAGCGGAATGCCCTTGGCGATCTCGATTTCCAGCCCTGTATCGGCGCCGGTCGCGTCGAGCAGCGCCAGCAGCGCGCGCGCGGCCGTATTGCGCTGCGGGTCCGTGGGCAGCTCGGCGTCCGATCCGGTGATTGCGGCAATCCGGACGCCGCGCCGGTCGGCGGTGCGCACGCTGACCCGGTCGCCGGGGCCGTCCAGCGCGTGTCCGAGCAGGTCGAAACCGACCGCGACGTTGCCGACGCTCGCCGGAGCGAATGCGGTCGCGAATCGTCGGTTCACGCGCCCTGCTCCGCACCGGGACGCGGGTCGGCTGTATGCGGGCATTCGTTAAAAAGTGTTAACATGATCGCAATGGTTCAAAGCAAAGGGCTGGAATTATTCCGGGACCCGGTCGCTACCCAGGCAGCGGCCAGCGAAGCCAAGTAAAAATCGTGATAAGCGGGGATTCGTCACGATTCGTGCAAATCAGGGAGTACAAGAGCGGATCATAGCGCTCCCGGCATCGTGCCGTTTGCCGATCGTGGGATTCCAATCTGCGAACACCAATCCGTGACCGGTTCGATGCCGGTTTCGGTCTCCGACCGGCAAGCGGTCGTGGCTTTCCTCGTTTTTGCCGTACGGTATGCGCGCAACTTGATCCCGCGCAATACGTCCGGCGATCACCATAGCGGAGCGAATCCAGTTGCGTCGAATCGCGCCTTCAGGCAGCAATGCCGGCGGCGTGTTCGCACAAGACGTTTCCCCGCTCCGCCAGGAGTCGTTTTCCGGAAATTCCGATGCGCAACCCGGCGCGAACGCGCCCGCTGTGGACCAGTACTCAAAATCCATGGAAGCGAGGATGAAATGAACAGAAACCGACTGTCACAGGCAATCCTGTGGGGTCTGGCGGCGACCGCCACGTCGTTGCAGGCCCAGGAGGATCAGGCAGCCAGCGAAGAAGAACGGCAAGACAAGGAAATCGAGACGATCGTCGTCACGGCGACCAAGACCGAGGAGGTCAGTCTGCAGGAGGCCGCGCTCACGGTCCAGGCCGTCGACGAACGCCAGCTGAACCAGATGAACATCGGCAACTTCGATGATCTGCGCCAGGCCGTACCCGGCCTGAACGCGGCCAGCCGCGGACCGGGCCAGCAGACCATCTTCATCCGCGGCATGGCCGTGCAGCCCATCACGGTGCTGCTGTCCGGTGCCCAGGGCACGCAGCCGAACGTCGCGCTGTATCTCGACGAGCAGCCGGTGACGGCGCCGGGCCGCAACCTGGACGTCTACGCGACCGACCTGCGGCGCATCGAGGTGCTGCCGGGACCGCAGGGCACGCTTTTCGGGGCCAGCTCGCAGGCCGGCACGATCCGCTACATCACCAACAAGCCGCGGCTGTTCGAATTCAATGCCGGCTTTTCCGGCATGGGATCATTTACCAAGGACGGCGAGTTCAACAGCTCCGGCGAGGGCTTCATCAACATCCCGATCGGCGACAGCACCGCGGTTCGACTGACGTTCTACGACGTCAACTACGGCGGCTACATCGACAACGTGCGCGGCACATTCACGCTCGATCCGGAAGTCAACCCGGAAGTCAACGTCAGCGTGCCCGACGACGCGACGTTCGAGACGGTCGACAACAACGAGCTGGTCGAGGACAACTTCAACGACAGCTTCTACAAGGGCCTGCGCGCCGGCATCTACCACGAGTTCAACCGCGACTGGAACTTCCTGGTCCAGAACACCTACCAGGAGCTGGGTGCGGACGGCGTGTTCGACTACGATCCCGACGTCGGCGACCTGAAAGTCTCGCGGTTCTTCCCGGATGAGCTGGACGACAAGTTCAACCAGACCTCGTGGACCATCAAAGGACGGGCCGCGATGCTCGACCTGCTCTATACCGGTGCCTACCTGTATCGCGAAGTCGAGCAGTCGGTGGACTACACCGGTTACAACAACGCCGGCGCGTTCATCGAGTACTACACCTGCACCTACGACAACCCGGACTACATCGTCAACTACGACATCGATCCGCGATTCATTACCGATGTCCGCCAGTGCCTGGACCCGACCAAGGGCACGAAGATCAAGCAGGACCATACGCGCAACACCCACGAGTTCCGCGTCTCGACGCCGGCCGCGAATCGCTGGCGCGTCGTCGCCGGGTTCTTCTACGACGACTACGAACTCGAGACCCAGGATGACTTCTTCTACGTGGCCACGCCCGACCTCGGCTTCGCGCCGAATGCGCCGATCGCGACCGCAGTGAGCATCAACGAGGAAACCCGTCCGCCGGGGGTCGCGTTCTTCAACGACATCACGCGCACCGAAGAGCAATACGCGTTCTTCGGCGAGTTCAGCTACGAGCTGATTCCGCAGATGTTGACCGCGACCGTCGGTGCGCGCGCATACGAGATCGAGTCGGATTTCGAAGGCTCGTCGAACTTCGCCAACGGTATCTTCCGCGGCTCGGTCGATTCGGTCGAGGCCGGCCCCGGCGGACGCGACTTCGACATCACCGGCGGCCACCGACCGGGGCCGCTCAAGCAGGACGACGTGATCACGAAGTTCAACCTGGCCTACGAACCCACCGATTCGCTGCTGTTGTTCTTCACCCGCTCGGAGGGCTTCCGCCCCGGCGGCTGGAACCGCGGCGGCGGCATTCCGTCGGCCAACCCGGAGTTCCCGACCGTCAGCGCCACCTACGGCACCGACGACGTCACCAACTGGGAACTGGGCTGGAAGACGCTGTTCTTCGGCAACTCGCTGCGGATCAACGGAAGCACCTACTTCATCGAGTGGGACAACATGCAGGTCTCGCGCTTCGACCCGGAGAACGTGTCGATCCTGACGTTCATCGAGAATTCGGCCGACTCGGAGATCTTCGGCGTCGAGACCGACTTCACGTGGCGCGCGACACCGAACTTGACGCTCTCGGGTGCGATTTCGTACAACGACACGGAACTGACCTCGGTCGACGCCCAGGTCATCGAGCTTTCCCCGGTCGGCAGCCAGCTGCCGCTGGTGCCGGAAATCCAGGGCTTCCTGCGCGGACGCTACGAGCGCTCGCTCGACGTGGACTGGGCCGACACGGGCTACGTCCAGCTTTCGGGCACGTTCGTCGGCAACTCGTTCAGCTCGCTGGTGGCCGAGGAGCGCCGGCGCCAGGCCGGCTACTCGATCTTCAACGCGCGCGCCGGCATCACGCGCGGCAGCTGGATGGTCGAGGGCTTCGTCGAGAACTTCAGCGACAAGCGCGCCGAGCTGTTCATCAACACGCAGGACGATATCCCGCGCATCACCACCAACCGGCCGCTGACGGCCGGCATCCGGTTCTCGTACCGGTTCCTGCCGAACTGACCGGCGGGCGTCCGGCGGGCCGGGTTACACTGAAAGGATGACCCAGCAACATCCGGAAGGTGCCACCCGGCCCGCCGGGCCGACTTCGAACCGGACGCCGAACCCGGGTTCGAACGACGAACCCCTGAAGCAGGCCGAGGCGTTGCTGAAACAGCAGCGCTTCGGTCCGGCTTCGCAGCTTCTCGAGAGTATTCGTGCCGACGACCCGGACAACCGGCGCGGCCTGTACATGCTGGCGGTCTGCCGGCGCATGACCGGGCGTTTCAACGACGCGCTGGCCCTGCTGGACCGGCTGCAGGCGGTCGCGCCCGATTACGGCCGCGCCTGGCAGGAGATCGGTCACAACCATCGCGACGCCGGTCGCCCGCGCGAGGCGATCGCGGCCTACGAGAAGGCGATCGAGCTCAACCCGGGCCTGGCGGCGAGCTGGCGCTTTCTGGCAGCGGCCCACCGGCAGGCAGGCTCGGCCGAGCGCGCCGCGATCGCCGAGGCCAATTACAAGCGCCTCCAGGCGCTGCCGCCGGAGCTGGTTTCGGTCACCAGCATGATGCATGAAGGCCAGCTATACAAGGCCGAGCGGCTGTGCCGGCATTTCCTGCAGCAACACCCCCGTCACCTCGAGGCGATGCGCCTGCTGGCCGCGATCGGTACCCGGCTGCACATCTACGACGACGCCGAATTTCTGCTCGAAAGCGCGCTCGAGATCGACCCCGACTTCGACCTGGCGCGGCTCGACTACGTCAAGGTGCTGCACAAGCGCCAGAAGTTCGAGCAGGCGTGGGCGCAGGCCGACGAACTGCGCCGGCGGATGCCGGGCAATCTGGCCGCCGAGCTGGCCTACGCCAACCAGTGTTCGGCGGTCGGCATGTACGAGCGAGCGCTGGAGGTGCTCGATGCGCTGGTCGACCGGGTGGCAAACCCGTCCAACGTCCAGATGCTCCGGGGCCACGCGCTCAAGACGATCGGCGAGCACGAGCGTGCCGTCGAGGCCTACCGCAGCGCGTACCGGTTGCGGCCCGAGCTGGGCGATGCGTGGTGGTCGCTGGCCAACATGAAGACGTTCCGCTTCAGCGGCGACGAGATGCGCCGGATGCACGAACTGGCCGGGAACGGCCGGCTTGCGCGGACCGACGAGTATCACCTGTGTTTCGCGCTCGGCAAGGCGCACGAGGATCGCGGCGAGTACGAGCAGGCGTTCGCGTTTTACCGCCGCGGCAATCGGCTGAAGAACGACGAGTTGCGTTACAGCGCCGACAGGATGCAGGCCGATTTCGATCGCCAGAAGGCGTTCTTCACGCCCGGGCGCGTCGCGCAGTTCGAGGGCAGGGGAATCGCCGACGACGACCCGATCTTCATCGTCGGCCTGCCGCGCGCCGGTTCGACGCTGATCGAGCAGATCCTGGCGTCGCACAGCCGGGTCGACGGCACGCTCGAGCTGCCCAATATCCTGGCGATGGTGCACCGGCTCAACGGCCGGCTCGAACGCGGGCGCGAGCCGCGCTACCCGGCCGTGCTCGCCGACCTGCCGCCGGAGCGTTTCGCCGAACTGGGCCGGCAATACCTCGACGAGACGCGCATTCACCGCCAGGGCGCACCGTACTTCACCGACAAGATGCCGAACAACTTCCGGCACATCGGGCTGATCCTGAGCATCCTGCCCAGCGCGCGCATCGTCGATGCCCGGCGCGAGGCGATGGCGTGCTGCTTCTCGGGCTTCAAGCAGCTTTTCGCCGAGGGCCAGGAGTTCACCTACAGCCTCGATGACATCGGCCGCTACTACCGCGGCTATGTCGACCTGATGGCGCACTGGAAGCGGCTGTATCCCGACCGGATCCTGCAGGTCGACTACGAGGACGTCGTCGACGACCTCGAAGGGCAGGTCCGTCGGCTGCTGGACTACCTCGAGCTGCCGTTCGAGGACGCGTGCGTCGAATTCCACCGCACGCAGCGCTCGGTGCGAACGGCCAGTTCCGAGCAGGTGCGCAAGCCGATCTACACCGGCGGAGTCGAGCAGTGGCGGCATTTCCAACCGTGGCTGGGCGAACTCGAGACGGCGCTGGCCGGTCAGACCGGGGGTTCAATGGAGGCTGAGAACTGATGGATTCGAAGGAGAAGATCGTCCGCAACTGGTTGCCGCGCTATACCGGTACGGCCATCGAGGATTTCGGCCAGTACGTGCTGTTGACCAATTTCGACAACTACATCGAGATCTTCGCCGACAAGGTCGGCGCCGAGGTGCGCGGACACGACAAGGCGATGCTCAACGCGACCGCAGAGAACCTGTCGATCATCAATTTCGGCATGGGCTCGGCCAACGCGGCGACGATCATGGATCTGCTCGGCGCGGTGCAGCCCAAGGCCTGCCTGTTCCTGGGCAAGTGCGGCGGGCTGAAGAAGAAGAACCAGCTAGGCGACCTGATTCTGCCGATCGCCGCGATCCGCGGCGAGGGCACGTCCAACGACTACTTCCCGCCCGAGGTGCCGTCGCTGCCGGCGTTCACGCTGCAGCGCGCGGTCTCGTCGACGATCCGGGACCACGAGCTGGATTACTGGACCGGCACCGTCTACACGACCAACCGGCGGGTCTGGGAACACGACAAGGCATTCAAGAAATACCTGCGCCGCACGCGCTGCATGGCCATCGACATGGAAACCGCGACGATCTTCATCACCGGCTTCGCCAACCAGATCCCGACCGGCGCGTTGCTGCTCGTCTCGGATCAGCCGATGGTGCCCGAGGGCGTCAAGACCGAGGAAAGCGACCGCAAGATCACGCAGGACTTCGTCGACAAGCAGATCTCGATCGGAATCGACGCGCTGCGCGAGATCCGGGATCAGGGGAGATCGGTCCGGCACCTCCGCTTCGATTGAGAAATCGCCTGAGAGCTACTGCGCACGCGGCTGACGGCGTGCTCGCTACGTTGTCAGGCGATTTCCCGCAATTCCCGGAAGAAGTCATGTCGGATTACGCTGGGCTAATCCGACCTACGGGTTATCGGGCAGGATGGCCAGGTAGCTTCGTAGGTCGGCTTGGAGCTTGCCCCGGACTTGATCCGGGGTCGAAGACCGTAAGCCGACATTTCAAGACTCCCGAGTCGATTGACTTGCTACTGGATCTCCAGCGTGGACTCGGCCGGCACCCAGCCGGTGCGGCCCTGTTCGTCACGGACCTGGATCCATTCGCCGGCGCGCAGCATCACGTCGACGATGTTCCCGGCGCCGAGCGAGTAGGCGACGCCGGTCTCGGCGTTCGGGCCTTCGTGGGCGTCCAGGGTGTTGGCCGTGACGACGACACGCTCGCCGGTGCCTTCCCCGGCCGGTGCCGTCGACGAAGCGGAGGCGGAGTCGCCCGAGGCGGCCGATGCCGCGCCATTGACCGGCCGGCCCATCGCGTCGTAGCGCAGCATCTCCGGCGGCGTGACCGAAATGACGTATTCGACCGCCGCGCCGATGACCTGGCGCAGCGCTTTCTCGCGCGGCGTATTCTTCCAGCCCGACAATGCTCCGCCGAGCCCCACCGAGCCGGTATAACCGGCCAGCGCGCCGCCGAGGTTGAAGTCCTTGGCCTCGCCCTCGACGCTGGTTGCCGCGAGGATGCGGCTGGTCCGGGAGTCGACGACGCGCAGGTCGATGGCCATGTGCGCGCTGCGCTGGCCGCCGGTGATGGCTCCGAACACCTTGCCGATCTTGCTGCCGCCGAGGCTGCCCCGGGTACCGCCGGAGTTGCCGTCGAACTCGGTGACCGCGGCGACGACAAGCAGCTCGGCGCCCTCGATCTCGCCGATCGCGGCGGCCGTTTCCTCGCGCACGCGCCCGCTGGCGCCCAGATCCTGCTCGTCGAGAACCGTATCGAGACTGTCGCGCTCGAGCACGATGTAGCGGCCGGAATTGACCAGTGCCGTGGTCAGCATGTCGGCCATGCCGTCGCCGATGGCCGGGCTGTACCAGCGGTACGAGTCGGCGGTCTTGTTCTCGAAGCGCGCCACTGCGATGCGCGCCTTGGGGCCGTTGTAGTGCTCGGCGGCAACGTCGGCCATGCTGCGCCCGGAACTGTCGCGGATCCGGACTTCGGTGCCGGCCTGGGCCGGTGCGTCGGCGGCGAAGACCATCATCGAAAGGATCGCGAACGCGCGGATTGCCGGTCTGGACATCAAGCGTCTCATCATGAAACTCCCCATTGGCTCGAACGGTGTCAGGCCGGACGCGGCCGGCATGGCCGTGCCCGGATCTGCGCTTTTCTCTGGATTAATACGCAATCGGGCGCGCCGATGCGCCACCGCACCGGGAATTGTCAGGCGTCGCCGGCCGCGCGTGCGTCGGGGGTCGCCGGCGTGTCGGCCGCCTCGCCGGCCGGCGAGGCGCCGCGGCCGATTCCGACGTGCAGGAAGCCGAGCGCGGCGAGATCGTGCGGGTCGTAGATGTTGCGCCCGTCGAAGATCACCGGATGGCTGAGCAGCGCCTTGATGCGCTCGAAGTCCGGGCTCCAGAACGCCTTCCACTCGGTGATCACCACCAGCGCGTCGGCGCCTTTCAGCGCCTGGTACGGGTCGTCGACAAGGGCCAGGTCGTCGCGCTCGCCGTAGATTCGTCGAGTCTCGTCCATCGCCTTCGGGTCGAAGGCGCGCACGCTCGTGCCGGCGTCCCACAACGCTTCCATCAGCACGCGCGAAGGCGCCTCGCGCATGTCGTTGGTCTCGGGCTTGAATGCCAGCCCCCACAGCGCGATGGTCCTGCCCGAGAGATCATTCCCGAAGTGCACGCTGATCTTCTCGAACAGCCGCTTCTTCTGGCTCTGGTTGACCGTCTCGACCGCCTGCAGGATGCGGGCCTGGTGGTCGTGGTCGGCCGCGGTGCGCGCCAGCGCGCGGATGTCCTTGGGGAAGCACGATCCGCCGTAGCCGGCACCCGGGTAGATGAAGTGGTAGCCGATGCGCGGATCGGAGCCGATGCCGATGCGGACCCGTTCGATGTCGGCGCCGACCTTTTCGGCGATGTTGGCCAGCTCGTTCATGAACGAGATCTTGGTCGCCAGCATCGCGTTGGCCGCGTACTTGGTCAGTTCGGCCGATGCGATGTCCATCGTGAAGATCTTTTCGCGATTGCGGTTGAACGGAGCGTAGAGGCGGCGCAACTGCGTCTCGGACTCGTCGGAGTCGACGCCGATGACGATACGGTCCGGCGCCATGAAGTCCTTGACCGCGGCACCTTCCTTGAGGAATTCGGGGTTGGACGCCACGCGCGGGCGAAACTTCTTCGGCTGGGTTTCCACCATCGCCGAGACAATGCCCGCGCGCACCTTTTCCGCGGTGCCCACGGGGACGGTCGACTTGGTCACGACAAGCTGCGACTCTGTCAGCTCGCGGCCGATGGCGCGCGCCACCGACAGCACGGCGCGCAGGTCGGCCGATCCGTCGACGTCCGACGGCGTACCGACGGCGATGAAGATGATCTCGCCGTGCCTCGTGGCCGCGGTCGCGTCGGTTGTGAATTTCAGCCGGCCGGCCTCGTGGTTGCGCACGACCATCGCTTCGAGGCCGGGCTCGTAGATCGGAATCTCGCCGCGCTCGAGCGCGGCGACCTTGGCCTCGTCGATATCCATGCACACGACATGGTTGCCGACCTCGGCCAGGCAAGCCCCGGTGACCAGGCCGACATATCCCGTTCCGAAGATGGTGACGCGCATGGTTCAATCGCCCCGCTGCAGATCCGCGATCATGGCTTTCAGGAAGCGCGCGGCCTCGCCGCCGGTGCACACGCGATGGTCGAAGGTCAGCGACAGCGGCAGCATGCGGTGGGTCTCGAGCCCGCCGAGTACCGGCACGACCTCGTGGCGCAGCACGCCGGCGGCGACGATCGCCACGCACGGAGGGTTGACGATCGGCGTCGCGTAGCGGCCGGCGAACACGCCGAAGTTCGACAGCATGATCGTGTAGTCCTTCAGGTCCTCGGGCGGTATCGAGCGGCTCTTGACGTTGTCGCGCAGCCGGTTGATCTCGTCTCTGAGGCCCTGCCGATCCGACGAATGCACGTCGCGCAACCGGGCGACGAACAGCCCGTCGGCGGTGTCGACCGCCATGCCGACGTGCATGCCCTTGTGGACCATGCGCATGTTCTGCTCGTCGTCGTACCAGGCGTTCAGGCCCGGTTCGGCCTGTGCGGCGGCCCACAGCGAGCGCAGCAGCCGCACGGTGATGTCCTCGCCTGGTCTCCAGGCGTGGATGTCGGCGTCGTCCATGATGGTCGTCGGCACGACGCGCTTGTGCGACTCGCTCATCGCGCGCGCCATGGTCCGGCGCGTGCCGCGGATCGGTTCCCACTCGCCCGACGGCGGCTCGGCCGGCTTCGATTCGCGCGGCTGCGCCGTCGGCCGTGCGGGTTCGGCCCGGCGTTCGCGTTCGCGGGTTTCGCGTTCGGATGCGGCCGGGGCCTTGCGCGTCGGGCCTTGCTCGGCGGCCCTGCGAACGTCCGACGAGGTCACGACGCCGTCGGGGCCGGTCGGCTCGACCGTCGACAAGTCGACCTCGAGCTTGCGCGCCAGCGCGCGCACCGCCGGGGTGACCTTGACGCCGCCGACGGTCGTATGGGCCTGCTTGACGACCTCGTCGGAAGTCGTCACGTTGCCGACCACGGTTCCGGTATCGGCGCGTTCCTCGCCGGTCTGGCCGACGTCGTCTGCAGCCGGCTCTTGTGGCGCGTCCGCCGGTTCGGTCTCCCGGCCTTTCCCAGCCTCTTCGGGCTTCGCTTCAGGCTCCGGTTCCGCTTCCTCGGGCTCGGCGCCACCCCCCTCGCCGGTATCGATATCCACCAGCGGCGCCCCGGTCTTGATCACGTCGCCGGCCTGGCCGTGGAACTTCGCGATCCTGCCGGCGTACGGTGACGGCACCTCGACGACGGCCTTGGCCGTTTCCATCGACACGATGGGGTCGTCGACCCTGACCTCGTCGCCTTCGTTGACCAGCCACTCGACGATCTCGGCGTCGGGCAGCCCTTCGCCCAGGTCGGGCAGGTTGAAAGTCTTCATTCGAACTCCAGCGTTTCCTTCGCCGCATGCACGATGCGTTCGGTGCTCGGCATGTAGTTCATTTCACTGCGATAAAGCGGCATGACCGTGTCGTAGCCGGTCACCCGCTTGACCGGCGCCTTCAGATGCCAGATGCCGGCGTCGGCCAGTCCGGCGGCGATCTCGGCGCCGACGCCGCAGTGCCTCGGCGCCTCGTGGACGATGACGCAGCGGCCGGTCTTTTCGACCGACTCGATGATCGTTTCCATGTCGATCGGCGCGACCGTCGCGACGTCGATGACCTCGGCGCTGACGCCTTCCTTTTCGAGCTCGGCGGCCGCTTCCAGCGTCTCCTTGACCATCGCGCCCCAGGTGACGAACGTGACGTCGCTGCCGTCGCGCAGCACGTAGCAGACGTCCAGCGGCAGCTCCTCGCCGTTGTCCTCGACTTCCTCGCGCAGCCAGCGGTAGATCCGCTTCGGCTCGAGGAAGACCACCGGATCCGGGTCGCGGATCGCAGCCAGCAGCAGGCCGTAGGCGCGCGACGGCGACGACGGGATCACGGTGCGCACGCCCGGGAAGTGGGCCCAGGTCGCCTCGTTGCTGTCGGAATGGTGCTCCGGCGCGTGGATGCCGCCGCCCCACGGCGCGCGGATCACCAGCGGGCAGCTCATCCGGCCGCGCGTGCGGTGCCTGAGGCGCGCGGCGTGGTTGACGACGTGGTCTACCATCGGGTACATGAAGCCCTCGAACTGGGCCTCGGCGACCGGCTTCATGCCTTGCGACGCCATGCCGACGCACATGCCGGCGATCATCACCTCGGCCAGCGGCGTGTCGATGACGCGGTCGTCGCCGAATTTCTGCTGCAGGCCCGCGGTGGCCCGGAACACGCCGCCGTTGACGCCGACGTCCTCGCCGAACACGACCACCGTCGGATCGGCCTCCATCTCGTGGGCCAGCGCCAGCGTGACCGCTTCGACCAGCGTGATTTCGGGCATCAGTGGTGTCCTCCCCTGGCCGGGAAGCGGCGTGCGGTCTCGAGCTGCTCCCGGAGATGGTGTGGCATCTCCTTGTACATGTACTCGAACATTGCTTCGATCGGCTGCGGATCGTTCTCGATCCGGTTCAGGTATTCATCGACGGCCGTCTGGACGCGCTCGGCGCATTCGGCCAGCAGTTCCTCTTCCTTGACCTCGTCCCAGAAACCCTGGTCGGTCAGGTAGTTTCTCAGCCGGAGCAGCGGCTCCTTGCTCCAGGCCTCGTCGACCTCGTTCTGGTCGCGGTAGCGGCGCGCGTCGTCGGCGGTGGTGTGGTCGGATAGCCGGTAGGTCATCATCTCGATCACCGAGGCGCCTCTCCCCTCGCGCGCGGCCGCGATCGCCTTGTCCATCGCCCAGCGGCAGGCCACCAGGTCGTTGCCGTCGACCTGGACCGAGGCCAGCCCGCCGGCGATGCCCTTCTGCGCCAGCGTCTTCGCGGTGTTCTGTTTGGCCCGCGGTACCGAGATCGCCCACTGGTTGTTGACGATGACCAGCACCAGCGGCAGCTTCCACGCGCTGGCGGCGTTGATCGCTTCGAGAAAGTCGCCCTTCGACGAGCCGCCGTCGCCGACCACGGTCACGGCCACGCGCGGTTGACCGTGCAGCTTGTAGGCCATTGCCGCGCCGGCCGCGTGCAGGCATTGGGTGGCGATCGGCACGCACCACGGGAAGTCGTGCTTCGGGCCGGAGAAATCGTTGCCGCGCTCGTCGCCGCCCCAGTACATCAGGACTTCCGACATCTTGACGCCGCGGGCGAACTGCGCGGCGTACTCGCGATACATCGGCGCGAAGCAGTCTTCCTCGCGCATCGCCGATCCGATCGCTACGTGCGCAGCCTCGTGGCCCAGACACGAGGCATAGGTGCCGAGCTTGCCGGTGCGCTGCAGCGCGACGGCCTTCTTGTCGAATACCCGGGTCAGCGTCATCAGCCTGTACAGGCTCACGAGCTGCTTCAGGTCGCGGGCCAGTGCGGGCACTTGCACGCCGTCGACCAGTCGACCGCTCTCGTCGAGAAAGCGGAAGAAGTCGACCTTGAACGTGGCGATTGTTTCCGCCATGGGGGAATCCTCGGTCTTGTCTTGTAGGAGTTTTATTGTCGGCTCGGGCCCGGCGCGGGGCCGGGGCACGAAGCCGGCGGTGCCGGCAGCGCATTATAACCGCGCACGGGGCGGGCGTTACACTGCCCCCGTACGCCAAGCAGCAGAACCCGATGACCGAATCACGCAACCGACGCAGCCTCGAGGCCGGCATCCGCACTGATCTGGCCGACAGCCTCGACTACCAGGGCTACCTGGGCCTGGACAAGGTGCTCGACGCCCAGCATCCGCTCAGCGATCCGCCGCACCACGACGAGCTGCTGTTCATCATCCAGCACCAGACCGCGGAGCTGTGGTTCAAGCTCATCATTCACGAACTGCAGGCCGCGATCGCCCACCTCGACACCGACAACCCGTCGCCGTGTCTGAAGATCCTGGCCCGGGTCAAGATGATCCAGCAGCAGCTGTTCGACCAGTGGGCCGTGCTCGAAACGCTCACGCCGGCCGAATACATGGAATTCCGCGACGTTCTGGGCTCGGCGTCGGGATTCCAGTCGTTCCAGTACCGCGCCGTCGAGTTCCTGCTCGGCAACAAGAACCGCGACATGATCCGGCTGTTCGCGCACCAGCCCGAGGTGCAGGCCCGGCTGAAGGCGATCCTCGAGGCCCCGTCGATCTACGACGCGTTCCTGCGCTATCTGGCCCGGCGCGGGCTGGACGTGCCGGCCGCTTGTGTCGAGCGCGATTTCGCCGAGCCGCACGCGTTTTCGTCGGACCTGGTCGACGTGCTGGTCGGCATCTACCGCGACACGGCCGCGTGGTGGAGCGAGTACGCGCTGTGCGAGCGGCTGGTCGATGTCGAGGAATCGTTCCAGCTCTGGCGCTACCGCCACCTGAAATCGGTCGAGCGCATCATCGGCCACAAGACCGGCACCGGCGGTTCCA
>JAVVDX010000040.1:0-23700 GCA_032251475.1 Wenzhouxiangellaceae bacterium | reverse complement strand
CAACCCGGATTAGGATTGGTGTAGGTCGGATTAGCGAAGCGTAATCCGACAAATCAGGTGCGATTCTTCCCGGCTTTTGTCGGCTTACGGCCTCCCACAACCAGCAGACGAGCCGACGCCCCCTAATACGCGGCGTAGCTCTTTTCTTCCAGGATGGTCGAGCCCAGTGCTTCGTTGATGCCGCGCTTGATCGCGGCGCGGCGGTCGTTGGTGCGGTAGACGCTGCGGGCGAGTTCCACGAAGTGGTCGCCGAATTTTCTCTGGCGCTCGCACTCGCGAATTTCGTCCTCGATGCCCCAGAGCTGTTCGTTGATCCGCTTCAGCTCGGCGCGCCTTTCGGTGATTTCCGACGTCTCGAGCCCCGTGGCGTGCCATAGCCCGGTCAGCAGGTCGAGTTCGCGCTGGACGTTGGTGCGCTTGATCGGATCGCTGATGCGCTCGACCTTGATATCGAGGATCGCGATCTTGTCGAGCAGCTCGCCCGGAGAAATCGGTACTGATATTGGTTTGGTCATGACTGAATCCGACCGCGGCGCCCGGCCTGATGACCGGGCGCCGAGGGTTTGGTTTCGGTACAGATCAGCTCGGCTGATCGACGTCCTTCATGCTCAGCCGGATACGGCCCTGCTTGTCGACCTCGAGCACCTTGACGCGGACCTTCTGGCCCTCGGCCAGTTCGTCGGTGACGTTCTCGACGCGCTGGTCCGAGATCTGCGAGATATGCACCAGGCCGTCCTTGCCGGGCAGGATCTGGACGAAGGCGCCGAAGTTCATGATCTTGGCAACGGTGCCCTCATAGATCTTGCCGACCTCGACGTCGGCGGTGATCTGTTCGATCTGCCGGCGTGCCTCGTCGGCTGCGTCCTTGTTGGCCGAGGCGATCGTGATCGTGCCGTCGTCGGCGATGTCGATCGTCGTGCCGGTGGCCTCGGTGATCTGGCGGATCGTCGAGCCGCCCTTGCCGATGACTTCGCGGATCTTGTCGGGATGGACCTTCATCGTGAACAGCCGCGGCGCATACTGGCTCATCTCGGGACGCGGCTTGTCGATGACCTGGTTCATCTCGCCAAGGATGTGAACGCGGCCGGCCCTGGCCTGCTCGAGTGCGGCGTGCATGATTTCGCGAGTGATGCCGTCGATCTTGATGTCCATCTGCAGCGCCGTGACGCCGTCTTCAGTGCCGGCGACCTTGAAGTCCATGTCGCCGAGGTGGTCCTCGTCGCCCAGGATGTCGGTCAGCACGGCGAACTTGTCGCCTTCCTTGATCAGGCCCATCGCGATTCCGGCGACCGGCGCCTTGACCGGCACGCCGGCGTCCATCAGCGCCAGCGAGGTGCCGCATACGGTCGCCATCGAGCTCGAGCCGTTCGACTCGGTGATTTCCGAGACCACGCGCAGCACGTACGGGAACTCTTCCTGCTTCGGCACCACGGCCATGACGCCGCGCTTGGCGAGCCGGCCGTGGCCGATCTCGCGGCGCTTCGGACCCAGCATGAAGCTGGTCTCGCCGACGCAGAACGGCGGGAAGTTGTAGTGGAGCATGAACGGCTCCTTGTACTCGCCCTCGATCGCGTCGATGATCTGTGCATCGCGGCCGGTGCCCAGCGTGGCCACGACCATGGCCTGGGTTTCACCGCGGGTGAAGATCGACGAGCCGTGCGTGCGCGGCAGCGCGCCGACCTGGATGTCGATCGGGCGCACCGTGGTCAGGTCGCGGCCGTCGATGCGCGGCTTGCCGTCGAGGATCTGGTCGCGCACCAGTTTCTTTTCGAGCTTGAAGAACGTGTCCTTGACCTCGTCGACCGAGTAGGCGGATTCCTCGCCTTCCGGCACCAGCGCTTCGACGAGCTTCTTGCGCACATCGCCGACGGCTTCGTGGCGCTGACCCTTGTCGGTCAGCTGGTAGGCCTCCCGCAGCCCGGAAAGCGCCAGTTCCTCGACCTTCTCGGCCAGCCCTTCCGGTTTCGCCGGCGGCTGCCAGTCCCACTTCGGCTTGCCGGCCTCGGCCACCAGCTCGTTGATCGCGGCGATCGCGGTCTGCATCTGGTCGTGTCCGAAGGTCACCGCGCCGAGCATTTCGTCCTCGGTCAGCAGATCGGCTTCGGACTCGACCATCAGCACGGCCCGTTCGGTGCCGGCGACGACCAGGTCGAGACGCGACTGCTCCAGATGCGTGGCCGACGGGTTGAGTACGTACTCGCCGTCGATGAAGCCGATGCGCGCCGCACCGATCGGACCCTGGAACGGGCAGCCGGACAGTGCCAGTGCGGCCGAGGCGCCGAGCAGGGCCGGAACGTCGCCGTCGACTTCCGGGTTCAGGCTCATCACCGTGGCGATGACCTGAATCTCGTTCATGAAGCCTGCCGGAAACAGCGGCCGGATCGGTCGGTCGATCAGCCTTGATGTCAGCGTTTCCTTTTCGGTCGGACGACCTTCGCGCTTGAAGAATCCGCCGGGAATCTTGCCGGCCGAATAGAACTTTTCCTGGTAGTTGACGGTGAGCGGGAAGAACGGCTGGCCGGGTTTGGCGTCGGGCCGGACCACGGCGGTGACCAGCACCACGGTGTCGCCCATCGTGACCAGGACCGCACCGGTCGCCTGGCGCGCCAGGTGGCCGGTCTCCAACGTTACGGTGTGCTCACCGTACTGAAATGTTTTCGAGACTTTGTTGAACACTTGCGTATTACTCCAGTAGCGGAATCAAGAAGAATTCGGGATCGGGCCGACGGCCTTGCGGGTACGGCGAAGCACCGGATGCCTCACGGAGCACCCGGCCCGACGCAGCCATCATGAGAAAGCGAACAGGCTTAGCGGCGCAGGCCGAGGCGCTGCACGATATCGCGATACCGCTGAACGTCCTTGTTGCGGACGTAGTCGAGCAGCGAGCGACGCTGGTTGACCAGCCTGATCAGGCCCTTGCGCGAGTGGTGATCCTTCTTGTGCTCCTGGAAGTGGCCGGTAAGGTGCTGGATGCGCGCGGTCAAAAGCGCGATCTGCACTTCCGGCGACCCGGTATCGCCACTCGAGAGCTGGTATTCGGAAACGATCTGCTGTTTCTGTTCGGCGCTCAAAGACATCTGTCGTCGGACTCCAAAATCCATGTTGAGTTGCGGCGACCGGGCTTTTCCAGAAAACCCCCTCGATACCGATCCGGAAGCAGGCCCCGCAAGGGCCGCGACGCAGGTCGACGAAGACGGGCTTTATGCAAAAGCCCCGATCACCATGAATCAAGCGCGCAATTATAGCCGGTTTCGGGGGATTTCGACAAGCGGCATCGAAAATTCCGGGCCCGGCCGCGTCAGCCGCCGGCCGATGTGCGCAACACTCGGGCTCGAGCCAGCCCGTAGAGCGTGTCGTCGGCGAACCCGTCGTCGCGCCAGGTCCCGGGACTGCTACCGGCCAGCAGCTCCAGCGTCTGCACCAGGTTTCCGGCGGCGAACACCTCGAACAGGTCGTGTCGGGAGGCATCGACGATTCGCGGAGCCAGCATCAGCTCCTCGCGCTGCAGCGCCGGGACGATGACGCCGGAGACCCGCGAGGCGACGTTGGTCTCGGCGATCCGGAACACTTCTTCGACGCGCTCGTTGAGCGAATCCACGGGCACGAGGCGGCCGTCGACGTCCAGCCCGCCGACGACCGCGAGATCCTGGCGCAGCGGCACGTCGGCCAGCCGGCTGAGCAGCGCGATCAGCCCGCCGAGGATCACGCTCTGGCCCAGCCGGGCCGGCGCCATGGCCGATTCGTTGACGCATTCGATCAGCGTGCGCAGGGCGACCGGCCGGTCGAGGCGAAGTGCCTGGAACAGCGAGGTCTCGAGCCGCATCGCCGCGCCGGTCTCGCCGTCATCGGTGGTACCCGAAAATTCGAATCGGGCCGGGCCGCCGTCGGCGACTGCCGCGCGCACGCGCACGAGCTGGCCGAAGCGGTGCGCGCCGTCGGTCTCCAGGCTGGCGACGAACACCTGACCGGACCGTTCCTGGCGGACCGGGAACCCGGTCGTGCCGGAGCCGGGGCGGCCGGCCCACGGCGGCTGCATCGCGTATTCTTCGGCTACGGCCTGCTCGACATGGAACGGGGTGATCTCGCTCTGCTCGGTCGCGCGCGCCACCAGCCAGGCGCGCTGCAGCACCGCGGTCAGCTCGTCGATCCGGGTCGAGAGCCGTCCCGCGCCGCCCAGTCGCGCGGCATGCTCGACGATCGCCGCGACCGTGGCGTTGGCCGGTGTCGGCAGGCCCAGCGTTTCGGCGGCGCGACGGATCCGGCTGGCGATGCGCGCGATGCTGCGCGCGTCGCGCGCAACCGTGTCCGGCACATCCACCGGCGCGCTGAACAGCTGCATGAATTCCGGGTGTTGTTCGCTGAGCCTGTGCCACTGCCGGATGCTGCCCATGACGACCAGACGGGTGTCGGTCGGAACCGGATCGGGCTTGAGCGAAATCGCCGGCGATGCCGTCGCCGTGGCCGGTGCGTCGATCGAGACGTGGCCGTTGAACAACGCGTTGCGCAGCAGGTCCAGGCTGCGCGGGTGCTCGAGCAGCGCCTGGGCATCGACGATCAGGAAGCCGCCGCTGGCTTCGAGGATGCTGCCGCTGCGGATTCCGTGAAAGGCCGCCACCGAGCGCCGGTTGTCGAGCCAGCCCGGGTCGATCGTGCCGGTCAGGTTGCGCGGGGTCGGAAAGCGTTCGCGCACGACCGGCAGCGCTTTTTCGTGGCTGTGCACGAGGTTGGCGCTGTAGAGCAACTCGGGATCGGCAAGGTGTTCGGTGGACTTGTCGATGCGCTTGTCGAGCACATCGCCGATGATCGCCTCGACGTGTTCGCGGACCTCGGGGACGTCCACCTTATCGAGCAGCGGGCGGGCCATGTCGGCGAGCAGCCGGCGGGTCTCGGCGCGCAGCAGCCGGCGGCCCAGCTCGCGCGAGCGCTTCCATACCCGGTTGACTTCCTCGGTGATCTCGCGCAGCTGCGGCTGGTTGTCGCGAATTACCTGCCGGATATCCTCGAATTCCTCCGGACTGACCTGGCCCTTGGCCACCAGGTTGGCCAGGTCGTCCTGGGTGATCACGCGGCCGGTCTGCTGAACATGCACGGTCAGGCGCACGAGCTGGCCGACCTCCTCGCGGACCAGCACCAGTCCGTGCGGCTTGAATTCCTTTTCCAGAGGCGCCGTGATGCGCCGCATTTCGGAGTCGGCGCGGTCGTCCAGCGCCTGCAGCCGGTTGCGTATCGGGCGCGCCTGCATTGCGCCCTCGAGGCCGTCGCGAATGAATCGGGCCAGCTCCAGCAGGCCCAGCCGCAGGTGGCGGGTCTGCCCGGACGGCAGCCGCAACAGTCGCGGACAGTCCGGGCGCTCGAAGTTGTGCACGAAGCAGCATTCGAGCCGGTCCCCGGTATCCGGCCCGACCTCGGCTTCGACGCGGTCCAGCGCCAGTTCGACGAGCTGCTCGCGGGTTGCATCGTGCTCGCCGCCGCGCACGAACACGTGGCCGTGTCGGGCGGCGGTGCGCTGGCGGGACAGTTCGAGGGCGGCGCCGAGCTGCTCGACGACTTCCGGGCCGCCTGGCCAGGAAGGGTCGTCACCGGACACCTTTCGCGGGTCGAGAGACCAGCGCAAATCCCCCGAAGACACGCGCGATACGGCCATTTGGCGTTCCTGCCAGCTCAGCAATCAGCCGCGATTGTATCGGAAGGCTTGCAGGCTTTCTTCGGCCCCGCATCGGTGGCAGAACGGTTTTCGGGTACCGGTCAAGCTGCGGTTTCCGGAGCGTGATTCTCTTCACGTGCGAGGCGCTCGGTATACCCGATCCAGGCTTCGGCGACGGTACGCGGGTTCTCGAGCATCGACAGGTGACCGGTGTCGGGAAGCATCAGCGTCTCGGCCCGGCGCATTCTCTTCGCCAGCACCTGCGCGCCGGCCGGGTTCAGGACCTGGTCCGATCGCCCCCAGACGACGAGCGCCGGAGTCTCCAGGCCGTCGACCAGTTCTTCCAGCGGCGTCGAATCGAAGCGGATCGCGTCGAACGCGCGCTGGTGGTCCACCGATCGCGCCGCGGCGCGCGCCGCCAGGTGGCGGCGCAGCGGGCCCGGCACCCGCGGCGGGTGGACGAAGCAGAAATCGATCAGACGCGCGAAGTCGTGCCCGTGGCGGATGACCAGCGGGTTGTGGCGTTCCTCGGCGATTTCCTGGAACAGCGGCGAGTTGTCGACGCAGTCGACGCCACCCGGCGCCAGCAGCCACAGCGCGCGCGCCCGCTCCGGGTGACGCGCGGCGATGGCCGCGGCGATGTAGCCGCCCATCGAGCTGCCGCCGAGGTAGCAGCGCTGGATCCCGACCCGGTCCATCCACGCGACCACGGATTCGGCCTGGGCCTCGATCCGGTAGTCCACCGCGCGGGTCGTCGTGGTCTCGCCGAAGCCGGGCAGGTCCGGCGCGAGAATCCGGAAATGGCCCGTCAGGTGCCGGGCGACGCGGTTGTAATGGTCGGCGTCGCCGTTGAAGCCGTGCAGCAGCACCAGGGTTTCGCCGTGCCCGCCCTCGAGCACGTGCCAGCAGGTGTCGCCGGTATCGATCCAGCACGAGTGCAGGCGCGCGTGCCGGCGGTCCAGCGCGCGGAACAGGCAGGCCGGCAGCTTCGGCCAGAACAGCCAGACAGCGAGCAGGGCCAGCAGGACCAGTGCAATTGCGACCGTCAGAGTCATGATGCCGATGATGCTAGAATTTTTCGTCTAGTTTAGTGACTATTTCCACCATGTACAGCCTTGCCCCGGCCCGGCCGTTTCCGGCGCGGGATTGACGCGATGCGCGTCTCCACCGTGCCGGTGACGGCGATCATGGTCGCGGCCATGATCGTCATCGTGGCCAGCGCCAACTTCCTGGTCCGCTTCCCGGTCAACGACTGGTTGACCTGGGGCGCGATCACCTACCCGCTGAGCTATTTCGTCACCGACCTGACCAACCGCCTGCGCGGCCCGCGCGAGGCGCGCAAGGTGGTCTGGACGGGCTTCGCGCTGGCCGTGATCGTTTCGGCGTGGTTGGCCGGCCCGCGGATCGCCGCGGCCTCGGGAACCGCGTTCCTGGTCTCGCAGCTGCTCGACATCCGGGTCTTCGACCGGCTGCGCCGGCGCGGCTGGTGGCAGCCGCCGCTTTATTCGTCGACGATCGGCTCGGCGGTCGACACGGCGCTGTTCTTCGCGCTGGCGTTCTACGCCACCGACATGCCGTGGGTGACGCTGGCGATCGGCGACTACGGCGTCAAGCTCGCGATCGCGCTGATCATGCTCGGTCCATGGTGGCTGGTCGCGCGCCGTCCCCCGTCGGGATCAGGGCCGGGATCGGGTCCCGCCGGCGTTCGCTGAGCCAGCCCGGGCGCGCCGGCGCCGTACCGCCCACGCCGGCACCTTGACGATTTCGTAGACGACGACCGCGGCGGCGATGCCGATTGCGGTCCAGGTCAGCGACGCCGGGTCGATCGGAATGGCCGGCACGAAATCCTCTGCCGCCCGGCGGGCGATGGACCAGTCGCCCTGGCGCATCAGCAGTGCCGGACGCAGCACCGACGGCGCGTCGAGCAGCGACTGGCGAAGCTGCTCGAGCTGCCCGAGGCGCGCGGCGAGTTCTGCGCTTGCCTGGCTGCGCGCGGCGTCGTCCAGCCAGGGAAGTATCCGGCCACTCTCGATCTTCTCGATCGTCAGCCGGGCCTCGTCGATATGGCCGCCCAGCCGCTGCAGGTATGCGTGGACGAAGGCCGGCGCCTGCGAAAAACCGATACCGCCCGCGCCGCCGAACGCGGCGCTGCCGAGGTGGTCCAGGCGCCGTCCGACCCAGCTCACGCGGGCCGGTCCCGGCGGCTGCGGTTCGCGGCGTCCTCGTTGCCGGGTACCGGGTCGTGTCCGCCGGTGCACAACGGGTGACAGCGCAGCACGCGCCGCACGGCCATCCAGCTTCCGCGCAGCGGGCCGTAGAGCTCGATCGCCTGCTCGGCATAGCGCGAGCACGTGGGCGTGAACCGGCACTGCTGACCGATCAGCGGCGAGAGCAGGCGCCGATAAAGGTGGATCAGCCGAATGAGAAGGGATTGCATCAGGTTGATATTGCGCCGGAATGCCGATCGAGGTATATAATTATCGGTTTACGTCAATCACGTTCCAAGGCTCGGGGCTACCGGACATGAACAAAGAGCAAGTGAAACTGCCCAAGAACTACCGCCCTTCGGAGAAAGAAGAATACATGAATCCGAAGCAGCTCGAGTATTTCCGCCAGAAGCTGCTGGCCTGGCGGCAGGAGCTGATCGACGAGTCGCAGGAGACGATCAACAACCTGCGTGGCGAGGTTCGCGATGTCGGCGACGAGGCCGAGCGCGCCTCGCGCGAGACCGAGAACAGCCTGGAGCTGCGCACCCGCGACCGCTACCGCAAGCTGTTGGGCAAGATCGACCAGGCCCTGAACCGGATCGACGACGGCACGTATGGCTATTGCGAGGAAACCGGCGAGGAAATCGGGCTGGCCCGGCTCGAGGCGCGCCCGATCGCAACGCTGTCGCTGGATGCCCAGGAGCGGCGGGAACTCAAGGAAAAGCAGATGCGCGACAGCCGCTGAACGGTTGCCCGATCAGGTAATATCGGGTTCTGGCTAACGTGGAGCGGCGAAGATGCAGCGATTTCTATCGGCAACATTTCTCTCGGGTCTGATGGCGGCAGCCGGCGTCGCCGGCGCGCAGCAGGAGACGGTCATCGACGATCGCTGGTACGTCGGCGTGATGGGCGGCGCGGCCATTCCCGGCGAAGATCGGTTGACCGAGGACGCCGCGCCCTACTACGGCGTCTACCTTGGCAGATTCTTCAGCGAGAATTTGAGTCTGGACCTTCAGCTCGACGCGTACCCGACCGAGTTCGACAGCGACAATTTCGCATCCGACGTCTTTCCGTCGGGCGAATTCGACGATGATTTCGACCTCTATGGTCTCGGCTTGACCGGGCGCTGGCATTTCGGGGCGCAGGAAAACCGGCACCGGCCGTACGGCCTGGTCGGTCTCGGAATTCAGGAGCACGACAATTTCCGCGACGACGGTCGCGACATGTACGTGTCCTTCGGCGCGGGCATCCAGTCCAAACTGGGCGACCATTTCCGGCTGCGTACGCAGTTCGAGGGCCGCTACGACAACGAGCGCGATACCTTCGACCGCGACAACGGCTTTGTCGATTTCATCGCCTCGATCGGCCTGGGCTATTCGTTCGGCGAGCCGCCGCGCCCGCCGCAGCCGCCCCCGGAACCGGCGCCTCCGCCGGCGCGTCCGGCGCCGCCCCCGCCCGCTCCCGCCCCGGCGCCCGCACCCGAGCCGGAGGTGCTGTTTGAATTCGACGCCGCGGTGCTGTTCGACTTCGACTCGGCCGCGCTCAGGCCGGAAGCCGAGGGCGAACTCGACGCGGCCGCGCGCGACCTGAGGCGGCACGACGAGATCATTCTGGTCGAGGTTGCCGGTCATACCGACAGCATCGGCACCGACGAATACAACCAGGACCTGTCCGAACGCCGCGCGCAGTCGGTGGCCGACTACCTGCACTCCCAGGGCATCGCGCGCGAGCGGATGCAGGTGCGCGGCTACGGCGAGAGCCGGCCGGCGGTACCCAACACGTCGTCGGAGAATCGCCAGCAGAACCGGCGCGTCGTGATTTCGGTACTCGAGCGGCGCTGATCGCGCCGCCTCGCCAACCCTCTTTACCCGGCCCGGGCCCGCGTTCGCGGGCCCGGGCGTTTTCGGGCCGGAGCGATCTTCGCCAGCGGTCCTTCCGGCCGGGTGCAGCTACCTATCGCAATTCATTGACGAATTTCACCATCGAGCCGCGCATCTTCTCGATCGCGGCCAGCAGCGTTTCCGAGGCGATCTGGCGCGCCTGCGGATCGCCGGCGTCGAGTTCGCCGCCGTGGGTCTGCCAGGTATCGAACAGTTCCTGTCCGCGGGCGGGTAGCGGCTCGGGCATGATCGAGGTCAGGTCGCGGATCATCGCGGCCTTGCCCCAGCCGGCGACCCAGCTCTGCGCGTCCTGGATCCGGTTCAGAGTTCGGCCGGTCGCATCCGGCTCGCTGCCGGCCGGGGCATGGAAATAGCGCCGGTAGAGCACGATCTGGTTGAGTTCGCCGACCTCGATCAGCACCTGGAACGAGGCCTGGCGCCAGTTGCGCTGCATTTCGGTGGTTTCGTTGCGCCAGGTGTTGTAGCCGAGCGAGATGATGGCAACCACGAGGCTTATCAGTGCGACGCTGTGGTTGTTGACCTGGCGCCAGAAGCGCTTGCGCGCCGGCAAGACACGGGAGTTCGTGGCGACCAGCAGCCCGCGCGCGCGCCGGGCGCCGCGGTCAGGCCGAGGCACGTTCCAGCGCCTCGTGCGCGTGGCCGCGGATCGCCTGAAGCATCGCGTTGAGACCGTTGGCCCGGGTCGGCGACAAGTGCTCGCTCAGGCCCAGTTCATGCACGAAGCGCGGTTGCGATGAGAGGATCTCGTCGGCACTATGGCCGGAGTAGACGCGCAGCAGCAGGTAGATCAGGCCCGAGACGATCGCCGCGTCACTGTTTGCGCGAAACTCCAGCCGTTCGGCGTCGCCGCGCACGTGCAGCCAGACCTGCGACTGGCAACCCTCTAGCAGCGCCTCGTCGCGCATTTCCTCGGGTGCCAGCGGCTCGAGCTTGCGGCCCAGGTCGATGATGTACTGGTACTTGTCCAGCCAGTCGTCGAACAGGCCGAATTCCTCGATGATCTCGTCTTGTGCCTGGTCTATGCGCATTCAGTTCTCGTGTTCGCGCGCCGCGATACGCCAGCGGGTACCTTCGGGTGAATCCTCGAGTTCCACCCCCATTTCCTCGAGCCGATCGCGAATCCGGTCGGCTACGGCGAAGTCGCGTGATTTGCGAGCGGCGCTGCGCTGCTCGACCAGCCGCTCGATTTCGGCCGAATCGATTTCGGCGCTGCTCCGGCGCTCCTCGGTCCATTGCCGGGGATGCTGAATCAGACCGAGCAGCTCGCCCGAGGCTTTCAGCGTTCCGGCCAGCCGGCGCTGCTCGCGCGGGTCGTCGCCCTGGTTGTCGCTTTGGCCGATGCGGCGGGCGATCGTATTGAGCGCCGCCAGCGCCGCCGGCGTGTTCAGGTCGTCTTCAAGTGCTTCGACCACGGCCGGGTCGGGCGTGTTTCCCGCGTCTTCGGCGCCGTGGTCCTCGAGCAGCCGGTAGAGCCGGTCCAGCGTCGAGATCGCCTGTTCCAGCGCGCTCTCCGACCAGTCCAGCGGCTGGCGGTAGTGGGCCGACAGCAGCAAATAGCGCATCGCCTCGCCGGGCCATTTCTTCAGCAGCTCATGCACGATGAGCGTGTTGCCCAGGCTTTTCGACATCTTGCGCTTCTCGACGGTCACGAAGCCGTTGTGCAGCCAGTAGCGCGCGAACACTTCGGTGCCGTGCGCGCAGCGGCTCTGCGCGACCTCGTTTTCGTGGTGCGGGAACACCAGGTCCTGACCGCCGGCGTGGATGTCGATGACCGGTCCGAGGTGCGCCGCGCTCATCGCCGAGCACTCGATGTGCCAGCCCGGCCGGCCGCGGCCCCAGGGGCTTTCCCAGCCCGGCTGGGTGTCGTCGGAAGGCTTCCAGAGCACGAAATCGCCCGGGTTCTTCTTGTACGGCGCGACCTCGACGCGCGCGCCGGCGAGCATTTCGCGCCGGTCGCGCTTCGACAGCCGGCCGTAGTCCTGGAACGTATCGACGGCGAAAAGAACGTGGCCGTCGGCGACGTAGGCGTGGCCCGATTCGACCAGCCGTTCGATCATCGCGACGATCTCGCCGATGTGCTCGGTCGCGCGCGGCTCGACAGTGGGCCGGCCGACGCCGAGCGCGGCCATGTCGGTGTGGTAGGCGTCGGCGAAGCGGCGCGTGATGACGCCGATCTCGACGCCCATTTCGGCCGCCGCGACGTTGATCTTGTCGTCGACGTCGGTGATGTTGCGCGCGTAGACCACGTTCGGGTAGCGCGTTTGCAGCAGCCGATAGAGCAGGTCGAAGATGACCGCTGGCCGCGCGTTGCCGATGTGCGCATAGTTATAGACCGTCGGACCGCAGGCGTACATCGTCACGCGTTCCGGGTCCAGTGGCTCGAAGGGCTGTTTCCTGCGCGTCAGCGTGTTGTACAGAACGAGGGTCATGGGCCGGGCTTGTCCGGGATGGGCGTGAGGATACGGGTGAGCAACGAGCTTGCTAAACTCGGCCCCGAGTCTACCGGATTCGGGTCCGAACCATGCCAGTGCAAGCACCAGTCCAGTCTGTTCAACCGGCCCGGTCGGCCCGGCGCGTCGGGGCCGATGTGCCGCATCGCGACCGCCTCTACCGCAGGCACTTCGAACACCTTTTCGACCGGACCGTCGAGCATCTTGCCGAGGCCGGCTACGACCGCCTGCTGATCCACTCGGGACATCCGAGGCCGCGTTTCCAGGACGACTACGTGCCGCCGTTCCGGGCCCATCCGCACTTCGTCGCGTGGCTGCCGCTGCCGCGCAACCCCGATTGCCTGCTCGAAATCGGGGTCGGCTCCCGCCCGAAGCTGTGGCTGGCCCGGCCCGACGATTTCTGGCACGCGCCGCCGGCCGCGCCCGAGGACTGGTGGGCCCGGCACTTCGAGATCGAACTCATCTCCGGCCCGGAAGACTGGCAGCACGTGCTGGCCAAGGCGACGGCAACGGCGCTGATCGGCGAGCCGGAAGATTTCCCCAACCTGGGTCGCCACGCCGACCTGAATCCCGAAGGTCTCGTCGGTCGGCTGGACGAACTGCGCACGGTCAAGACCGACTGGCAGATCGAGTGCATCGCCGCGGCCAACCGCATTGCGGTCGCCGGCCACCGGGCTGCTGTCGCGGCGTTCGAGGCCGGCGCGAGCGAACTGGAGATCCACCTCGCATACCTCGCCGCGGCCGGGCACGATCCGGACACGCTGCCCTACGGCAGCATCGTCGCGCTCAACGGGCACGCCGCGATCCTGCACTACCAGTACCGTGACAACACTCCGCCCGGCGAGCGGCGCAGTTTTCTGATCGACGCCGGGGCCGACTGCCACGGCTACGCGGCCGACGTCACCCGCACCTGGAGCGCCGGGCCGGGGCCCTTCCGGGACCTGGTCGAGGAAATGGATCGCCGGCAGCAGCACCTGGCCGGGCGCATGCAGGTCGGGCGCAGTTACGTGGACCTGCACCTGGAAGCCCACCGTGAAATCGCCGAAGTCCTGCGCGGCGCCGGGATCTGCGACATGGCGATCGACGCGATGGTCGCCGACGGCGTGACCGCGACTTTCCTGCCCCACGGGCTGGGGCACTTTCTCGGTGTGCAGGTGCACGACATCGCCGGAAAGGTCGCGCCGGACGGCCAGCCGCTGCCGCCGCCGGACGACCACGCGGCGCTGCGCCTGACGCGGCGGCTCGACAATGCCAACGTGCTCACGGTCGAGCCGGGGCTCTATTTCATCCCGAGCCTGCTGGACAAGCTCCGCGCCTCGCTGCTGTCGCGGCACCTGGACTGGAAGCTGATCGATATGCTGGTGCCGTGCGGCGGAATCCGGATCGAGGACAACATCGTCGTCCGGCTGGAGGAGCCGGAAAACCTGACCCGGCTGGCGTGGGCAGCGAATGCGGATTAACGACGGGGTTAGTAAATCAAGCGCCCCGGGACGGCGCCGGATGGACCACCGATCGCGCGCACAGCGATGGTGGTCGGGGTGACTGGATTCGAACCAGCGACTCCTGCCTCCCGAAGACAGTGCTCTACCAGGCTGAGCTACACCCCGAGAAGCCGGGAAGTATAGGGCAATCGACCTTCGGGTGCAATGGAAAATCGCTCGGGACCGGCGTTCAGCGCCTGGGCCCGGCGACCGGCAACCAAAATCGGAAATTTCGTTTACTCCCGACCGGCTGAATTGTTAAACTTGTGTAATCGCCGTGTAAATATCGACGATTAGGATAGGTCGGGTTTCCCCGGGTCGCGGTTCGGGGAATTCTGTAGCCGAAATCCGATCTTGACACCCTATACGCATCCATCAGGGAGCGCATGCCCATGAAATCTTTGAAGTTTTCCCAGTATTTGCGCTGTTGGCTCGCGACCGCGTCGGTCGTGCTGGCGGTCGCCTTGCTGCCGGCGGCGGTATTGGCGCAGTCGACGTCCGCCGACATCCGCGGCAGCGTGACCGGCCCGGCCGGGGACCCGCTGGCCGGTGCCGAAGTCGAAATCCTGCACATTCCGTCCGGTACCGTTTCGCGAGCTTCGACCGGCGCGACCGGCGCGTTCTTCCAGAGCGGCCTGCGCGTGGGCGGCCCGTACCGGATCACGGCCACGGACGACGGCTACCAGACCGCCGTATTCGAGGACGTCTATCTCCAGCCCGGTTCGCAGGATCCGTTAAATTTCCGGCTCAACGAAACCGCCGCCGAACTGGAGCCCGTCTCGGTAACCGGCGCGGCGATCAACCAGGCGGTCGAACTCAACCTCGGCGTCGGCTCGACCTATTCGGCGCGCGACATCCAGAACCAGCCGTCGACCGAGCGCGACGTGATCAAGACGCTGCTGCGCGATCCGCTGGCCCAGTCCGACGGCGTCGGCAATCTGTCGGTCGGCGGCGTCAACCCGCGTTTCAACTCGTTCGAGATCGACGGCGCGACCCAGACCGACAACTTCGGGCTGAGCAACAATACCTATGCGACAGACCGCTCGCCGATCAACCTCGATGCGATCGAATCGGCGACGCTGGTCGCGGCCGATTTCTCGGTCACTGCGTCGGACTTTGTCGGCGGCAAGGTGAATGTGGTAACTAAGTCCGGGACCAACGAGTTCGACGGCAATATCTACTGGGCCTACCAGGACGAGGACTTCATCGGCGACGAGTTCGCCGGCGGCGACTTCGACCCGGGCAACTTCGAGCAGGAAGAGTACGGTTTCACGCTCGGCGGCCCGATACTCAAGGACCGGGTGTTTTTCTTCGTCTCCTACGACGAGTTCGAGGATTCCAGTCCGGTCGACTTCAGCACGTCGGACTTCTTCAACGGCGTGCAGCCCGGATTCTTCGACACGCTGGGCGGCATCATCGAGGACACGTTCGGTTTCGATCCCGGTGGCCGGCCGGTTGTTGCCAACGTTCCGCAGACGACGGAACGGACGCTGGTCAAGCTGGACGCCAACGTCACAATGGATCAACGGCTTTCGTTCACTTATCAGAAGACCGAGGAGTCCGACACCATTGTCGATGCAGAATCGTTCGTCTCGGCCTGGTACGACACGCCGGTCGATCTCGAAGCATGGACAGGGCAGTGGTTTGCCGACTGGGCCTACAACTTCTCGACCAATCTGCGAGTCAACTTTACTGAATTCGAGCGCGGCCAGATCTGCCGCGCCGGCCCGAACATCGGCCAGATCTCGCTCGAGTTCTTCGATCTTTCCGGGCTCGAGGGCAGCCCGCTCGAGGGGCTGCTGACCGAGGGCGAGGAGTTCATCGCCGGCTGCGACAACTTCCGCCACGCCAACGAGTTCAACGACGAGCGCCTGGAAATCTTCGCCTCGGGCGAATATTTCGTCGGCAATCACGTGCTCACGTTGGGGTCCGAGTTCGACAACTACGAACTGTTCAACCTGTTCGTGCCGTTCTCGCGCGGCGACTTTTCGTTCCGGAGCTTCGACCAGCTCGTCAACCGGAATGCCAACAGCGTGTTTCTCAGCAACGTGCCGTCGGGCGACGCGCGCGATGGTGCGGCGCGGTGGGAATATGACCTGTGGGCGTTCTTCATCCAGGACCGCTGGTCGATCACCCCCGAGTTCGAACTCAGCGCCGGCGTGCGCTACGAAGTCTTCGACCAGAGCGACGAGCCGGTCTTCAGCCAGTCGGTGTTCGACCGGTTCGGCGTGCGCACCGACAACAACCTCGACGGCAACGACCTGATCATGCCGCGCGTGGGCTTCCTGTGGACGCCGTTCAGGCGGACGTCGGTCAGCGGCGGTTTCGGCCTGTTCGCCGGCGGCAATCCGGAGGTCTGGATTTCGAACGCGTTCCAGAAGCCGGTATTCGGGGCATTCGCCTCCGATGTCCAGAACGTCGACCCGACCATGATCCCGCCGGAATTGCTGGAACAGCTCGCCGGGGGCCAGGCCGAGCCGATCGATTTCATCTCCGAGGACTTCGATACGCCCTCGGACTGGAAGGCGTCGCTGCGCTGGCAGCAGGGCTTCGACGTCAAGTTCGGCGACCTGAACCTGGGCGAGAACTACCGCTTCACGGCGCAGTTCCTCTACACCAAGGCCAAGGACGGGTTCAACTGGGTCAACATGGCCCAGACCCAGCGCGACGAGGCGCTGCCGACCGGGGTCGCGCCCGATGGCCGGACGATCTACGCCGACCTGCAGGATCTGGGGCTCCCGAACCTGACCCGGCTGAGCAACATCGACGGCGCAGAAAGCAAGATCGTGACGTTCGGGCTGGCCAAGGCCTACGACTGGGGTATGAACTTCGACGTCAGCTACGCCTACACCGACGCCGAAGTCGTCAGCGAAGGGACCTCGTCGCGCGGAATCTCGAACTGGCGCGGGATTTTCGACGTCGATCGCAACAACCCGACCGCGCGCACCTCGCCGTTCCAGATCGAGAATTCGTTCAAGATCAACGTCGGTTTCGAGCGCACTTTCCTTTGGGATCTCCAGACCCGGATCGACTTCTTCGGCCGGATCTTCAAGGGCGACGTCTGGAGCACCGCGTTCGACGTCGACGACGACAACGCGCTGTTCGGGCGTGCCGGCCTTGGCGAGGACCCGTTCGACAACAACCCGCTGTACATCCCGCTGCCGGTCGACGACCCGCGGGTCGTCTACGGCTCGGACTTCGACGTGGCAGGATTCTTCGACTTCGTTGAGCGCGAAGGCATTCCGGTCGGCAAGATCCACGAGCCGTTCTCGGAAGTCTCGGACGACTGGAACAACATCTGGGACCTGCGATTCCAGCAGGAATTGCCGGGCATTCCGGGCATCGGACGGTTCATCGGCGACAACCGCTTCAAGGTGCAGCTCGACATCGAGAACTTCGCCAACCTGCTCAACAGCGACTGGGGCGAATTCACCAACGGTCCGTTCTTCGGTCAGTCGGCGATCGTCCAGGCCGACCTGGTCTCGGCCGCCGACGTCGCGGCCAACGGCATCGACGGCGCCACGGCGCTGACCGGCGACGCGCCGCGCACGACCTGCCGGCAGCAGAGCGACTGCCTGTTCCGGTTCAACGAGTTCGATGGCGACCCGACGGTATTCACGAGCCGCACGAATTCGGTCTACGAAATCCGGCTCACGCTGCGCTACGACTTCTGAGCGGGCGCAATTGCAGGAGCTCGGTCCGGTATTCGTATCGGGCCGCCTGATCCATCGGGCCAGCCGGACTCCGGCTGGCCCTTTTTGATTTCCAACCCGCCGCGTGAGGCGAGCCGTCCCGTCCCGGCTTCGCTAGAATCCCGGTTCTGGAACTTGCAATGCACAGGAATCATCCATGACACGATCGCGCGCGGTGACCCGAACCGGTTCCCCGGCCGTGACGACGCAGTCGACCCGCGTCTACCCGGCCGGCAGTCTCAACATCCTCTCGCGCGAGGAGGTCGCGCGGCTTTCGGACGCCAGCGAAGAGGTTGGCGACCTGCTCAGGCGGTGCGCGCTGGCGGTGCTCAACAGCGGCTATGCCGGCGATGACGCCGAGGCCATGTTCGAGCAGTACCGCGATTTCGTGATTCGGGTCGACCAGGTCAACCGCGGCATCCGGCTGGAACTGGACAATGCGCCGGCGCCGGCGTTCGTCGACGGCGAGATGATCCACGGCATCCGGGAATTGCTGTCGGCGGTCGTGCGCGACATCGTCTACTTTCACACCGAAATCCGGCCGAACCCGTACTTCGATCAGGATTCGTCCGAGGGCATCACCAACACCGTTTTCGAGATCCTTCGCAACGGCCGGCTGCTCCATGCCGACAGTGACCCCGATCTCGTGATCTGCTGGGGCGGGCACTCGATTCCCGACGGCGAATATGACTATTCCAAGGAGGTCGGCTACCAGCTCGGGCTGCGCGGCCTGAACATCGGCACCGGCTGCGGGCCGGGAGCGATGAAGGGCCCGATGAAGGGCGCGACGATCGGCCACGCCAAGCAGCGCACGATGCCCGGGCGCTACGTCGGCATCTCCGAGCCCGGCATCATCGCCGCCGAATCGCCCAACCCGATCGTCAACGAACTGGTGATCCTGCCCGATATCGAAAAGCGCCTGGAGGCGTTCGTCCGGCTCGGTCACGGCATCGTCGTGTTTCCCGGCGGCGTCGGCACGGCCGAGGAGATCCTGTTCCTGCTCGGCGTACTGCTCAATCCGGTCAACAGCGAGATGCCGTTCCCGCTGGTGTTCACCGGGCCGTCGTCGTCGGCCGATTACTTCGAGGAAATCGACCAGTTCGTACGCCTGACGCTGGGCGAGGACGCCGCGTCGCGCTACCGGATCATCATCGATGACCCGCCGGCCGTCGCGCGTGAAATGAAGCAGGGCATGCAGCGGGTGCGCGATTTCCGAATCGAGACCAAAGACGCGTTCTACTTCAACTGGATGATCGAGATCGAGGAGAAATTCCAGCACCCGTTCGACCCGACCCACGAAGCCGTCGCGCAGATCCCGGTGGCGCGCGACCTGCCGCCGCACGATCTGGCGTCCAACCTCCGCCGCGTGTTCTCGGCCATCGTCTCGGGCAACGTCAAGTCCGAGGGTATCCGCCGCATCCGCGAGCACGGGCCGTTCGAGATTCGCGGCGAGCGCGAAGTCATGGAGGCGCTGGATCGGCTGCTCGACCGCTTCGTGCGCCAGCACCGGATGAAGCTTCCGGTCGGCGAGGCCTATGAGCCCTGCTACCGGATCGTAAGGTAGTTGCCCCGGTCCCCCGAATCGTCGGGTTAGGGTTCGCTAGCCTGACCTGCGCATACGAACGAACTCCCTCCCCCGCTTGCGGGGGAGGGCTGGGGTGGGGGCGTGCAGACTTCAGGACTCTCCGTCGCCGAACATTTCGCGGCGCAGCTTTTCGACGCGCTTTCGTTCGCGCGCGTCGGGCTGGTCCGTTTCCAGACCCGGCTGCATCAGCCGCCGCAGTTCGGTCAGCTCGATGCCCCGCGTCGGGATCAAATCCGTGCCGTCGAGCCGCATGAAATCGCGCTCGGCCCGGTCGCGACGCTGGTGGGCGAGCATGTCGCCGGCGTCGATGCGCGACATCGGTCCCTGGAAATCCATTTCCCGGGCGAGTTCGGCCAGCGCCGGGTCCCCGCGCCCGTGTTCGCCGCCGAATGCCGGCTGGGGCCAGCGCGCGGCGTAGCGGTTGCGGTCGGTAACCAGAATCTCGATCGCGCAGCCTTCCGGGTGCCCGCGCACGCTGTCGGTGTCGGGGTCCCGATTCAGAAACAGCAGGTAGCGCGGCTTCTCGTCCCACGGGTTGGTGCGCGGGAAGTAGCACTCGTTTTCGTGCAGCCCTTTCTCGCCGACGATGATCAGGCCGCCGGACCGCGGCGGCGACTTGTAGGTGATCAGCGGGCGGAACCAGGCTTCACCTTCGATTGGAAATTCGTTGCGGTACCGGTACTTGACGCGCTCGAGGCGGGCGATCACGACCAGGTCGGAGGTTTCGGCCCGCTCGGCCAGCCAGTGCCGCTGCCCGGCATTGAGTGAGCCGCCCGATTCGTTTTCCGCCCCCGCAGGCGGTTGCCGTGCCGGCTCGGCCTGCGCTGGTGCCGGCCCGGTCGGAAGGGCCGCCCCGGCTGCGGCGAGCATCGCCGCGCAAATTGCATGCGTCGTCTTCATGGTCGTCATGGACCCTGCGAATCGCTGCGAGTTTCGGACCACGGGTCGGCGCACAGCGGCTCGCCCAGCGTCATGCGCCGTCCCGGGTGCAGCGCCTGGAGCCATTCGGGAGCACCGGACGGGGTCAGCACGATGACCGTCGAGCCCCAGTGAAATCGTCCGAGCTCGGCGCCGCGCGCGAGACCGATTTCGCGGTCCGGGTAGGTGACGCGAACCTGCCGGCCGGGGCGGACATCTCCGGGCCCGCCCCAGGCGGTCTCGATGCCGGCGACCAGCATCGCCGCCACCATCACCACCGCGACCGGCCCGCAGCCGGTCTCGAACAGCGCGATCATGCGCTCGTTGCGGGCGAACAGCCGGTCGACGACCCGCGTGGTTGTCTCCGAGACGCTGAACAGTCGCCCCGGGACGCGGACTTCGGCGATCAGCCTGCCGGCAACCGGCATGTGCACGCGGTGGTAGTCGTGCGGCGCCAGGTAGATCGTGATGTAGCGGCCGTCGGCGAATGGTTGAGCGAATTCGCGTCCGCCGAGCAGCTCGGCGACGGTGTAGGTGCGCCCCTTGGCCTGGACGACGGTGCCCTCGCGCACGACGCCGGCCCGGCTCAGCGTGCCGTCGCACGGGCTGACCGGGACGTCGGAGTCGCCGGGAAACGCGCGTGCGTCCGGCTCGAGCGCGCGGGTGAAGAAGTCGTCGAAGCACCGGTAGCCTTCCGCCGGCGATACGCACTCGTCGAGCGCGACCGGGTAGAGGCGCGTGAAGGCGCCGATCAGAGGCCGGCGCAGCGCCCGGCTGCGCGACGCTGCGGTGGCCAGCCGGGTCAGCAGGTGCTGCGGCAGCAGGTACTGTGGCCAGGCCTTGAGCCGGTCGATAACCGCCTGGCCGGCGTCAGACACCGGCGCGGACCAGCGTGAACAGGTCGGCGGCGAGATCCTCGGCGGAAAACGGCTGGCCGAAGCGGCCGATCATCCGGCCCCGGGAATCGACGATGACCAGCATCGTCGAGTGATCGACGGTGTAGAAGCCGCCGGTGTCCGGTGGATTGCGCGCGTACATTGCGCCGACCTGTGAGGTCAGCTGCTGCAGCGCCTCGTCGTCGCCGGTCACGGCCGTGAATTCGGGATCGAACGATTCGGCGTAGGCCTGCATCGCCTCGCCGGCGTCGCGCGCCGGGTCGACCGAGACGAACACGACCCGCGGCTTCCGGTCCACGCGCATCGCATCGAGCTTGTCCATCGCCGCGGCCAGCGTGCTCAGCGTGGTCGGGCAGACGTCCGGGCAGTGGGTGAAGCCGAAGAACAGTAGCGACGGCCGCCCGGCGAGATCGTCCTCGGTGAACGCCTCGCCGTCGGCGGTCTCGAGTTCGAACGGTGCGAGCGTGCGCGCTTCGGGGTAGATCGACGCGGCCCGGAATTCGGGCCCCGGCGGGAACAGAATCCGGGTCAGCGCGAGTCCGGTCAGCAGGCCGAGCACCACGGCAATGACGATCGGCAGGGCACGCCCGGATTGCGTCACGGGCAGTAACGGCCTGCGGTTTGCGGCAGGGTGGAATTGCATTGACGCGATTATCCCAGTATTCGTCAGCGATGTAACCTCGATCTGCGGGATCCGGGACCCGGGACTCGGACGAGCGCACGAGCCAGCTCCCGTGGCGTCTATACTCGCTCCGATGCAACCGAACGCCGAAAAATCAGCCGCCGCGACCGTCGACGAATGGGTCCGGGACGCCGCGCGGCGGATGGAGGTCGCCGACCTGTTCTTCGGGCACGGCACGGCGAATGCCCGCGACGAGGCGTGCTGGATGGTATCGCACGCGCTCGGCCTGGCGCCGGATTTTTCCGTCGGCGAGATGGCGCGGCGGCTCGAATCGGACGCGCTCGCCCGGCTCGAACGGCTGCTGGCGGAGAGAATCGCGACGCGCAGGCCGCTGGCCTATCTGATCGGCGAGGCGTGGTTCGCCGGTCTGCATTTCAAGGTCGACGAGAACACGCTGGTGCCGCGCTCGCCGCTGGCCGAGCTGATCCGGGACGGCCTGATGCCGTGGCTGGACCTGGAGCGCCCGCTGCGCGTGCTCGACGTCGGCACCGGCTGCGGCTGCATCGCCTGTGCGCTGGCCTGGTACTGGCCGGAGTTGCGCGTCGACGCGGTCGACAACAGCCCGGCCGCGCTCGCCAGGGCCGCGGCCAACGTCGAGCGGCTGGGGCTGGCCGATCGCGTCCGGCTGATCGAATCCGACGTCTACGACGGTCTCGAGGCGTCGTCGGAAGACCGGCCGCGCTACGATCTGATCGTAAGCAACCCGCCGTACGTGCCGGAGGCGTCGATGCACACGCTGCCAGCCGAGTACCGGCACGAGCCGGAAGCGGCGCTGGCTGCGGGCGCCGACGGGCTGGCCATTGTCCGCCGCCTGATTGCCGGCGCGGCCGACCGCCTGGCGCCGGGCGGCTGGCTGCTGCTGGAAGTTGGCGAGGCGCAGCCGCAGACCGAGCGGCTGCTGGGCGAGGCCGAGGCGATCTGGCTCGAGTTCGAGCACGGCGGCGAAGGCGTGGTGCTGCTGGACCGGTCCGCATGCATCGACTGGCACGGAAGGGTGCGGGCATAAACTAACCACGAAGGGCGCGAAGAACACGAAGAAAAACTGTATTTGATTCATCTGTGTTCATCTGTGTTCATCTGTGGACCGCTTTGCAAGGATCGACAATGAGCTTCAACCAGTTCGGACGCGTGCTTCGGGTCACGACCTTCGGCGAAAGCCACGGGCCGGCGATCGGCTGCGTCATCGACGGCTTTCCGCCCGGGATGCCGATCACGGCCGGCGAAATCCGCAGCGCGCTGCTGCGGCGCGCGACCGGCCGCTCCCGGCACACTTCGCAGCGGCGCGAGGCCGAGGACGTGCAGATCCTCTCGGGCGTGTTCGAAGGCGTCACGACCGGCACGCCGATCGCGCTGCTGGTCTACAACACCGATGCCAGGAGCAAGGACTACGCCGACATCGCCGCGCAATTCCGGCCCGGCCACGCCGACTACACCTATCACCACAAGTACGGGCTGCGCGACTGGCGCGGCGGCGGTCGTTCGTCGGCGCGCGAGACCGCGATGCGGGTCGCGGCCGGCGCGCTCGCGGCCGGCTATCTACGGGAGAGATCCGGCATCCGGATCACCGGCTGGCTGGCGCAGATCGGCGAGCTCGAGTGTGACGGGAACTTCGTCGCCGACTCGATCGACGACAACCCGTTCTTCTGCCCCGATCCGGCGCGCGTGCCGGAGCTGGAGCGCTACATGGACGCGCTGCGCAAGGAGGGCGATTCGGTCGGCGCGCTGGTGCGCGCGCGGGCCGAGGGTGTGCCGCCGGGCTGGGGCGCTCCGGTCTACGCGAAGCTCGACGGCGACCTCGCCGCGGCGATGATGAGCATCAACGCGGCCAAGGGCGTCGAGATCGGCGCCGGATTCGCGAGCGTGGCGCAGAAGGGCACCGTCCACCGCGACGAGATCACGCCCGAAGGGTTCGTCGGCAACAACGCCGGCGGCGTGCTCGGCGGCATCTCGTCGGGCCAGCCGGTGACGGTGGCGGTGGCGTTCAAACCGACCTCCAGCCTGCGCCTGCCCGGGCGCACCGTCGACACTGACGGCAATCCGGTCGAGATCGTCACCACCGGCCGCCACGACCCGTGCGTCGGCATCCGCGCCGTGCCGATTGTCGAGGCGATGCTGGCGCTGGTGCTGATGGATCACTACCTTCTGCACCGCGCCCAGTGCGGCGACGTCGGGCCGCAGGCGCCGCGGGTGGAGTGAGCGGCTCGGGACTCGGGACTCGGGACTCGAAGTCACCGCATGGTCGAT